>CALMRM010000317.1:4115-6002 GCA_937871605.1 uncultured Terriglobus sp. | reverse complement strand
GGCGAGACGACGCTGCCGAACGACTTTGTGTTTGCCCTGACTGGCTACCACCCGGATTTCAGCTTCCTGGAGCGGCTGGGTGTCACGCTCGATCCAGAGAACGACCGCTGCCCGGTGGTGAACCCGGCCACACTGGAGTCGAATGTGAAGGGCATTTACCTTGCGGGCGTGATTGTGGCAGGCGAGCGTACGAACGAAATCTTCATTGAGAACGGCCGCTTCCATGGCGCGCTGATTGCGGGTGATCTGCGGGAGAAAATGCACGCTGCACGCGATGCGAACCGGGAGCTTGCCGGAGCGTTGGCATAGAGGTAGGCGTCATCCTGAGCGCAGCGAAGGATCCCACAGGTTCTGGGTACGCGGCAACTGCAAGTGCCTTTTGCGCTAAAACGTCTCGACTGCCTTGCATCCGCGAACGGTCATGGGATCCTTCGCTACGGTAAGGATGGCAGCAGGCTAGCCGATTACCCGGCGAATGAACCCGCGTGTACCCAGCCACGTGAGCAGCGCGAGGAAGAAGCAGAGCATAAGCAGGATCATGGCTGGCGCCATGTGCGGCAGGGTGGGGGTCAGCCCTGCGCGCAGGCCTTCGCTCATGTACACGATGGGGTTGATCAAGACGCCAAGCTGGAGCCAGTGAATGGCCGCGAGCGCGCGCCACGGGTAGTACACGCAGCCCAGGAATGTAATGGGCATGACGACCACACCGAAGATGAGCCCAATCTGCGCGGGCTTAACCGCGGTGCCGATGGTGAGCCCCAGCGCGCCCGCCGTGAGCGAAGCCAGAACCACCACGGCGATGAGGAAGGGCCAGCTGGTCACGTGCGCGTACACCGGCGTGCTGGGAATGTAATACGCCAGCGGGAACACGATGGCAGCAGCGATCATCGACTGCAGGGCGGAGAAGATGATCTTTTCAAAGGCGACAAAGCTGGTGGGCAGCGGGCACATCACGCGGTCGTCGATCTCGCGTGTGCTGCCGAAGTCCACCGCCAACGGCAGGGCCACGGCGGCAATGCCGCTGAACATGATGGCTACGGCCATGAGGCCGGGCAGCAGCACCGTCGAGAAATTGACGCCCGTGGCAGACGCCATGCTCGCCGTCGGGTTCATGGCCGCGCCGTTGGACATGTGCGGCATGATGTACGTGAACACAAACAAGAACAGTAGCGGGTTCATGACGATGCGCACCATGAACGGCCCGATCTCGCGCCGCAGCACATGCAGGTCGCGCACGAACAGGCCCAGGAAGGCGCGCAGGTACTGCGTTGCAGGAGGGGCCGGCGTGGCTGTGGCCAGCGTGGCAGCGGGTGTTGCAAGGGCGGTGGACATGGGGTTGTGTGCTCCGTGTGCGGGCGGCTACTCGCGAAGGTCGCGGCCGGTGAGGCGGATGAAGACGGTTTCGAGCGTGGGCTCTGTGATGCTCAAGTCGCTGAGGCCATAGCTGGACGCGGCGGAGACGACCTGCGGCAACAGGCCGTCTGCATTTTCGGCCATTACCCGCAGACCGCGCGGTGTAGGCTCCACGCCGCTGACGTGGGGCAGGGCAGAGAGCACCGAGATCAGCGATTCGGCTGGTTCGCGCAGGTCCAACTCGTACAGCGTCTTGGCGCCGACGGAGCTTTTGAGCGCAGCGGGTGTGTCTTCCACCAGAATTTTTCCGGCATCCACAATGGCGACGCGGTCGCACAGTTCGTCCGCCTCCTCCATGTAATGCGTGGTCAGCACCACGGTAATGCCCTCGGTGTGCAGGCGCTGCACGGCCTCCCACATGGCGATGCGGCTCTGCGGGTCCAGCCCGGCGGAGGGCTCGTCCAGGAATAGCACGCGCGGGTGGTGGGCGATGGCGCGGGCGATCTGCACACGTTGTGCCAGGCCCCCGGAGAG
>CALMRM010000317.1:3704-4105 GCA_937871605.1 uncultured Terriglobus sp. | reverse complement strand
CGCCGGGTAGGCTCCTGCCCGTTCGGTCAGGTGAAACTGCTCCAACAGCTGCGCCGTACGGGCCTTTGCGTCGGCCTTGGAAAAGCCGAAGTAGAGGCAGTGGAACTGGATGTTTTCAGCAACCGTACAGGCGCGTTCGAGCGTGTTGTACTGCGGCACCACGCCCATATAGCGCCGCGCATCCGCCGGGTTGCGGACAGCGTCAACGCCTGCAATGCGCACGGTGCCGCCGGTCGGCAGCACGCGCGTGGTGCAGATGGAGATGGTGGTCGTTTTGCCCGCGCCGTTCGGGCCCAGCAGGCCGTAGATTTCGCCTTCGTGCACATCCAGGTCGATGCCGTCGACGGCGGTGACGGCCTGCTTTCCCTCGTAGACCTTGCGGATGCCGCGCAGCGACACGA
>CALMRM010000317.1:1170-3694 GCA_937871605.1 uncultured Terriglobus sp. | reverse complement strand
GCGTCACTGCTGCATTTCCGGATCGACTTTCGTTCCATCTGTGACTGCGTCGGACGGGGACAGCACAACCAGGTCGCCCTGCTTAAGCCCGCTAACAACCTCTGTGTTGGAGCCGAAGTCGCGCCCAAGTACCAGGTTGCGGATGTGAGCCACGTGGTTGCTATCCAACACAAACGTCTGCGGTCCCGCTGTACGCACAAACAGGGCGTTCGCGGGGATCAGAACGGGCGGCTGTGCGTCGTTGACGGCGAAGGTGACGGTCGCGAACATGCCGGGCAGGATATTGCCGCTACTGTTCGGCAGGTCGATTTCCGCGAGCAGCGTGCGCGAAGTTGGGTCGATGGCCTGCGACGTACGCGTGACCTTTCCGGAAAAGGTCTGTCCTGGCAGTTCGCGAAACTGGACCTGCGCGGTGCTGGCACCAAGGACAGCAGGCGCGCTGGATTGCGGCACGTTGGTAAAGACACGCACCGTCCCTGCCTGGCCAATGGTAAACAGTTGCGTCACAGTGGTGGCCGACCCCGACGAGATAAGTGACCCGGTGTCTATGCCGCGCGACAGGATGACACCTGCGAACGGTGCCGTGACTCGCGAAAAGCTGGCCTGCTCCTGCAGGGAGCGCACGTTCGCCTCGCCCGCAGCGATGTTGGCGCGTGCGGCATTGACCGTGGCGTCGTTCACACCCGCCTGCGCGGTAAAGGTGTCTGCCGTGGCCTGCGAGACGACGCCTTCCTGTTGCAGTTGCTGGTTGCGAGTGTTGTTGAGGGTCGAGAGGTGCGCGTTGGCCTGCGCTTGCAACAGTTGTGCCTGCAGTTGCAGTTGAGTCGCCTTGGCCTGCAGCAGCGACTGCTGCGTCTGGGGATCTTCGATGGTGGCCAGCAGCTGTCCCGCGCGAACATGATCGCCAATGTCGACCAGGCGCTTGGACACGTACCCGGCGGTGCGCGCAAAGATCGGTGTCTGCTCAAATGCCTGCACGGTGCCGGGCAGTTCCAGCTTGGAGGAACGCTGCCCGAGAGTAAGTTTTGTGACCACCACGGGCGGCGGCCCAGCCTCTGCACGCGCCTGGTCCACCAGCGAGTCACGATGCCGCAGCTTGGGAATCAGGAATGCCACCCCCAACAGCGCAAGCAGCAGAAAAGCCGCAAAGGCCGAAAAGAAGGCACCACGCCCCGCAGACCGCTTCTCCTGTGGCGTGGCGCGAACATCGTGCTCACCGGGCAGAACAGGGGCGTCGGAGTAGTTTTGGGCCATGCTTATCTCCCTCCTCTTTTTGGGCGGCTCGGTCGTACCGGAGTGTGCTTAGGCATGCTCAAGAAACTCCTCGTGCTCGGTCGTGGCTTCCACCTGCATGCTCAGTGGCGGTGTCTTGCGCAGCAGTGAGTAGAAGATGGGCACAATGACCAGGGTGGTTGCGGTGGCCACAAGCAGCCCGCCAATGACGGCACGGCCCAGTGGTGCGTTCTGCTCTCCGCCCTCGCCCATGCCCAGCGACATGGGCAGCATGCCAAGGATCATGGCAAGAGCCGTCATCAGCACGGGCCGCAGGCGGGTAAAGCCAGCCGCGGCTGCGGCTTCCACACTGCTCAGGCCCAGGCTGCGCTGGTCGTTGGCAAAGGTGACCATCAGGATGGAGTTCGCGGTGGCCACACCCACCGTCATGATGGCACCCATCAGCGACGGCACAGAGAACGTGGTGCCGGTCAGGAACAGCATCCACAGGATGCCGCACGCCGCGCCAGGCAGGGCCATGAGGATGATGAAGGGGTCCAGCCAGCTCTGAAAGTTGACCACCATCAAGAGGTACACCAGCAGCACGGCAAAGATCATGCCGAGGCCCAGGCCGGCGAAGCTGTCTTCCATGCTCTTCACCTGACCGCGAACAGTCAGCGTGGCACCCTTGGCCAGCTTGCCTTTGCCCGGTTCGTACTTCTTCAGGATGCGCTCGATGTCGCTGTACACGCCGCCGAGGTCGCGGCCCTGCACATTGGCGAAGACATCGTAGACCGGCTGCACGTTGTAATGGTTCGTGATGGCCGGGCTTGAGACGTGGGCGATCTGCGCCACGTTGGCCAACAACTGCGCGGGCGGCGCGGCTGGCGTGCCGCTGGTACCCTCTGGCGAAGTACTCACCGCCTCGGATGTGCCTGCGTTCACGGGCAGGGAGTTCAGGGCAGCCACGGAATCCATCTTGAAGGGCGGCACCATGACCACTACGGAATAGTTCACGCCGTTCTGTGGGTTGAGCCAGTAGTTCGGTGTCGCCGTGCCGGAGCCGGAGAGTGCAAACAGCATGCTGTTGGCCACGCTGGACTCGGTGAGGTTCACCTGCTGCGCACGCGTCCGGTCTACGTTCACGCGTAGTTCCGGCGCATACAACACCTGGTGGACATGCACGTCTACCGCGCCCGGTACCCTGGCCACCTCTGCCCGGATGGCCTGTGCGGTTGCGTAGTTCTGTTGGGCCAGGCGTCCACTGATCTGGATGTCAATGGGTGCGGGCAGGCCGAAATTCAGGATTTGG
>CALMRM010000317.1:0-1160 GCA_937871605.1 uncultured Terriglobus sp. | reverse complement strand
CTTTGCCCGGTACATGGCCGTGGGTTTATGGCCTTCGCCCAGCGACACCAGGATCTCGCCGTCCTGCACATCCGACAGAGATCCATCACCAAAGGCCAGATTGAAGGTGCCGTTTGGCACACCCATGTTGTCCAGCACGCCGGTGATCTCGTTTGCCGGGATGACCTGCCGGATGACCTGCTCTACCTGGCTGAACACCTGCTCTGTCGACTCCAGCCGCGTGCCCGGCGCGGTGCGCACGTGTAAACGGAAGGTGCCGGCGTCCACGTCCGGAAAGAAGTCGCGACCGATGAACGGCAGCGTGCACAGCGAGAGCAGGATGAAGACGCCAAAGCAACCAAGCGTGAACCTGGAGTGCACCAGCGCCCAGTCCAATGCGCGCTGGTAGCGTCCGCGTAGACGTTCGAAAACTCGATTAAATGCGAAGTGCGTGCGCCATACCGCACCCAGGCCCTGCCGTTTCTGCTCGATCTCGGCGAGTTCAGTGGGCGACAGGGCATGGTCGCCGTGCTCTGCTTCAGCCAGTGCGTACACATCCACTTCCTTGGCCAGCAGGAACTTGACCATGGTGGGCACCAGCGTGCGCGACAGGAGGTACGACGCCAGCATGGCAAACACCACTGCCATGCCCAGCGGTGTAAACAGACTTTTCGCCGCGCCGGACAAGAACACCACCGGCACAAACACGATGCAGATGGCCAGCGTGGACACGAACGCAGGCACCGCGATCTGCGCCGCGCCATCCAGAATGGCGGGCTCGATCTCCTTGCCCAGGCCCAGGTTGCGGTGGATATTTTCGATTTCGACCGTTGCGTCGTCCACCAGGATGCCGACCGCGAGTCCCAATCCACCCAGGGTCATGGTGTTCAAGGTCTGGCCGAGCGCCTTCAACACAATGACGGACACCAGAATCGACAGCGGAATAGACACCGCGATGATGACCGTGGATCGCCATGAACCAAGGAAGAGCAGGATCATGATGGCGGTCAGGCCGGCAGCGATGGCGGCTTCCTTCACCACGCCCTGCAGCGCAGCTTTCACAAAGATCGATTGATCGAACAGGATCTTGATATCGGGCGCGGGTGGCGGCAGGTTGGCCACGATGCGCGGCAGCACGGCCTTCACCTTATCCACGATATCGAGCGTGGATGCGGACGACG
>CALMRM010000316.1:2270-3846 GCA_937871605.1 uncultured Terriglobus sp. | reverse complement strand
GCAAGGGTGCGCTCATCGGCGGCGCGGCGGGGAGTGGCATTGGTGCGCTGGCGGGCGGGGGCAAGGGTGCCCTCATCGGTGGAGCGATTGGTGCAGGTGGCGGCGCCGTTGCGGGCCATGCGAACGCTGCGCACAGGCACGATCAAGAGGCGCAGTACGACGCAACCCACCGGTAGCGCATAGCCTGCTAGCTGCAACGCTGAATAGAGTCATCCAGCAAGCGTAAAGAGCGAGCACTCGCATAGGTCGCCGCTGAGTTACGCTTTGCATTTGCGGCCTGCGACGACGCTGCGGCCTGTGCCGGCCACGGAGTTAAAGCAGCTCTGCAAGTTGCTCAGCTTCAGCGGTCGCGCAGGGCGCGCTCAATGGCCCCGGTAATGGCAGGACTGTCCGGCAGTGTGTCCGGCGAGAAGCGTGCCAAGGGTGTGCCGTCGCGCCCGAGCAGGAACTTCTCAAAGTTCCACATCAGCTCCGGCTCCTGGTTGGGCGTCACGCCAAACCTGACCAGGCCGTCGATCATGCCCTGCTTGCCCGCACCCTCAGAGTGCGGCAGCGCATCGATCAGGGCAGCATAGAGCGGGTGCTTGGATGGGCCCACCACCGCGATCTTGGAAAACAGTGGGAAGCTTGTGCCAAAGGTACCGCGGCAAAACTGCGCAATTTCTTCGTTGGAGCCTGGCTCCTGTCCGGCAAAGTCGTTTGCTGGAAAGGCCAGAACCTCAAGACCCGCGTCACGAAAGCGGGCGTATGTCTTTTCTAAAGCGTCGTACTGCGGCGTCAGGCCACATTTCGAGGCCACGTTGACAATCAGCAGAACCTTGCCGCGGTAGTCGGTCAGGGTGGAGACACTGCCGTCATTGCGGGTGAGCGGGAGCGAGAAAAGATCGCGCATGCTTTAAAGATACGTGTAAGACGAGATCTTATCCATGCCAGCGCACATGCGACAGCTGTACGGCCCTGCAGCCTAGGCGCTTTTCTGCCGCTTTTTCTTATATGCTGCAAGGTCATCCTGCCATGAGCCCAGCGCGGTGGCTAACGGCGACTCTTCCTCGCTCAGCGTCCGTTCCCGCTGCAGGCGGGCGATCTGCTCACCAAAGGCAGACGGTTGCTCCGACTGGTGCAGCGTGGTGACAGCCACCGCGGCTTGCGCGCCGGAGGCTTCGCCGTCCGCAGGTGCGTCCGGTGCTATCCAGCCTTCCGGGCGGAAGGAACGCGGCAGCTCGTGGTCCTGGAACTCGATGCCGGAAGCCGCCAGCGATTTCGCCGTTGCTGCCAGTGCCTCGCGCTTGGTGGCCAGCTTGCGCGCAGCCGCGTCACGCAGCGCATCCGTGGCAAACGCTTCATGCTTCAGCATGTGGATCAGCTTGCGGTCATAAAGATCGATTTCGCGATGGAGGTCGCGCAGGAAATATTTGTCTTGAACAACAGTACGCATCGGGGATGGATGCTCCAGGCCGCATGGCCTTGCTTGAGGGTGGTGGCGCGTACGGCGCCGGGGAGAACTTGAAGTGCTGCAGCTTGGCTGGTGCGCAATGGCCCCTGTGCCGGTACTGACCAAGCATACTCTCAATAAGAG
>CALMRM010000316.1:786-2260 GCA_937871605.1 uncultured Terriglobus sp. | reverse complement strand
CAGTTGAGCGCGGATGTGTGCAACAGAAAAGGCCGGCTTAAGTTGCCGGCCTCTCTCTGTGCTGTACCTGGGTTATGCGGGCGAAACGTTCTCTGCCTGCCAGCCCTTGGGTCCCTTCACCACATTGAAGGTGACACGCTGGCCTTCCTGCAGCGAGCGGAAGCCCTGTGACTGAATCGCGGTGTGGTGCACAAACACATCCTCACCGTTATCGCGTGATATGAATCCGAAGCCTTTGGCGTCGTTGAACCACTTTACGTTTCCCTGTTCCATTGCTTGTCCCTGGCCTTGTAGTACGAGTGTTTCGCTCTATTCAATACGGTTTTGCAAGTGCGTTTTGGGCAGGGCTAGCAAAGAACCTACATCGAGTTCGAACGATTGCGACAAGCGTACCACAGGTTGTCAGCAGCCGATGCAAACCTTTTTCGCAAAGTCGAGTCTAACCGGCCCACTGTCCAACTGCCCCGCTTTCCTTTGTATTTTACTGACGGGAGGCGAGTGCATCCGCAAGCCGTCGCGCGCGGCTGGCGTACCGCCTGAAGTGCTCAACCCGTTTTCGGCAGCTTTGCTGATGAGAACATCCTCGCAATATGTCGCGTTCTGACATTCATGCAACGGCGCTTCCTGGCCGATACACCTCTTGTTTGCGATACAGTCTTTGTAGGCACCACCACGGGAGATCGCGCGCATACCGTTGCCGCACATCTCCTCAGGCCCATGTCAACCCCTGGAGTGCTTTTCGCGATGCCTTTTATGCCTCTGCAGCGTGCCGCCACCTGGTTTTCCCTTGCAGTGATTGCCTCCGTCACGTGCTTCATGCGTGCAGACGAGATCCCCCGTTTGCCCACGCTGGCATCGTCCCATACCGGCCTGCTCGATACCCTGCGGCTCAAACTGCACCACCTGCACACCGGCGAGTCCATCGACGTGGCCTACAAGCAGGGGGGGCAGTACTCGAGCATGGGCGTGGCCATGCTGAACCATTTTCTACGCGATCACCGCACCAACGACGTTGCCAACTACGATCCGCGCGAATTCGACCTGTTGCATGCACTGCTTGCGAAGCTGCACCGGCCTGGAGCCACCATCGACATCGTCTGCGGCTATCGCACGCCGGAGTCGAACGACTTTCTGAGAACACGCTCTGCCGAGACTGGCGTTGCAGAACACTCGCAGCACATGCTGTCCAAGGCCATCGACATCCGTATCCCGGGCGTCAGCACACGCGCCCTGCGCGACGCCGCACTCAGCCTCGGAATGGGTGGTGTTGGCTACTATCCTCGCAGCGGTTTTGTGCACGTGGATGTAGGCCCGGTGCGGCAGTGGCAGTTTGGCGCACCTGCAGGACGGCAGTATGCGTCCCGTTCGCTTCGCGGTCACCGGCATCGCCACAACGGCTGAGCCTCTCGGCGAGGTGTTGCAGCAGAAGCGGGGGGGGGCGGGGCGGCCCGGCGGCGGCGGGGGTTTTATGTGG
>CALMRM010000316.1:0-776 GCA_937871605.1 uncultured Terriglobus sp. | reverse complement strand
CGGCCCCCCCCCCCCCCGCGGCGGCGCCGCGGGCGGGGGGGGGGGCCCCCCCCCCGGCCCCCCCCCCCCCCCCCCCGCTTCTGCATAGGGCTTAAATGGTCGGGACGACAAGATTCGAACTTGCGACCTCACCCACCCCAAGGGTGCGCTCTACCAGGCTGAGCCACGTCCCGACAGGAGCTCACGTGCCGCTCCATTGACCTGCCCGCGCAGATGGTCTGCGAGAACCGGTGTACCTGCCTAGTTTACACGGAGAGGCGTGATGTCATTGCAGGCAGGCTGCTACGTATACATACCTGCCAGAGGGTGTCTTCACCAATGTGGTGCCTCATTGCACCTACACCCAAGAAGTGGAGTCAGCCGCAGTAGCATGGCGACAGGTGTCCACTTCCTTCGTCACGCGTCCACAAGCGGCACGGCACACACCGCCTTGGGTGTTTGGCATCCTGTATGGCGGCTCGTTTAACGGCTTTGTGGCTGTGTCGCTCGCGCAGTTGTTGCCAGAACGTGGCGTGTCGCTGGAGCGCGAATCGGAGATCGCCGCACTCATTTTGACGGCGAGCTACGTCAGCTTTCTGCTGACGCCGCTAGTCGATTGTGGCTTGCCGCGGCGCGTGTGGGCCATGGTCTTGGCCGGTCTGGCAGCGGTGTGCCTGGGCATCTCCGTGCCCCTGCTCAGGACTGCTGGGGCCAACGGAGGGCACGGCAGCGGCACGGTGGTGTTGATGATGCTGCTTGTCTACCGCTTACGCTGCGACTTTCAACCCCCACCGGTC
>CALMRM010000315.1:3216-20058 GCA_937871605.1 uncultured Terriglobus sp. | reverse complement strand
CTGCCCTGTCACGGCAGAGGTCGCGGGTTCGAGCCCCGTCGTCCCCGCCATACAAGCAAAGCATTTAGCTTCGTATGGAACCTCAAGTCACAATTGAATCCGGGTTCGAATACTCGCACGGGTACCAGAGAGAGTCAGTTCAATCTCTCAACCTCTTTGTAATCCGCGCCGGACACCATCATCCTTACAACTTTGCTCTGTGCGGCTCGCTTATAAGTTCACGGCCTGCGTATACACGTCAGGCGTGATCCTGCCGTTGGCGTTCCTTAAAACTCCCGAATCTTCTTCGCATCTTGCCCGTTGGCCTTGAGCAGGATGCCACAAGATGGCGGAAGGTTTTGGATTACTCTTGTCTGTTCAAGCCGAGTCAGCGCCCATCCCTGCTACGTGGGCCAGACTTCCATCGCGAGGTTCACAATTTGCGTGAGCTCCTCGCGAGTGGCGCCATCCCGAGCCGGGATGGAGAGTCCGTGCAGGACCATGGTGTAGTACCCGGCCAGTCCAGAAACCGAGACGTCGCGGCCCAACTCACCCATTTTCTGGGCCTGCAGGAGGCGATCGGTGATGGTGGCCAGTGTCCCGCGCCGGAGCCCCGCTAGATACTCCTGCACATCCCTGTTCTCTGCGGTACAGTTGGTCGCGCCGAGAACCACAAGACACCCACCGGGCGCGTAATCCTCAGTAAACAGACGTACCGCTTCCCGCAGCATGGCCTCGATGGCCTCTCTGGCGTTGTCGAGGTGGGGCAGCGTCCGGCCTGCGATGTTACCTTTCGTCTCTAGATATAGATCCACAACCTCGCGAAACATCGCTTCCTTGCTCTCGTAAGCGGCGTAGAGACTCGCTTGTGTAATGCCGAGAGCCGTCCGCAGATCCGACATCGACGTGGCTTCATACCCCCGGAGCCAAAACAGTTTAAGAGCCTGCCGAAGTCCCTCCTCGCGATCAAATTGACGAGGCCGTCCCCGCTGCCGCTTGGGCGCACCAGGATTTTTTGATCGATCAGTCTCTTTTTGTGCAACGTCTGCGGAACTCATGTCATCATTGTAAATCAACTGGTCTACATATCAGCTAGCCCTAGGAGGTCACATGGCAGGAGCGAATGAAAGCTCGGTGGAGTCGCCGCGGCAGGTGCTGGAGCGCTTCTACGCGGCCGAGCGAACGTTTATGCAATCAGCGGTGGAGGATAGCTCCGGCTTCGACGCAATGCGAGCGACTCTTGATCCCGCGGTGGTTCTGCATCAGAGTCCCGACCTTCCTTATGGTGGCGAGTTCCGGGGCCATGAGGGCTATCGCCGATGGGCCGAGGCCATGCGCAACATCTTTGACCGAGTCGACGCGCGATCCCCTGCCTTCTATGAGAAGGGTGAAACTGTCGTCGTCACGTGTGAACTGGTTACCCGCATACGCGTCACGGGCAATGAGCTTCGTCTGCCCATGGTGCAGGTCGTCACTGTGCAGAGCGGCAAGATCATCGAGTTCCGTCCGTTCTACTGGAATGTTCCAGAGTACGTTGCAGCAGCGAACGAAGGGAATGGGCAATGACGGCGGACGAAAACGCGAAAGCAGTTATCGAGCGTTTCTACGCAGCGGAGGCAGCCTACCTGCTCGCGCCCGAGCCCGACTTCGCACCGGTAGGGGCCACACTCGACGCAGAGTGCGTGATCTACCAACCCGCTTCTCTGCCCTATGGCGGCGAGTGGCGCGGACGCGCCGGGTTTGAGAAGTGGCTGCGGGCTTTCTCGAGTGTATGGGCATCGCTGGAAGTGAAGGGATCTGAACTGTTTGTCGTTGGAGATGTTGTGGTGAGCCGCTCGCACGTGTATGCCGAGACGCGGGACCAACAACGCAAAGCGGATTGGCCGCTTCTTCAGTTCTTCCGGCTGCGCGAGGCCCACATTCTTGAATTAAGACCCTTCTACTGGGATACAGCGGTCCTCGTAGATGTTCTTGACCACCACTAAACGCAACGCGAAAGGCAGGTTCGGCATGGACATCGGATTTCTTGGCGCAGGCAGCATGGGAGCAGCGATGATTCCCAACCTTCTCAAGGCTGGTCATCAGGTAAGCGTGTGGGACCGCAACCAGGACGCAGCCAAAAAGGTGGAGAGAGTCACCGTTTTGGACTCGCCTGGACAGGCCTTCGCAAAGCAGGCCGTCATCACGATGCTCGCCGACGACCATGCTGTCGAGAGCGTCATTCTAGAAGGTGGCGTGCTAGGTGGCGCTAACAAGGATTGCGTGCACGTAATGATGGCGACAATTTCGCCGGCGATTGTTGAGAGGCTTCAGCAAGCGCATCGGGACGTGGGCGTTGGCTACGTTTCGGCAACGGTCTTCGGCATCCCCTCTGTTGCGGCAAAGGGCGAGTTGAATATCATGGCTGCTGGCGATCCAAACGCCATCGCGAAGGTGCAGCCGCTGCTGGATGCTCTGGGCCAGAAGACATGGCCATTGGGAGATGACCCCAAACACGCGAATATCGCTAAAATCGCAGGCAATTTGCTGATCACTCTGGCCATTGAAGCAATGGGCGAGGCAACCGCCCTGACCGAAAGCTACGGACTCAAGGCAGGGGACTTCCTCGAGATTGTGACTAGCACCATGTTTGCCTGCCCGAGCTACAAGCGCTATGGCGAAAACATTGCACAAAGCCGGTATGAGCCCGGCTTCAAACTCACTCTAGGTCTCAAAGATGTAAACCTTGCACTAGAGGCAGCCAAAGCGAAAGGCACCACGTTGGGTGCCGCAAAGATCGTTCAGGAAGCGATGATGCAGGCCGTAGACCAGGGGCTCGGCGACAAGGACTGGTCGGCCCTGGCCCAAGCGACGCAGCAGCACGCACGCGCGAAGAAGGAGGGACAATCCAATGGCTAATCCTCTGCTACAGCAAGCCGTACAAAACGGAGCCAGACCGAAACTCTTCTGGGCCGATACGCCATTGCGAACCTCTCGTCGTGGCTACTTCTGGATACCGGGAGAGCGCGTCATCAAAGACGGCCAGACGTACCAGCGTGGGCCGATGTTTGTGGAGTGGGAGGCTCCGGCTGAAGTGACCAAGCCGCTGCCGATTGTGCTTGTGCACGGCGGTACCTATCAGAACCTGGAGTGGCTGGACACCCCGGACGGACGGCCCGGCTGGGCGCGACGCTTCCAGGAAGCCGGGTATGCAGTGCTGTTGGTAGACCGGCCTGGGCATGGCCGCTCACCCTACCACCCAGAGATCGTTGGTCCTACAGGGCCGCCGTTTTCTTATGAGCGGGCACGTGAGGTGTACTTCGCGCCAGAGGCAGAGGCCAAGCAGACGCAGTGGCCCTTCAACCCTGAAGACACTGCAACGTACGATGACTTCCTAGCTGGCTACGGGCCTATGCCGGCCAACCTTGCGGATTCAGAAGACATGGACGCGGACCGGTTAGCTCGTCTGCTTGACCGTATCGGCCCCGCGATTGTAATAACCCATTCCGCCTCAGGTCCGGATGGCTGGTTGGTAGCCGACCGGCGACCCGGACTGGTGGCCGCCATCGTAAGTATCGAACCCATGGGACCGCCGTTTGCCGACACACCCGGCATCGGCGCGCTTGCCTGGGGCTTGACTGCGGCGCCAGTCACCTATGACCCGTCCCGGCTGACACCAGAGGAGGTAAAGGCAGCTGCTCCTGAGACGCTACGCATGCCTGCCCTAGTCGGCCTACCCATTGCTGTCGTAACGGGAGAAACGTCTCACTTCGCACCATTTGGACCGAAGATTGTCGAGTTCCTTCGACATGCAGGCGCGGCCGCGGAACTGTTGAACCTTCCCGATCGTGGCATCCACGGCAATGGGCATGGCTTGATTTACGAAAAGAACTCCGATGCAGCTTTGCAACCTGTCCTGCAATGGTTGGAACAGCACGCCGACAGCGCGAACGGATCAATCTAGCTACCTACAGCACACAAGGAGCGAGTCATGCAATTGCTTTATGTGACCTACCCGGGCGATTCAACCACCCGCTTCGATCGCAACTACTACGTACACTCTCATCTGCCGCTTGTGATGGAGAAATGGAGGCGATATGGCCTGGAGAGCGTCGCCGCATTCTTTCCGGAGGGCTCAGGAGAAGGAACCATTGCGATCTGTGCCTGTTGCTTTCGGGATGAGCAAGCGACTCGAAATGCCATGACCTCTCCGGAAGTGAGGGAAGTCATGGCAGACCTCCCTCACTTCACCGATGCACAGCCAAGTCGAAGCACTTCTGTCCCTTTCTGATCTTCAACAAGCAGGTGTATTCGCACATAGGGCACAGAGCGGTAGAGAAACCAAAGAGTGGATCCTGTCTGTCACTAGAAGCCCGATCAGTCCTCAAGGTGTAGAGGATCAGAATGCCACCACGCGCCTGCTGACAATCTTCTTGAGTGCGAGATATTTCAGGTCAACCGAGTTGTGTCCGGTGTCAGCCGGAGGCAAGAGGGGGACCTCGATTCTGATCACAGACGGCGATGCGGGTCGTGGCTGGGCGGCATCTTCAAAGCTCGCTGAAAAGCGCTTGAATCTGGGCCTCACCGAGGTTCGGTCGTCCAAGGTGTCGTACGATCAAAACAGGGCAGCTAAGTTTTGGCGAGATGCGGAGCAGCTTGTGCAGCTCGCCGCCAGCGAAACCTTTAGATTAGCGTCGATCCTGACTTAACCTTGGGGAGAAGGGGGCGGAAATGTCGCCTGAGACCTCATCCATGAGCCAGAGCTAGTGTTCTAAACTTCGCGCAGATGCAGCACGCAACCGTGAAGCGCTGGCGCCTGCTGGGACGAAGCGGGCACTCGCCTCCACCTTGTGCTCTACGCTTCCGCGTGCGGCAGAACTTGCATCATCTTTAAATACGAAGCTCTTGGAGTAATCACGTATCTCATAAATGCTTCGATTCGTGCGAGATCGATCCGTTGAGACTTTCCTGCTGACGAACTCCTAGGCACTCTCGCCGGAGTTGCTACAGGGATGTTAGCCCGAACTGGAGCGAGTGCGTATCGGCTGAAGGACGTGCTGATGCATGGGTTACGGAAAGCAGGCCGGGTCACAAAGAGCGTGGGTCGTAGGTGTCGCCGGTCGCTCGGCCCAGAATGCTGCAAATATCTAGTCGGCAGACCATCTGTCATGCGGCTTATAGAGGCGGCTCTCCGTCTCCTTCTCATACCCGAGGTGGTCCGGGCGCCACAGGATCTCCATGAATGCTCCCCAGGGCGTTCTGAAGTACCAGATGCGTTCGCCTTGCTTTACGTCACCCTTCGCGTCGAGCGATCCTTTCAGCAGTTCCGCACCATGCTCCTTGAGTGACTGCGCTGCTGCATCAATATCGTCCACGAAGAAGGCGATGTGGGTTGCACCGTAATCGACGTTGCTCGGCATCGTGCGATTTTGTGTGACGGCGTCGAAGGTCATCAGTTCGACGTTGATGTTGGGTCCGAGGCGCAGCATTGCTAGATGTATGCTGTTGATCTTGACGCCGGTTGGTGTCTCGTCGAACGGTCCGAACTTCCATAAAAGATCGGCACCCAACGCGTCCTGGAAAAACTGGATAGCAGCGTCAAGATCGGGTACGGTGATGCCGAATATGATCGACGTGCCTTGCGGAAACAATTCCCTTGGACATGCAAGTTCTCCTTTGCTGTTTTTCGAAGTGTTGCTTTCAGAAATGCCAAAGCGCTTTCTCCCAATACCATGCCGAGAAGACCAGCAAGAGCGAGAAGCGGTGGTGCGGGATTTTTCACACGACATGCCGCATACAGCAATCCCACGGCGCAACCCAGAGGAAATTGAGACCAGGTAAGCCTTCAAGAGCGGACCCCCACCTTATTGAAAAACCGCAGCAGCTGCTCGGCTACGATCTCGGGCTGTTCTTCCATGACATAGTGTCCGCAGTCCTTAATGGCTCCTCCTTCGACGTGCAGTGCGAGCGGCTCCACCGCACTCTGTAGGCGGTCTCCGGTCGCGCTGCTGCCCCCAGTGCAAGCACGGGCATCCGCAACTTCGTTTTGCTGAATAACCTTGTTCTGCCTCGCGCTTTGGGCAACGACGCGGTAATAAGCGAAGCCACGGCTCATGGCTCCGGGACGGGCGTAGGCTTCTACGTAGTGGTTGCGGTTGGCTTGCGGAACTCGGTCGAGTCGCGCGGACTTCTGCTGAAAAAGCCAATCGAACAGTTGGCGTTCGCGCCCCACGGTCAAGATTTCTGGTAGGTCGGAAGTGTGTTGAATGAAAACTGCCACAACTTCTCGTTCAGTTCCGGTGGCAAGGGAAACGTCTGCGAAGCGCCCGTACCCGGAACCGCAGTATCCAGCAAGGTCAGGCTATTGAGCTGCTCCGGGAACTGTGCGGCCCACGCATAGGCGATCCAGCCACCCACGTCGTGTCCTACCAGATGAATAGGTAGGGTCGTAATGGTCTTCACGGCAGTTGCCAGCACATTTGCGATGTTTGCCGTGTCTAGCCTGCGGCTGCTGGATCGGATCCGTCCAATCCGGGTGGGTCTAATGCTAAGACGTGGTGCTGCTCTGCGAGGCGCGCAGGACGAGCTTGCTCCCCTGAGAGCGGTTGAGTGCGCCGATCTCGTGATATCCATTTGCGTACAGCAGGTACTGCCCATGATCCAGACAAGCCCGGGCTGATCGAGCCGACTTGCTCTGATGATCCTGAAACCGCTAAGCCATCGATCTTAGGAGCGGTAACCTGTTCGAGCAGATAGCCATTCGCGCCGAGCCAAACGCCGTCAGGCAAACTGTAGGCCATTGTCGCGTTGAAGTGGATGGCCTGGCCCGCTTGACTGGACCGAGCGTGGCCGGTGGCAGGCTCTCTGTTAATTCCGTTGTAAAGGTAATGGACGCGCCAGCTTGTCTCGAGCTTCCTGCCGGGAGAACGTGAAAGCATAGTACGGATGTACCGAGAAGGCATGTCCGCTCAAGCTCACGGGAGTGTCCTTCCGGTACTCTCCCACAGGCAGATCAAAATCTAGGACAAAGCGCTGATTCAGTTGACTAGCACCGAGCCTGATCGGCTTCCATTGCAAGACCAACAGAGATACGGTTACATCGCCAAAGCCACCCGCTACACCGGCCAAACCGCGTTTACGTGTGCCGCGGTCATGATTGTTTCGAAGCCCCACCACGCTCTGGCGAGCTTGTACTTTGTCAGCCCCACACCATGCGTAAGGCTGCTGATGCTGTTCACGTCGGGACTTCCTGAATCGGCTGCCCCGTGCCGTCCAGCTTCGGACCGCCGTGGCTCGCATCCCCGATCTCTTCAAAAAAAACACCCGGTGGCCCCCAGCGCGTCAAGAATGCTGGTGTCGCCAAAATTAATTGCAGGCTGCGGCGGGTGCTGCTGAGCACTCAAGTCCACGCGCAACGCCGCAAGCGCGAGCAGGCAAACAAGTCTGTGTCGAATCGTCCGCATTATGCACTCACCCCGAACAAACGCCGGACTGCAATCTCCTGGTAAAGCGCATGGATGCCTCTCGTGAGAACGCGCAACGTGTCTGGCTCGATATGTCTACGCTCGCGAATGCGGCTTTCGACGTCACCCAGAACGATCTCCCGGCCGGGAACGATGTGCGCGAGCATGGACACAAGCGTTTCGCGCAGTTGGTACCGTGCTCTTACGCCGCCGGTCACTCCGGGAGCCGATGTGACGATCAGCACCGGCTTGCCACGAAAGCAGGACGCGGATGCTGGGCGAGATGCCCAGTCAAGCGCGTTCTTCAGAACGCCGGGTACGCCACGGTTGTATTCGGGGTGGCGATGACCACGCCGTCACTCGCCGCCACGTCGGCGCGCAGTCTGGCTATGGACGATAGTTCTGGAACAATATCCAAGTCTTCGTTGTAGAGCGAAATGTCTTCAAGGGTCCTTGCCGCTATGGTGGTGTTCTCGAACTTCTCATTGCTAGGGCGTTCAGGATGGCAGTGCTTGACGACGCTGCTCTCAGGCTGCCGGAGATTGTCAGCACTTTCATTGGCGTCCCTCCGACTTGCTGATGTTGGTCCGGATGTCGCCCATATCCGCCATGCTACATAGAACAGGTGCAGAACGATTGAGGGGCACTCAGAACATTTCGCGAAGCCACTTATCACTATTTCGGATAGATTTGAGTTCGAAGCGAAGGTCTTGGACATCTGGCACTACCGAAGCTTCATCGCATTGGCGGAGGAAGGCAGCTTCACTTCCGCGGCACGTAAACTGCATATCGTTCAGTCCGGCCTCTCCGTGACGATTAAGGAGATGGAAGAAGAACTCGGTGTAAAGCTGGTAGAGCGCACCACAAGACGTGTGTCACTGACGGATGCAGGAGTTCTCTTCCTTGACTATGCAAGGCCTGCCGTGACCATGCTCAACGATGGCATGGAGGCTGTTCGTTCGCAAAGTCGTATCGTACGCGGGAGAATAAGCTTGAGAATCCTTCAGAGTCTAAGCCCGTATATCGACTTGCCTAACGTCTTGGGCAAGTTTCACGCGCAGTATCCCGCGTGGACTTCACCGTTCGATCTGTTGACAGTCCGTTGGCACCGGAGCTCGTCCGTAAAGGGTCAATTGATCTGTGCTTTCACGCGCTCACGACAAAGAAGCTTCCGTCAGAAGTAGACGCAACTCCGTTCGTCCAGGACTCCCTGGTGGCGATCTGCGCGGACAAGCACCCTCTCTCGCAACGCAAAATCGTGACGTTGGAAGTGTTGTGTCCGCTCCCGTTTGTGGACCTGGGCACCGGCTTTACGGCTGCACGTCATGCATTTCGAGATCAAAGCTTCACATGCCGAAATGGAGACTCGTCATTCTGATTCGGTCGCGGCGTCAGAAGCTTCCCGGAAAAACCGCGCAGGATCTCATGCTGGAGACCCTCACTCAAGCGCACAGATACAGGGATAAGAGTCCTCGCAAAAGGTCACCCCACCACTTATCCCTAGAGCAGCGCGCGTAAAGTTGGCAGTTCCGCGACGGCGGCATGTACTTGGGGTCCTGAATTCGACATGGGTCCCATCAGCGGCAAGCTGGGCCTCCATGACACTGTTGCGCACCATCACGGCCGCTTCAAAAAACGCGTTGGAGACGACACTGTTCTGCACGGCGTATCCGGTGAACTGTTGGCGGAACTACAACGTCGGCGATCTGCGTCTGAGCCATGGTGATCTTCGAATCAGAACGTAGTGTGGAGTGCCAGGCCTCCGTCTGCAATCACTACACTCATGGAGTCTTTGGGATGACCAAAGTTTGCGCGCCGTCAATGAAATGAATCGAGGCCTTCATGCGTCAACCATGACCTTCTTATCTACTTCTTGTTGGACTAGTGAATCTTCTGGATACGCGCGTTGGGATAAGAAAACAACGATTACTAGCGCTTCTGCTGCGGCTGTTCGATGACAGTGATCGTTTTATGCATCAGATCCGGCTGGCCGATTGCGGCAGCCAAGTAGTTTGCAACGGACTTGCGGCTTGCGTTCATAAACGAGGACCATCTGCCCTTTGCATCGACCAAAGGCACGACCTCGTCCTTGTCTTGAGCCCCGGCGGCCGCACGATCGTCCAGGCGGCTTGCGAAGCACGATCTATTTCCTCGGACCAGTTGTGATCTTCATACGAGGCACCGAGGCTACTCAATCGAAGGACCAGCCGAAATGGCAAAGCATGCTGCTTGATGTCTGATCCAGCGCCGAATGCGCTCAAATAGATGAAACGCTTGCTGCTATCCGAACCAAGTGACTTGCATGATCGCCCGGGTGATCTGCGTCCGGATCTCGTGGCGTGAAAGGTTCTTGGCTTCTGACAGGTGTTTTCTTCTCGGAACACGTCTTTATAGCCACAAACCGAGCATAGCCTCGAGAGTAGGTTTTGAGAACAAGGATTGCCAGTGAACCTGCAAAACGCTTCTCGCTTGGAAGCGCTCTCGGTCCCCTCCGTTTAAGAGAAGGTGTTCTTGAAGTTTGAGCAGAGACGTGAACAAATCACGGTGGACGAGAGTTGGAGAGCTCAGCTCCCCGTCGAAGACGGAAAAAAGATGCGTAACTCCAGTTCTTAGTCGGAAGGCAACTCGCCTGATATGAGCTAAGCAACAAAAGCAAGATCACTCCGCCACAAGTATCACTGCTGATGTGGAGCGTCGAAAGACCGATGAGCAATGTTCGGGTTAGCCAAACGGAACCATTCGATGTAACGCTTGACAGGATGTTCTCGACGAGTCTATAAGCGTGTTCTGCAGGCTGATCAGGAGATGTACTTGAGATTTGAATCGGGCATGGAAACTTTTGGGAAGCTGGTGGCGGGATCCATCGTTTTCCTCAACGCAATGACGGGGCCCCAGGCCAAAGCCGCCGAGGACCCGGCATACAGGACACTCCCTGCGGACACGCGCTTCTTCGTTCCAAAGCCTGCAGACGGCTCAGTCCAGCAAGCACTCAAGCTACTCGAGAAAGGGCAGCTTAGGAACGCAGTACTGATTGCAGAGATGGAAGCAACTCCGCAGGCTGTTTGGCTTACAGGCGGCACCTCATCAGAGGTCATCTCCACGGTGACCCAGGTCTTGCAAGAAGCAAGGCGGCAACACGCAGTTCCAACGTTTGTGCTGTATAACGTTCCCGGGCGCGATTGCGGCAGCTACTCTGCCGGTGGCGCTCAGGACACAGCAGCCTACACGGCTTGGATCGACGCGGTCGCCACAGCGATTGGATCCGAGAAGGTGATGGTGCTGGTGGAGCCGGACGCGCTCGCCAACCTCCCGAGCGACTGTGGCTACAACCCGGCGCAGGTAAACATCCCACAGGCTACCGCCAATCGCTACGCCCAGATCAGCTATGCCGTGACCAAGCTCGAAACAGGACTACAGACTTCTGTCTACCTTGACGCAGGGAACAGCGCTTGGCACAGCGTGGGCGATATGTCTGCGCGTTTAGTCCAGGGTGGCTTGCTGCAAGCTCAGGGCTTCTTTACAAACGTGTCAAACTACCGGCTCTCCAGCTACGAGGCCAAGTTCGGCACCTGGATCTCGGAATGCGTCGCATTTGGGCAGAACTCCGCGGAGGGCGGCTGGCGCCTGGGCCACTACGATTACTGCGCCAGCCAATACTATTCGCCCCTAGGCACCGTAAATCCGAATGACATCTCGACCTGGACCTACTCCGATCAGTGGTACACCCAGAACCTAGGCGGTGCCACTCCCGTTACCCACTTTGTCATCGATACAAGCCGCAACGGGCAGGGCCCTCTCGATGCCAGCATCTATGGCAAGGCACCTTACAACCAACCGGCCACGGTAGTCCAAACCTTAGGGAACGGCAACTGGTGCAATCCCCCGGGGCGTGGCCTTGGCAATCAGCCCTCTGCGAACACCGGTGTCCCGCTTCTGGACGCCTATCTCTGGGTGAAGACACCGGGGCAATCTGACGGAACCTGCGATGCCGCAGGCGGTGTACGCGCATGGGACTACAGCGTGTACACGCAACCTGCGTGGCCGAAGGATACTGCAAGTCAAGCAGTGTTCGACCCGCTTTGGGGTGTCTCTGACCCTGCTGCAGGATTGTGGTTCCCGCAGCAAGCACTGGACCTTGCACTGCGGGCACAGCCAGCATTAGGGGTGCGCTGAGAGGCCTCAGCTCAGAGTACAGACCCACCCTTGGTGTCCACCTGATAGTCTTCGGATCTAGGACAGAACACCTTACGAGCTCAAGACCAAGAAACGGATTGACCCACTTAGAGTAGGTCCGGAAGAGGAACTGCCGCAAAGCGGCCCGGCAACGGGCCGCTTTGTTCTTGCGATCACACCTCGTGAGAATTTAATAGCGCCTATCGGAACAGCTCTCCCAAGCAAGAAAGGTGGTTCACGCCCGGATAGGGCATACCGTTTCGCTACGGAAGACACGCGAGGCAATCACCACAAACAGTTTGTTGTGCAGCTTTAACTCTGATGACTCTACTGAGTAGGCTTTGGTGCAGCAATGCCACTAAATTACAGACCTGCGGAGATCAGCAGAAACATTCGTTTGTGACGAGCTGAGGAGCGCCGCCGTTGTGAATTAGCGAGCCTGTCCTCTTCGTTCCGGATGTGGTGACCAAAAATTTGTCTGTGCCCGTCCACAAAGGGAGCGAATCAGCTGCGACGGCCTAGTCGGAGGAATGTACAGGAGCAGCAAGTATCTACAGCGGATCGAGCTCTTGACCCGGGTGTTGGCCGATCGGTGAACGCTTCAGCCCTCACGTGCGCCGGCGTATCCCCTGTTTCAATGTAGTTACGCCGAGAGTGCTTGGCTTTCAAATCGATGCTGAAGCTGATCGGTTCGCGATCTAAAATGGGTTAGGTATCTGGCCGCGTACGCTCCATGACCGAGATCGCTGCCGGAGCCCTGTTTCAGCGCAAAAGGAGCAGTACGTGGATGAGATACAGAGCACGATTGCGTCAACTTTTACAGCTTTTGCGTCGCAGAGAATCGCGAAGTCGCTGGTAATTATCTCGAGCTGCATTTCGCAGTTGAGCGAAGACCAGATGCATTTCCGCGGTGGGGAGCATGAGAATTCTGTTATCAACCTGCTTGTGCACCTGGAAGGCAACATACGGCAGTGGATTCTGTCCGGTATGGCTGAGCAGCCGGACGTTCGCGACCGTGATGCGGAGTTTGCGCTCGACATCCAGATCTGCGGAGCCGATGCAATCGCAGCGTTGAACGCTACGGTTACGAAGGCTCGCACGGTGATTGAGGGAGTTTCGCCGACACGGCTGATGGAAACATTGTCTGGGCCCCTTACAGGTGTGCAAGCGATCGAGGGTGTCCCGCCTGTACACCTTCTCCCGTCGTCAGCAATAGAGCCCATCGACGCAACACAATCTGAAACGGTGCTTGTGACGATTGCACACATCTTTTCCCATCTTGAGTACCATGCGGGGCAAATTGTTCTGCTGACCAAACAGAGGGTGGGCCGGGATTTGGATTTGACGACACCTCGCAAGCGTTGACGATTCGTTTGCGGATCATGGAGCGGACATCGAGAGAGCCGCTGCTCGAAGCTCTTCCGATGTGCCAAGACCTCAGCCGGCAAGATCCCGCGATAGCTGTGTTCGCAGCTCGCTATGGCGAAGCGCACGCCGACAGCAAGACGACGGCTGGTGCCATTCCGGCCGGCATTCCATTCAGCGTCGGATATACCTACCATAGTTCGATAGCTGCGCAAGCCTTCATGGCCAACGGGAATCCGCATCGATGCGCAGAGTTGGCCTGATGCACTTGGGTTCTACACACAAGCAGCCGGGGTGGACCCTGCCTGGTATGTCGCTGCGCTATTTGCCGGGGACAGCTGCTTTCGCACGAAGGGACACCGCCGCGGCTGCCGTCTGGTTTACTCGTGCCACAACGATCGATCCTGGCTATGAGATGGCCTGGCGTACTCGGGTGACGCGCTCTTTTAGGCTGGGGATGCAAACGCCGCACGGGCAAAGTTCGTCGAAGCTGTTGTAGCTGAGCCCTGTGGTCGAACGGCTACATTTGAGATCGCGCAGTGGGCAAGCGCACGGGACATCAGCTGGTCACACCCGCGGTGTCCCGACCCTATTTCATCACCCCTGACGGTCAACTCCAGATTGACCCCGCCTTGCCGCTTCTGGCCAATGGACACCTTGTTAGTGGTCGGCGGGCGCGGAGCGATGCGCCCATAAGACCAGGACGTTCTCCGCTGGATTTGTTCCAGGCGGGACCGAACTCGGCGTCTTGCCTCTGTGTGCACAGGCGCATTTCTGCTTGCTGCAACGGGCCTTTTGGATGGGCGAAAGGCAACAACGCACCGGCAAAAGTGTGACCAACTATCGGGGCGGTATCCCGCGATAAACGTAAGGAGCGATCCTATTTTCATCAAAGACGGCCCCGTACTATAGCAGTGCAGGGATCACGGCGGGTATCGAATAGTCTTTGGCGCTGGTCGAGGAGGACCATGGCATTGAGATCGCGAGCCTGGTGGCGCGTGTCCTTGTGCTTTATCTACGGCGGCCAGGATGGCAGGCTCAATCTAGCGATTGTGTCCAGGGAACAGCAGGGTATCTGATGTTGCGTTACGCGACTTCCCTGGGTGGGTAAGGGGAAGGTTGGCGCGGGGTCTCTCTGTCAACGTACTCGCCCGGCAAGCCTCGATGAGTCCCCGAACCTTCGCTAGGCGCTTCACCGCTGCGTTCCAGGAGACACCAGCGTCTTGGGTAAGAAAGCTGCGAGCGGAACGGCCAGAACACTCTTGCAGGAGAGTGGTTCCAGGCTCTCCGTTGTGGCCAAACATTGCGGCTTCAGAAGCGCCGCCGCGCTCAGGAGCGACTTCATATTCCGATTCGGAACTACGCCGAAGGAGTACAAATTGCGACCTGGCGCATCGAGCGCTCGAGCGGGCTGCTGATACGGGTACAGTTCTTACGAATCTGTTCAGCGGTTGTCCTGCCAGAGGCGTACTGAACCGGTACGTTGCCGAGTCTGGACCAATGTCCGAAGTGGCCCTCACATTTCCATATGCCGCTACCCTGGTCGCCCCCTTACGGGCAAGTTCTGAGAAGGGCGGTTTGCTGGACTATATGCAGCTTTGGGCCGGACAAGCTACAGGACTCGCCCGTCCCATGCCCGCAGAGGAACTCACCCGGATGTTGGCGGCTGAGGCGCTTACCCGCCTGTAGCAAAACATTTTTCTTCGTGGCGTCTGCGAAGTGATTATTTCTCACTTCCCGTAAACGCAGTTTCAGACTCGGAGATTACAAGCGCTTGGCTTGGACCACTAAGTAGTCGGTTCGTAAAGAATTGCGTTGAAGCGACGAGCCCTCTGCTGGTACGGCCTGATGATTTCGCCGACACTGCATTAATCGCCTGTATGGCATAATGCAGACTCACAAGCGACATGGCGATTTAGTACTCAGCGATGGCTACTAGCAAGTTGACGAACCATCATTTTCTTCTCACAAAATGAGCACGCGCTTGCCGTGGCCGCTCTTTGTCTCGAGCGCCGTGTGCGCTGCAACAATGGTTTCGAGAGGGAAGGTCTCACCCACGTCGGAGTGTAGGGTTCCGGCTTCAATGTAGGGAGTGATGGCCTCGAACTCACGGCGCGTAGGATTTCCGCTGAAGGTGCGGATACGCCGCGGGCCAAACATGATGGACAGACCGATGGACAGCATAGCGTCTGCCGAGCCGAAGTTGACGGTTACCATCCGTCCTCCAGGGGCCAGGCGAGCACGGAAGCTTCCCAAAGACGTACCGGCGGTGTCGAGGATCACGTCGAAGGCAGGCAAGTCCTTCGGCCCGACCGTTTTGTAGTCAAGTACCCCGTTGGCTCCCAGGCTTAGAACGTAGTCAGCATCGTTGGAGGAGGCGAGCGCTGTGACCTGCGCTCCCATGGCATGGGCCAGCTGCACCGCTGCAGCACCGACCCCCCCGGCCGCACCACGCACCAGCACCCGTTCCCCTCGCTTGAGCCCTGCCTTGTCCACGAGTGCCGTAAAAGCTGTTGTTCCCCCAACCGCCAGAGCCGCTGCTTCCACGTTCGTCAACCCTTCCGGTAGCCGTGCCACGCGCCCACTCGGGACGGCCACGTATTCTGCAGCAGCCGCAGTGGTGTGTTTTCCCGTGACGGGAACCGTGCCCCAGACACGCTCACCTACCTGGAGGTCAACGACATCTTTGCCCACTGCGACGATCTCTCCCGCGAAGTCGAGTCCGGTCCCCAGAGGAAATCTGGACCCCGTGATCAGGCGGAGCTTTCCAGATCGCACGATCGTGTCGTACGGATTGACGCTGGACGCCCGCACTCTGACCAGCACGCCATCGGGCCGAAGCGCTGGCTTGGGAACCTCAGTTATTTGAAGGACCTGTGGTGGGCCGTACGAATTCAATTGAGCTGCAAGCATTCTCCGAGGAGCTCCTTTTTGAACGCGAACTTAACAAATGAAAGCCGTGGTGATAGGTGTAGTTTGCACTCTGTCACTCGCACCGGCGCGAGGCGCAATGCGATTTGAGCATCGTGAGAGAGTGGCACTTTGCTGAAACCGCAACGAATCGTTGTACATCAAAGTTATTGCACAATCCGTTGTACCGTACGGAACCATCCAAGCTTTAGCAGGCGTTGCTGCGTTCCAGTAAGGGCCTGCTTGTTGCCCGACATGGCTAGCGATATCTAACGAAGAGAGCCTACTTCATCAAGGAGACACCTGAAATGAGTGACTTCATACTGAAATCCAGCAGCACGGCATTGATTGTGATCGACCTGCAATATGGACTCACGGTCATGCCGGTAGCACCGCGCACCTTCGACGAGGTTGTGAAACGCACCGCACAGCTTGCCGAGGCGTTTCGCGCTAAAAGATCTTCGGTCATCTGGGTGCGCGTGGACCTGCATAACTTCCGCCAACTGGTCGTGGATACTCCGATGATCGATCCCGATGGCCCGGCCTTTCCGCCCGAGTCCGTCGAACTCGTTACGGAGGCTGGCAAGAAGCCGGAGGAGCTGCTGATCACCAAGCGTTTCTGGGGCGCCTTCGACAACACTCCCCTCGAAGCCGAGTTGCGTAAACGCAATGTGGACACCATCGTGATTGCCGGCATTTCCACCGATATCGGAGTCGAGTCTACCGCTCGTTCAGGCGCTACCCTCGGCTTCAACGTCGTCGTGGTTGAAGATGCTACTTCAGCACGAACAGTGGAGGGACACGAGAACGCCATCCAGCGCATCTTCACATTCCTCGGTCGTGTTCGCTCGGCCGCTGAAGTGGAGGCGGCATTAGCTTAGTCGGATTCCGTCTGAAAACTTCGTCGCAGCCGAGCCCGGTCCGAAAATGGACCGATGCATAGCAAGGGAGCCATTAGGCTCCCTTGCACATC
>CALMRM010000315.1:0-3206 GCA_937871605.1 uncultured Terriglobus sp. | reverse complement strand
GTGGAGGGACACGAGAACGCCATCCAGCGTATCTTTCCGTTCCTCGGCCGTGTTCGCTCGGCCGCTGAAGTAGAAGGGGCATTGGCTTAGTCGGATCTCGTCTGTGAAAACTTCGTCGCAGCCGAGCCAAGTCGGAAAGCGGACAGATGAGCAAGGGGAGCCTAACGGCTCCCTTGCTCATCTGTGGACCGGACTGCAATCGACCCAAAACCTCTCAATGCTGTGGCGGTTCTACGCCTTCAGCGTCGGAAAGATCGTCACCCGCAGTTCCGTCGATCCATATGGCACCAGGTTTAGCCGTTCAGTCGGTGCCCCAGCCTTGCTCGTACTTACATCCGGTATCGCCGACGTGAACTTCTGTGCTGGGTTCTGCGGATTGCTGCGCAGTTCCCATCCGTCGATCTTGCGAGCGGAAACCTGCAGTGCGGTTGGCGGGTTCTCCCAGGGGTCCGCATTGTCATTCGCCCGGGGAGGTTTGGCCGTGAAGTCGACACCCTTGGTTGCTTGCGCCGCATCCAGAGCCAGGCCATAGTTCCAGGCGCTGGCCGGCCTTGCCTCCCAGGAGGGGTACTCCGCCGTCGAATAATTCTCCTCGACAACCTGATTCCACTCCGTCTTTATGGGCAATGAATACACCAGAGGCCCGTGCTCCAGGCCCACGCCGCCCTGAGGCCAATGCGATACGGCTGTCTCCATGGGCAGGGTAAGCGTCAGCGAGTCGCCGGGCTTGAAGGCGCGCCGCACAACCAGAAAGCCCTTTGCCGTTCGTTGCGCAGTCGCCGGCTTGCCGTTGACCGTCAACTTGGGGGCTCGGCACCAACCAGGAACGCGGAGGTAGAGTGGAAAGGTGACAGCACGGCTCACTCCAATCTTGAGGTGAATCTGCTCCTCGAACGGATAATTTGTCGTCTGCTCAATCTCCACCGGTTCGCGCTCTTTGCCAACCGCCGACTTCACTTTCGACGCTCCGTAGAGCACCGCCGCCAGCCCGTCATCCCCTGTCTGCATCCACATCCGAATCGCGTAGTTGGGAAAAATGCGGTGCACGTTGCCGCCGCAGCAGGCGGTCTTTTTCCCTGGGTTAGGCTGGTAGGCCATCATGGCCCCGCCGTGGCCCTCCGGGTGATGATCTGAGTTGAGTGTTGCAAGAAACTGGTTCGGGCCGGAGAAATACTGCACTGCTTTCCAGTCCTTCTTGATCGCTCCCGGCGCAGCATTGAAGCATGCCCGCTCAATGCGGTCTGCCCACACCGCGTCACCGGTGGCCATCAAGTGGTAGCCCCAGGACCAGGTGTGGTCGGCGATGTCGCACGTCTCGTGCAAATCGAGTGAAGTGGTTGTTCTGTAGTGCTCCGAGGTGGAGGGAATGCCACTGATCAACATGTGGTGGTCGAAAATCCGCCGCTCGGCGGCTTCGGCAAACTTGAGATACTCCTCCTTACCTGTATACAGGTACAGAATGGCTGGCAGCTTCACGGTCTCCGCATAGGTGACGCCATGCGACTTGATGGGTGTATCGGCATAGACGCGCTCCGGGGAGATATCGCCGAACTCCGGATCCCCTGCCTTTGGTAGAAACTCGGTCCAGGCATTTTCCGCCAGGGCCAGCAGGCGCTTGTCTCCCGTGCGCCCGTAACACCATAGGATCGTCTCGATGTTGATGATGTTTCTCTCAGGGCTACCGTAAGACGCAGCATCGCTGAGGTAGTGCTTTCGCAAGGCTTCGACGATGCTGGCACCGGTCATTCCCGCTGACGGTGAAGGTGCATCTGCGCAGGCGGTAAAACCGCGAAAGACAATGCTTTGCGGCCAGCGGTGGTAGTCAGCCTTCGGCTCTTTAAACTTCTGCGGTCCCAGGTAGCCATCGGCGTCCGCATGACTCAGGGTGTACTGGATCGCCTGGCTCGCCTGTTTCAAGAGTTGCTCATCGCCCAGCACAAGTGCAAGACGTGTCGCGCCGTCGATCCAGTAGGCCTTCTGCTCCCACGGCCACCACTCCTGCCCTGGCTTCCTTGGCGTATACGCCTCATCTCCTGCCCAGTAGGCTCCAGTGAAAGGAAATGAAACCTGCGGCAGCTTGGAGCCAAGGTGGGCCGCCTGCTTTTCCAGCATCCCGCGCAACCAGCCTTCCGGTCGGACCGCCCCCGGAGCCAGTTCGCGAAGTTGTGCATGAGGAGTGAGTTGCTGTCCTTCCAGCGTTAGGCCGCCACTCATCAGAACTGCGGAACTCATCATCGCGAGCCGGACGAACTCGCGTCGGCTTACGTCCATTTCTGTCAAGACATCTTTACTCTTCATATAAGTTGCTCAATATTATCGCGAGAGGATTGTAGCGAACAAAGTCAGACCTAACCAACCTTCGTCCATGCCGGACTTAACCGCCGTCCCCAGGCAACTGGCTGACGGTGCATTAGGCCTGAACGGTCGCCTTCACGCGCTGGATGCCGGTAGCCGGCTCCGGAGCTGGACCCTTCATTTCGCCGGATTGCATGCCGCCGCCTTCGTCCATGCAGCGTACAGCGAGCATTACGTCACCTGCGTCAGCGGGCTTCCAAAGCAGCCTCCATTGCACCCACGCAGTCTTCGACCGCTTGTAGGTGATCTCGGCCTCTCGCCAGGTTTTCTCGCCATCGGTTGAGACCTGCACACGCGCGACGCCCCGGTCGCCGGCAAACGCGGTGCCGCGCAGCGTGACGACCTTGCCCAGCGAGATGGGGTTGCTGAAATCTGGAGCATCGAAGCGAGCCGTATTGTTGAGGGTGAACTTCGGCCCCCACCCCTGTTGCTCGTAGAAGCCCTTTTTCGGCTGCTTCGTCACCTCAATTTCGGTCACCCACTTGACGCTTTTCTCTCCGACGAACCCCGGAACGATCAGACGTGCCGGGTAGCCGTGATGGAGGGGCAGCGGTACGCCGTTCATCTCGTAGACGAGCAGGGTCTCGTCATCCATGGCCTTGGCGAACGGTATGTCGTCGGTAAAACCGTCGGCACCATGAAAGGTTACCTGCATCGAAGTTACGTCCGCACCCGAGGCTGTCAACAGCTGCTTGAGCGGCACCCCTTTCCAAACGGCATTGCTGTTGAGCCCGCCGCCGATCCGGTTGCTGATGCATTGCAGCGTCACCTCACGCGTGACAAAAGGCATGGCTGTGATGTCGGAAAGGCGCAGTGTCTTAGGATTTGTCACATCGCCAGTGATCCTGAGT
>CALMRM010000314.1 GCA_937871605.1 uncultured Terriglobus sp. | reverse complement strand
CAGTAAGCGGCAGTGTGACGGTGCAGGGGGCAGTTGGAGTAAACCTCGACCCTGCAGGCTCGTACCTGATGGTCGACGGGAAGGAGTTCGGCGTGGTCCGCGTCACCGCGGCGCCCTACAACTACCCGCTGGACACAACCATCCTCAGCAACGGTGCGCATACCCTGCAGCTCTGGGCGCACGACACCAGCAATACAATCTCGCTGTCCTCAACGGTAGCGGTTAACGTCAGCAACGCATCCACGCCAGTCACCCCGGCACCCGTGACCACCACGCCGGTGACTACCACGCCAGCGCCGGCACCGGTTTCCACCCAGCCCGTCAGCATCACGTTTCCCGCAGGCGGTCAGGCGATCTCGGGCTTAGTCACCGTGACCGCTTCGGTCCTGGCCCAACTGGACGCTGCCGGCTCCATCCTGCTGGTGGACGGCAATCAGTTCGGCACGGCTCGTGCATGGTCTGCGCCGTTTGCCTTTCCGCTGGATACCTCTGTACTGGCAACGGGTCTGCACACACTACAGATATGGGCTCACACCACAGGAAATCTAACCCTGCTGTCCGATCCGGTCAGCATCAGCGTTACCCATTGATGCTGGCGCGCTGCCGTCTGCACGAGGAGAAGGGGAAGTGCCTGCAACGTCAGTGCGGCGACGCACGAGGCGGGCAGGCACCCCCGCATAGATGCCCATGGCGTCCAGCGGCTTGGTGACAACGGAACCCGCGGCAACGATGGTGTTGTCACCGATGGAGACGCCTTTGAGAATGACGCAATTCGCACCAATCCACACGTCGGAACCAATCGAGATTGGACCTTCTTCTTCTTCTTGGGCCTTGATCAAGGTGCCGACAGCTGTTCCATGGTTATGGTCGATAAAGCGGCATCCGCTTGCAATCAGGCAATTTGTACCCACGGTGATCGACGAGATGATGTTGAACTCACACCCGCTGCCAACAAACGTACCGCTGCCAATGAGAACGCCTCCGGCATCCCGGTAGCCACCGGCGATATTGAAGTAGATAGAGTGCTCCAGGCTGACAGAGTCACCGAGCGTGACGCGGTGCGGCCAAGTGACACGGATGGGGTAGAGCCGCACCTGATGGCCGATGTGCATGCCCAGCAGCCGCCACCATGCGGTGTACACCCGGCTGCAGAGCAAGGGCAGTGTGTGGCGGCGAAGGCGGAAGAGCAACTTGCGGCGGAAAACCGTATTTCGAGACATCATCCTCAGCTCACGTGATAGCCCTGACGCTGACCGCGCCTCGCCCGGCTGTGGACTTTCGGCTACATCTGTAGACGCTATGCGAGGCTCTCTGCATCTATGCTTGCAGTTCCTTAGCATATAGTCCGTCTTCCTTTGGGGGTACCATGCGCCACCTTCTTTTGTCAGCCCTTCTTCTCTCGTCTGTGCCCGCTGCCATGCCGGTTGCATACGCAGCTGCCCTGAGCAGCCCAGCCGACTCATCCCTGCTTACAGAGCGCTTCACCGTAGACGGCAACACCGCAGTTCCGGGCACCGTTCTGAAGAACGGCACGTACGTCATTCGCGTTGTCGATCACATGTCAGATCGCAGCATTCTGCGGATTGAGGATGAAAAAGGAAAGGCCCTCTCAACCTTCCTGGGCGTCCCGAACGCTTCGATTGGCGGCGGCCAAGGACCTGTCGTGTGGGGCGGCGGATCAGAACATGACCGGGCTCTCCGTGGATTTAATTTTCCGGGTAGCTTCTCGGTTGAGTTCGTTTACCCAAAGGCAGAGGCGGTAAAGATCGCTCTATCGCATAGCAGCCAGGTGAATGCGATTGACCCGGAGTCGGATAACCTGCCCTCAAAGGAGAAGAACCTTACCAACGACGACATGCGGATGGTGACACTCTGGACGCTATCGCCGACCAAGGTGGATGGAAAGACACCGGCGATCGCCGCTGAGAAGTACAAGCCCGCCGTGCAGCCCGTCAGCGCACCGCCCCTGGTAGCGCGCAACGAGCCGCCCGCACCTCTGCCGCCCCGCGCAACTCCGTCGCCGAGTGCTGCTTCCACGCGCCCATCCACGTCGGCAGCACCGGCGCCTGTTGCTCCTGCTGCCCGCAAACCAGTGGCACGGCGCGCTCTTGCCACAGCGCTGCCCCACACAGCAAGTGAGCTTCCAGCCGTGCTACTTGCAGGCGTGGTCGCCCTGTTTGGCCTCTTTTCGCTACGACTGCGGCGTTTCGTTGCGCGTTAGGTTGCTGTAACGTATGCAGGTCAGGCGACTGTTAGAAGCAGCACTGTGGACTGTTGTGTGTAGTTCAGCGGTGTATGGTGCCTTTTGCCTCTATGAGGCAGAAGGCACCCACTTCGTCGCTCAGGCCTACGCCCAGCAGTCCGCAGCAGACACGGACGGCACCATCGTAGGCAGGGCAGACCGCTCCTACACCTCGGGCGCCACTGTGTCCAACGGCAAGGTGATCGGTAGAATCTCTATACCGGCACTGCAGTTGACCGTACCCATCGTGGAGGGACTGACCAAGCAGGATCTGCTTCGCGGTATCGGTCACGTCCCGGGCTCTGCCACGGCTGGTGGGCTCGGCAACATGGCGCTTGCAGCCCACCGGGACACATTTTTCCGGCCGGTACGCAACATCAAGCCCGGCATGGCGGTGCTGGTGAGTTCCGATGCAGGCACCTACGACTACCAGGTGGACAGCACAGAGATCGTTACCCCGGAACAGGTAAACGTCCTTGAGATCGGGACGGTTCCGCAGGTGACGCTCATCACCTGCTACCCGTTTGATTACATTGGTGCGGCTCCAAAGCGATTCATCGTGCACGCGCACTTGCAGTCGCTTGTACCGATTGACACGCCCTAGCTATGCGGCGTCAAAGAATCGAGTCACCGGACGCGGCAGCTTGTTCTCTCGTGCCGCCAGGGCGTGCAGCAGGCGAAAGAGAACCGGCCACATCATGTGCGGAGGGACGTCGCCGGCGCAGCGTGCCAGCCGAAGGTACCCACGCTCGCCAATAGGCAAGGTCATGTGCACTTCCTGTTCGCTGGAAGAGGTGCCAAGAGTGCCATCGAAATACGTTTCTCGAAAGTACATGTGAATTGCAGTGAAGTGTAGATCTCTGCATATAGTGCAGGCATGTTCCCAGCAATCTTCCAGGTTGCTCAACGAGCTCAGCTTGCTGTCGAGGTCGCGTAGGTAGACGTCCTCTTTCACCATGCGGCGCAGGTGGTGGCGCGAAAAAAAGCGGCGCACTGCAGCCAGTTCGACATAATCCAGATAGCGGATACCAGCCCACACCAGTCCAAGAAACACTACGGGCACGGCATACCGAAGGTAACGGATGTGCAGGCCCTGCAATAGCGCAAGAGCTGCCGCAACAGCACAGACGCCATACAGAATGAGAGCCGTTTCACGCGGCTTGTACCCGCGTGCCTGCACCATGTGGTGAATGTGGCCGCGATCCGCGGAAAAGATGGGTACCAGCCGTAGGTAGCGCCGGCTAATCGCCAGGCCGACGTCCATAAGCGGCAAGGCCATGACCATCAGAGGAGCAGCAATGCCTAAGGTGGAGGAACTGCTTTCACTCCAAACCAGGCTAAAGGTTCCCAGAAGAAAACCGATAGTTAAACTACCGGAGTCACCCAGAAAGATGGACGCGGGATTGAAGTTGTATCGCAGAAAGGCCAGCAATGCACCGACCAGCGGGATGGTCACCATCACGAGGCCGCTGTGACCGGCAAAAACACCAACCAGCAGGGTGGCTACCGACGCAAACAGGCCTACGCCTGTGGCCAGCCCATCCAATCCGTCAATCAGGTTGACGGCATTGCTGCACCCTATCAGCCAAACGATCGCAACGGGCACGGCAACCCAGTGATGGGCAAGCAGGGGATGATTCGAGGCGACCGGGAAGCTGTGGGGCGAGAAGTGCATGCCCAGTCCCACGGCCGTCACAGCAGCGAGAAATTCACCCAGCAGCTTCTGCTTCGGTGAGAGACCGATCAAGTCGTCCAGCAATCCCGTGAGAAAGATGACAATGGTTGCAGGCAGCAGCGACTTGAGCAATTCAGCATGCTGAATGTGCAGCTGTTGGGACGCAGGTCTCAGCAGCAGCACCAGCGAAATGGAGCCGGCGTACGCCAGAACCACTGCGACGCCGCCCACCCTGGGAGTGGGCTCGCTGTGCAGCTTCCGATCGCTATCCGGCTTGTCAACTAGGTTGTACCGCTTGGCTACGTCGCGGCATAACGGCGTCAGTATCAGGCCCAGGGCGAAGGCAATCAGGCCTAACGCAGCGATAGTAAACATGGTGTTCCTCAGACAGTGGGAGTAGAAGAAAGGCCATAACGGCGAAGGACACTTAAACTGTTGCAAGTACCTCTGCGGGCACTTGCATAGATTGCGTTAAGATTCCGGTAATTCGTACAGTACCTAAAGGTAAGTCGTAATGCGAGAGCAATGTTTCACGTGCACGCCGTGCCGCAGCAGAAACCTCCTGCGGAGATGAGGCCAGCCGCTGCAGCAGCCCGACTAATCCCGTGACGTCGCCACAGGGAACATGCCAGCCACAGCCAAACTGCTGAATGATGCGAGCCGGCGTCGCTTTTTCCGGTCCCACAAAGAGCACAGGCCGACCAGCCGCCAGCAATCCATAAACCTTGCTCGGCACCACCGAGCCGCAACATCTGTCGCTCTGCAGCACCAGCCCAATATCACCCTGGGCCAGTTCGTACCCGAGGTCTGACCTCTCCACGTAGGGCCGCAGCTGGACTGCTGAAAGCTGCTCACGCTCCACGAACTCACGCAGTTGCTGCCGCCTGCCGCCACCCCCCACAAACAGAAACAGAAAGCGTGGATCGCTGCTCAGCGCCGACATGGCGGCTGTTATGGTGTCGAGATCATGGGCCAACCCAAGGTTGCCGGAATACAGGACCACAAACCGGTCCAGCGCACCGTGCTTTGCCACCATCTGGATGGCCTGGCTATCCGCCCAGTTGTCGGCAATCTCAATTTTTTCAGTGGGTATCCCGCGCTGCAACAGACGGTCGCGCATGCAAGCACCCAACGCGATGATGGTGTCGGCATACTGGCGTGATGCATCGGCCAGCATGCCGACCGCGCGGTCCAGCAGGCCACCTGCACGAAAATACCCGAGATCGACCGCCACGTCCGGGTACATATCCATTTCCCAGATCACATGTCGCGTGCCGCGCACACGCTTTACCAAATTGCCCAGCAAGGAAAGCAGTGGGGGAGTGGTCAGTGTGAGAACGACGTCTGGCGCTGGAACCCGCAGCGCGCGCCATCCTGCCAGCACGTAAAAGCTGCCGTAGGAAAGCAGGCGTCCCAAGGTGCTGCGGGAGAAGCGTCGCCCTGCAACGCGGTGAATGGTGGCTACCGGCGCCTCGTCCTTGTTGGTGTCTGTGTACCCCGTGGCACCGCAGATGACGTGTACTTCGTGCCCGTCCCCTGCCAGGCGACGTGCAACATCGGTCAGCAGCTGACTGGTGGCTGCTGCGTCGGGCCAGAAGAATTGGTTCATCAGGAGCACTCTCATGGTGTAACCATCTCGACGTCTTTCTGTGCGCGTGGGGCGTCGCGCACAACACGTTCCTTTACATAACGAGCTGGATTGCCCTGAAAGATTTGGTATTCCGGGACATTTCCCGCCAAAACGCCGCCTGCCGCCAGCACCGCACCGCGGCCCAGGCCGCTGCCGGGCAACAACACGCTTTGGGCACCTGCCCAGCTTTCATCCATCAGGTGGATCGGCTGCACACGAAGCCCAAACGCCGGGTCACCCCAGTCGTGATTGCCGGTGCACAGATATACGCCTTGTGACACGCAAACGTTTGATGCCAGCTGGACAGTGGTGAGGCAGTCGATCCAGGCACGCTCACCGATCCAGCAGTGGTCGCCTACGCGCAGGTGCCACGGGTACTTGACGACCACCTCAGAATGGATCACGACCCCGTTGCCCACCGTGGCACCGAACAGCCGCAGCAGAAACACGCGCAGCCGCGACGAAGGTAGCAGCGAACACCGGAACAGCGGCAGACCTATAAACAACCACAGGGCACGCACAAGAAAGGGGCGACCGGGGTTGTACCAACTGTTGTCATACCGGTCCAGCCGCACAGGAGGCATCATCGTACGGCCTCCAGATACTGGCAGTGCTGTGGCATTTCGCCAGACAGGACACACCGGTACAGCTCCGCCATCTGCTTGCACACCACGGCCCAGCTGAAGCGAGTTTTCACAAGCTGGCGTGCGTTGTGGCTCATGTGCGATCGGTCTGCTGGTGACTGCTGCAACGCCTGCTGCAGTGCTTGTTGCAACTGTTCTGCGCTTGGTGCTATCTGCCACCCGCACCCCGCCGACAGGACCTCTGGCAGATGGCATTCTTCAGTCACAATGACAGGTGTGCCTACACTGAGAGCCTCCAGTGTTGCGACACTGAGCCCTTCTGAGAAAGAAGGCAAGACAAACACATGTGCCTGGGAGAGTGCTGCCCATTTGCTGGTCTGGTCCAGCATGCCGGTGAACAGCACAGAGTCGCCCAGGCCAGTTGTCCGAACCTGCTCCTGCAGCTGCTGCACATACGTGGGTTCGCCAGGACCGGCCAGTACTAACAACGCGTCTGGAAATTGCGCAGCCAGCAACCGCCATGCCTCCAGCAGGAGAGCAACGCCTTTCTTCATGTGGAGCCGGCCCAAAAACAGAACGGTGCGCCGCGTTTCGACGGAAGGGAAGCGTTCCCGCCATGACGTGTCGACGATGGTTTCTGGTGCTTCTACCGCGTTCGGTATCACCGCTATCGGGTTGTTGCAGCCGTACCGGCGATAGTCCTCCGCCTCAGCAAGCGTAAGCGCGTGTAAGCAGGCGGCACGCTGCAGCAAAGGACGCTCCACCAGGGCACCGTACATGCGCTTCTTCAATGCCTTCTGCGCCAACGCCCAAGGTTCAAGCATGCCATGCGCCGACACAAGGTAGGGTTTGCCTTGCGTTTGGGCAAGATGCGCCGTGGCCATGCTGCTGCTGTCCCAAAGGCCATGGATGTGGGCTCCACCACATGCCTCCAGACACTGTGCCAGCTCGGCGCGCACACCAGCCTTCGTAAGCCATGCGATGTGTCCAAGCGGAAGCACCGTGACGTCAACAAAATCGCTCTGCCCTGTTTGCACATCTTCGTCCGGTGCGCAAAACGCGGCCAGCCGCACCGCAAGGCCTTCGCGCCGCTGCAGTTGCTCGCTCAAGACCGGCACGACGGCAGACAGCCCGCCATACTGCCGGTCCAGGTGCGGCAGCACCTGCAGCCAGGTGCTGGCCGGTGGCTCGTGTCGTGTGGGCTGAGTCGCAGGCACTGCCCGCGTCTCCAACGGAGAGGCGTTCATCCTGCGAGTCCTTCCTGTGCCTGCTGATCTGTG
>CALMRM010000313.1 GCA_937871605.1 uncultured Terriglobus sp. | reverse complement strand
TCCCAATGCCGTCTCCATGGGCAATGATGGCGCTGGTGACGTGTGGGCAGGCTGGCTCAGTGGCCTCGCTGTCGCGTTCTTTGGGGGCCTGGACGCGCCGGTACTCGTTAGGGAGTAGTTGTCCTGCGGGGCGGTCGTTCGCGGGCTTCCATTCCGTGCTGATCTGCACCAAACCGGGGTTCGCGGCTGTCTCGCGGGCTACCAATCAGGCAGTAAATGGCCTTCCTTGTCCTGCCAGTCCTTGCGAAAACAGGCCTTGAAGGCCTCGGCCTGCTGCTCCGGGGTGAGCCGCGCAATCAGGTTGGCGTGGCTGGCGGTGATGCGCTCCTGCTGGAAGGCGTCGGCAACATCCGGGATGAGTTGTAGAAGTGAAAGCCGCGCGTAAATGTGGCTCTGGCTTTTGCCGCACTTGGACGCAAGCGCTGCCACGTCGTAACCGGGAAGGTCTAGGAGCCGCTGGTATCCTGCCGCCTCCTCGTAGGGGTGTACATCTTGGCGCTGGCTGTTCTCGATGATCTGGACTTCAAGGGTCTCCTCGTCGGAAAGCTCAAGGATGCGGGTTGGCACGTCGGCCAATTCCGCGATCTGCGCGGCACGGAAGCGTCTCGCACCCGCGACTACCTCAAAGCGGTCGCCCTTGGGACGCACGGTGATGGGCTGGATGAGGCCGTGCATGGTGAGGCTGTGGGCCAGCTCGACCAGCTTGGTCGGCTCGAACGTGCGGCGTGGATTGGTGCCCGATTCGTCCAGCATGGAAAGGGGAAGGTTCCGGTATCCTGACTCTGCAATCGCTGTGGTGTGCATGCTCTTCTCCTGACGGGTGTGTGCATCGTGGATGGTTGGGGGCAGTGTTCCTGCACTGCCCCACTCAAGCTCTTCCCGGCTAAGCGTCGATGTCGGTGTCTGCTTCGGCCCTGACCGCAACCCGCTCGATGGCGGCGGCGTGGAACTCGGTCTCATAGAACTTCACGGTCTCGGTGCCGATCTTGCGCTCGTAGTTGTTGTTCCGTGCCTCGGCCTCCACGTACACCCGGTCGCCCTTCTTCAACTTCGCTGCGTACCTGCGCAGGTTGCCGAACACGACAATGTTCTGCCAGTCGGTGCGCGTCTGCCGGTCGCCCGCGTTGTCGGTCCAGTGCGAGGACACGGCGACGGAAAAGGTCACAGGTGCTGTAGCGTTCGCCTGCTTGGCGTCGGCTCCAAGGTGGCCCATAAACGTGGAGCGGTTCAGGTTGCTGATCATGGTGTTCTCCTTCAGGTGGTTAGGCTGCTAGACTGCTAGCGGTTTAGGTGATCAACGGCTCAAGAGGCTGGCACTTCGCTCTTGAATGGTTTGGCTGTGTTTGTTCTCAAACACGCCTTGGCCCTGGCCCACGCCAGCGAAGGGTAGCAACTGCAAGAGCCGGATTCCTTTCCCCAGAGGGGCGGGCGTTCTTTGCCCGGTCTGCACAAGCGAAGCGCGGAAGATAAAGGTGGCTCTTGCGGGCGCGAGGGTGTCGCACACCCTTAGCAGGCCTGGTTTCCGTATCCGTACGCGCCAGCGTACAAACCCTCTCTGAAGCATCGGTGAGGCTAGTCAACAGTTAGACAGCCAAACGGCTAGATGGTTGAGCTTCTAG
>CALMRM010000312.1 GCA_937871605.1 uncultured Terriglobus sp. | reverse complement strand
CTACTACCGCATCCGCCGAGACACCCGCACGCTGAAAGGCCCGGTGCAGCATGTACGCGCCGCTAACCGCAGCCAGCCACATGAAAATGCCAAAAGTGCCCAGCGTGATCGAACCGAAATGCAAATAGGGGAACATGCGCAGGTGAAGTATACCGGGCAGCACGGGTTGTTGCGAACCTGCTTGCAATTCCGGGCTGCACCCGACGTGGTATGCGCATGGAGTTCGAAAGGGCACAGCTTCAGCTATGCCGTACCACGCGAAGCGGAGGGAGGGCCTTAGCCTCCGAAGTCGATTTGAGAGCCGACCTCGGCGGCTAAAGCCGTTTACATAACTCGCGTCTATGGCACGGCTAAAGCCATGCCCTTCCGAAACAGTCAAGCGACGCATGGCGAAGGTTCACCCCGCTCTGTGCGCGAACGTCAGCGGCGTTACATCCCTTTCGAATTGTCCAGTGGGTTAGGCTATTGACCATGGCTCAACCCACTCTGCCCTTTGTTCCCGCATCCACCTGCGAGGTGCTGTTTTCTGTCGATGAGATCCGCGACAAGGTGGCGAGCATCGGACGGCATATTACGGAGGATTACCAGGGCAAGAGCGTTGTGCTGGTGGGCGTGCTGAAGGGTGCCGCCATCTTTCTGGCAGACCTGGCGCGCGCGATCGAGGTTGATAATACCTTCGACTTCGTAGCCGTATCCAGCTACGGCAAGGGCCAAACGACGACCGGCGCGGTCAAACTGATCAAAGACCTGGACACCTCTATCGAGGGTAAGCACGTCATCCTGGTCGAGGACATTCTGGACACCGGCCTGACGCTGAGCTATCTGCGCAAGATGATGCTGCAGCACAAGCCCGCTTCGCTCAAAATTGCCACCTGCCTGGATAAGCCGGATCGCCGCCTGGTGCCCATCGAGGCGGACTATGTCTGCTTTAAAATCCCGAATCGATTTGTGATTGGCTATGGCATGGATTATGCCGAGCAGTACCGCAACGTGGCGGATATCCGGCTTTTCCCTGAGGACAAGGCGTAACGGCTTTTTCTGGCACTCGCCGCAGCCCTACCTTGTTATCGCAACCTTCCTTGTTGTCATCCCGCAGCAACGCGGAGGGATCTGCATCTCTGCTCGCACTAGCAACCATGCTGATGCGTGGCACACATGCAGATCCCTTCGCTTCGCTACGGGATGACAACCGTGAGGAATGGGACGCCAGACCAGCTGTAACCGGAGAGACAGAGCGCATCTGATACCAGTAAGAGTCGCATTACGTTCGCCTCTTCTTCGCTATACTGGATGTGCCGATGACTTCCCTGACTGTGCAGCAAAAGCTCGAGATTCTTGCCGATGCGGCGAAGTATGACGCGTCGTGCGCGAGTTCTGGTGCGAAGCGCGCGGGCAATGGCAAGGGTATCGGCCACTCCGATGGCGAGGGTATCTGCCACTCGTACACGCCGGACGGGCGCTGCATTTCCCTGCTCAAGCTGCTACTGACGAATTACTGCACCTATGACTGCGTCTTCTGCGTCAACCGCGTGTCCAGCGACATTCGCCGCGCGCGCTTTACGCCGGACGAGATCGTCACCCTAACGCTCGACTTCTATAAGCGCAACTACATTGAAGGGCTGTTCCTGTCGTCGGGCATCATCCAATCGCCGGACTACACGATGGAGATGCTGCTGCAGGTGGCCAAGACGCTGCGCACCGTGCATCACTTTGGCGGGTACATCCACATCAAGGCCATTCCTGGCTGCGCGCAGCGGCTGGTGGATGAGGTGGGTCTGTACGCGGACCGGCTCTCCGCGAACATCGAACTGCCCACGCAGAACGACCTGGTGCAGCTGGCACCGGAGAAAAAGACTGCCGTCATCGAGACTACGATGACGCAGATCCATGACCGAAAGCTGGAGGCGGAGGAGGATCGCACGCGCTTCCACTCCGCGCCGAAGTTTGCGCCGGCCGGGCAGAGCACGCAGATGGTAGTGGGCGCGACGCCCTCGACCGACCGCGAGATCATCGCGCGTGCCAGCGGTCTATACACCAGCTTCAAGCTGAAGCGCGTGTACTACACCGGATTCTCGCCGTATCCGGAAGCGGACACGCGCCTGCCGCTGAAGGCGTCACCGCTCATTCGCGAACACCGGTTGTACCAGGCGGACTGGCTAATGCGGCACTACGGCTTCGACGCCGAGGAGATCACCACGCCGGACGCACCGGAGCTGGACCTGGCCGTTGACCCGAAGCTGGCCTGGGCCAAGCGGCACCCGGAGTTTTTCCCCGTCGACGTAAACGCCGCACCGCGCGAGACGCTGCTGCGCGTGCCCGGGCTAGGCTATAAAAACGTGGATCGCATTCTGAGCATCCGCAAGTATCACCGGCTTGGCTTAGAAGACTTGCGCAAATTGCATGTGCGCCTGAAAGATGCGACGGCGTACATGATTGCGGCGGATCACCTGCCCGCGGCCACGCCGCTGAACCTGTTTGCTGCGCCTTCGGACATGGCGATCGCACCTCTGGCAACGGTGACACGCGACGCAGCGGTCCCGCTGCCGCCGCGGCAGATGGGCTTGTTTGAGGCCGCGGCGCGCTCGGCGATGTGGGGTTCGTTGTGAGTGGAACCACGTCCGTGCGCGTGCGGGTGGAGCCAAGCTTCGCGCACTGGCGAGAGCTGGCGCGGGCGGCGCTGGGCAGCGGCATTCGGCCTGAGTCGATTGACTTTGAGGATGTGACCTCACCCGCGCCGCCGGACCTGTTCGCCAGTGCTGTGGACGGCACAGACGCCCTGCTGGCAACGCCGCGCGCGGAGTCAGGGCAGGCGTACGTTCCCAAGGCGTTTCTGCAGAAGGCTATGCTTGCGGGCTGCCATCGCGACCCGCAGCGCTGGAACCTGCTGTACCGATTGCTGTGGCGCTTGCAAACGAGTCGTGACCTGCTCAAAGTGGAAGTGGACAGCGATGTGAGCGAGCTGGTCCGCATGGACGGGCAGGTGCGCCGCGACGAGCACAAGATGCACGCCTTTGTCCGCTTTCGGCGCGTGGAGGAAGAGGACGGTGAGGAGCACTTCATTGCCTGGTACCAGCCAGCGCACCGCATCCTGGAGCTGGCGGCCCCGTTCTTTGCGGAGCGATTCGCGATCATGCGCTGGTCCATCCTGACGCCGGACGGCTCCGTTGCGTGGGATCCTGCGAGCAAGCAACTGCAGTACGGCCCCGCCGTGCCACGCGAAAGCGCGCCAGACGGTGACGAACTCGAGGTGCTGTGGAAGAGTTACTACGGCAGCATCTTTAATCCGGCGCGGCTGAACCCTGGCACCATGCGCGGACATATGCCGGTGAAGTACTGGGGCAACCTGCCAGAGGTGGAAC
>CALMRM010000311.1 GCA_937871605.1 uncultured Terriglobus sp. | reverse complement strand
GTACCTGCTGAGTGGCCGTCCGATCTTTGGCCATGTGGTCGCGCAGGATGTCGGCTGGAGGTTCGCTTTTGGCATCGGTGGCAGCCTTGGCCTGCTCGTTTTGCTGCTGCGTCTGTCCGTGCCGGAAAGTCCGCGCTGGCTCATGCTACGCGGCAGGGCAGCCGATGCCGACGGGGTCGTGCGCGACATTGAAGCGAAGATCAGCCACGGCAACCCGGGGACCCTGCCCGCACCCGAGGGTGACCTGCTCCGACTGCAGCCCAGGGATCACACCCCGCTGCGCGAGATTGCCGGGAACATGCTGGGCGAAAACAGGATGCGCTCAGTCCTGGGCTTGGTGTTGATGGTGGCGCAGAGCTTCTTTTTCAATGCGGTGTTTTTCACCTATGGCCTTGTGGTGAAACGCTTTTTCCATGTTTCAGACCGGCAGATGCCACTGCATCTGCTGCCGTTCGCGGTGGCCAGCTTCCTGGGTCCGCTGACTCTTGGCCGCCTGTTTGACAAGGTGGGCCGCAAACCCATGATCGTGGCAACCTACGCGGCCGCGGGTGCGGTATTGCTGGGGTCTGCCATTCCGTTCGCCACCGGCTCGCTGGGCCCGCGCGGCTTCGGTATCTGCCTTGCAGTTGTCTTCTACATCGCGAGCTCTGCCGCAAGCGCAGCTTATCTCACCGTAAGCGAGATCTTTCCGCTGGAGATACGGGCATTCGCCATCGCGATCTTTTATGCACTCGGCACGTTGATCGGTGGCGTTGGCGCTCCGCTGCTATTCGGTGTACTGATCCAAACGGGCAGCAAGCCGCTGGTGGCCGCCGGGTACCTCCTGGGGTCTGTCCTGATGCTGGTGGCCGCGGGCGTCGAGGCAAGGATCGGTGTGGAGGCCGCGGGCCAGTCCCTGGAGTCCGTCAGCAAACCGCTGGGAAGCCGCTGAGGTCCTGGATAAGGCACCAGGATCCCTTGCCAGACCAGGCCTTAGCGAGCGCGGCCGAAGTTTACCTTTAGCCCACCAAACACGGTGATGGGCGCGCTCGGTGCGAGATAGGTCGTGTTGCGCACCGGGTACGCTGTGTCGCCCTGAAATTGCACCGCACGGAACGGACGCGCGATGAAGTTCCCGCTGTTGTCGTATGGTGTGCTGGCGAGCTGGCCCGCGCTGTAGTAGTGGCGGTTCAGCGCGTTGTTTACCTCGGCGAATAGCTCGTAGTGGGCGTTGAGCTTGTACCGCGTGCCCAGGTTGACCACGCCGTAGCCCGGGCTCTTGCCGCTGCCCAGGTAGTACACGCCATCCGGCTGGTGCAGGTTGTTCTCGTTGCCGCGCACGTAGGCGGAGCTGATGAGGTTGAAGTCGGCGTCGATGGTGAGCTTTCGCAGCGGATGGTAGTCGCTGTAGAGCTTCAGCAGGTGTTGCGGCACCTGCGGTATGTGATCCCCGGGCACGATGTTGATGTTGCCGCCATCGTCAATGCCGAGGCCGCCCGCAAGCGCGTTGCTGTTGGTGCTGTTGCTGCCGCTCTCAATGGTCTGCGGGCTCTGGTAGGTGGCATCCAGGAAGGTGTACTCCGCGCCCGCGTCCACCGTGCGCGTGTGCGCCGTGGCCGAGGCTTCCACGCCCTCACGGCGCGTTTTGCCGAAGTTCGAAAAGTAGCCGAAGCCAGTCTGCTGCGAGGCGACGAACAGCAGGTCCTGGTAGTTGGTAGTGTGGAAGTACCCGGCGCTCCAGCGCAGGCGCCCATCCGGGTTGCCGCGGACGCCGAACTCAACCGTCCGGCTGACCACCTGCTGCAGCGGCGGATCGCTCACCAGCGCATTCGGCAGCGAACAAGGAAAGTTCGGGTCGGCACAGCCCAGTTCCGTGCTGGTGGGGGCGCGGCTGCTTTCGCTGTAGTCGAAATAGGCATTCAGCAGGCTGGTGGGCCGAAAGATGACGCCCGCCGTCGGATTGAATCGCTGGAAACGATTGTCAGCAGTAAGGCCGGGGCGGCCAGAGGCAGACGGCGGCAGACGGTCGGTGTTGTTCACGTCAGTGTGGTTGTAGCGGCCACCCGCGTTGAACACCCACTGCTTCCAGCTGAAGGTGTCCGTCACGTAGAAGCTCGGCGTGGTGGTCTGCCCATGCAGATTCACGCGGTCGTCGTCCAGGGAGCCGTCGTCATTCGCCTCGCTGCCATCGTCGAACGAGGGCACGCGGGTAATGGTGATGCCGTCCGGGTTCAGGTAGCCCCATTGCGAGTTCTGCACATAGGTCAGGCCGCCCCGGTCGAAGCCCGCGCCCACGCTCAGCTTGTTGTGCGTCGTGTTCCATGAGAGTGCTGCTGTAAACCCATAGGCGTGCTGGCGTGTGAGCGAGTCCGTGTCGACGCCCGTGCACTTCTCTGCAGGCTCGGCCGAGGCGATGCCCAGCGTGTTGAGTGCAAGACTGGCGGCAAGGCAGCGCAGATACGGAAAGGGGGTATTGGCAGCGGTGATCGCCGTAGCGGGGTAGGCGATGCCGAAGTGGGTAAGTGTCGCCTTATCCGTGGCGCTCAGCGTGTAGAGCGACTCGTCGAAGCTGTCGTCGTTGATGTCACCGTTGGTGGTGTTGCTGCGGGTGTAGCGCACATACGCGTTGGCATTGAGGCTGAGCGTGCTGCTGAGCGCCTCCGTGTAGTTCGCTGTCAGAAAGGGTGAGTGCTGGTAGGTCACGTCCGGAATGCTGTACACGCTGCTGTAGCCATGGTTCAAGCCGATGGTCCGGTTGATGGCGCGAAAATCCTGCGTGCCGTTGCCCGTCAAGTTGTTGATGCTGTAGCCACCCGACAGCGATAGCACCGAGCCACCATGCGCGTACCCCACTTTGGCAAAGCTCTGCTTCACGTTGGAGGGCGACTGCACGCGCCAGCCGTCCTCATGGAACAGCGTGCCTGCGACAAACCAGTTCCACCGCCCCCGGCTGCCACCGTACTGGCCTTCCACGGCGCGACGGCCAAAGCTGCCGCCATAGGCGCTGACAGAGAAGCCGGCGTCTGTCAGGCCGCTTTTGGTCTGCACGGCAATCGCACCGCCCAGCGTGTTCAGGCCGTAGACCGGGTTGGAACCGGGGATCAGCTCCGTGCTGGCAATCGCGATCTTTGGGATGAGGTCCCACTGCACCACGTCGCCAAAGGGCTGGTTCTGCCGCACACCATCCAGGTAGACGGATAACCCGGCGGGCGAACCCACCAGCGGCGACGCCGTGTAGCCGCGGTAGTTCACGTCTGGCTGGAAGGGGTTGTCCTGGTTTTCGTTCACGTACACGCCATTCAGGCGGCGCTTGAGCGTGTCCGTCAGGTCGATGGCGTTGGTGTCTTCCAGCGTCTGCGCGGACAGTGTCTGCACTGGCACCGGCACGTCGCGCAGCGGCACGTCCAGCGCGCCGATGGGACTGGCCGCGATGACCGTGACCGACGTACCGGCGCTGCCGGCCGCGAGCACCACGTCGCGCGTGACAGGGGCCTGTGACGCGAGGGAATAGCTCAGGGTCTGGGCCACAAAGCCCGGCGCGGCCAGTTGCAGCGTGTAGCGGCCCAGCGGCAATCCCTCTGCCGTAATGGAGCCATCGCTGGCCGTCGCCACCGGGCGGCTGGTACCCGCCGTAGGGCCGTACAGCGTGCCGCGCGCAGTCACCACGGCACGGCCCTGCGTGTCACGCACAGAGAGGCGCAGCGTGCCGGTGCCGACGGTTTGCGAGAGCACGGGTGCGGCGGCGGCGCCAAAGGCGACACACCAGAGAGCAAAAGTGCGGTGTTGCGGCATGACTGCAGGATTCCTTCTTTTCAAACGTGCTGCAAGCACATGGCTTACTCAGCGAAAGAGAGCGGTGCGCCTGGCACATGGCGGAGACACTCAGCGGTGGCTATACCTGCCTATTCCGAGCAGGGGCATTCTGTTCAACCTTTTTCCGCGGTGTCCGCCCAGTCGCAACGGCCTAAGGCCTACGAGGACACCGGCCCAGAGCCGGACCACGCGCTTACGCCAGGTTCCGCACTACCCCTGAGTGTCGCGGAGGTGTGTCAGCGTACCGACGACGACCTGGACCCGCCCGTTCCGCCGGCGCAGCAGCACGCCGTTTTCCGGGCCTACCGCATGAGCGAACGCGCCAGCAAGGCGTACCAGGTGGACTACCTGATCAACCCACAAGTAGGGGGCGACAACACCCTGCGGAACCTGTGGCCGGAGCCGTACCACGCCACCGTGTGGAACGCCACGGCCAAGGACGCGCTGGAAACGCGGCTGCACGGCATGGTGTGCCGTGGGCAGTTGGACCTGAGCACCGCGCAACGGGAACTTGCGTCCGACTGGATTGCCGCCTACAAGAAATACTTCCACACCCCACGTCCGGTCCAGACCGTCGCTGTCATCCAGCGCGCGGAGCAGTAGCTTCGCCGCGACTGGTACCTACTACAGCGTCTTCAGGTACTCCACCACCTGCTTGATCTCAGCATCGGTCATCTGATCCTTGTAGGGCGGCATGGGTGCCTTGCCGTTCACAATGCGGTCGGTGATGGATGCATCCGTCACCTTGGTGCCGTCCTGCATGGTGCCGCGTGCGTACAGGCCCTTCAGGCCAGGACCAATCTTCTTCTCCTCACTGTCGGCATTGTGGCACAGCGCACAATTCTTGCTGGCAAACAGTTCCTTACCGTGCACAGCGTCGTCGCTGGGTGCCTGTGCTTGCACTGCAGAGGTAAGGGCAAAGCTAACGATGGCGAGAGAGAGTAGGTGTGTCAGGCGCATGCGGCGATCCTCTTCTTGAATCAGAGACACGGTAGCAGAAAGAAAGACGCGGCTGGCAAACGCCGGGCTGTCTGCTCGCCCTGCATTGCACCCGCGCATTGGCACGGTCAACGGACCGGCAGCGCCATTATGGCAGTACTACCAACCCCCAGGGGCTGCCGCCCGCAGGTGCTTTTGCTTTCACGGTGTCCGTGGCGAGGTCAATCGCGGAGACGTCGTTCGACGGGCCGTTGGCGGAGTACAGCGTCTTGCCGTCGGGCGAGAGCGCGATGCCCCACGGCCGCTTGCCCACCACGACTTCGCCCGTCACCTCGCCCGCCGGCACGGCAACCGTCACCACCTTGCCGCCGCGTCCGGTGCTGGTGTACAGCTTCGAGGCATCCGGCGACAGCAGCACAAACATGGGCTTGACCTTGCCCGGCTCACCGATCGCAATCGTCTTCACCATCTTGTGGCTGGCTACATCCACCACGACCACGGAACCGTCGTTTTCCGCGTTGATATAGGCCGTCTTGCCGTCGGGCGTAAAGGCCACATTGCGCGGGCGGTGCCCCACGGAGAAAGTCTCCGTGATCTTCTTGGCGGCGGGGTCTAGCACGGAAATGGTGCCTGCGGCCTCGGACGTGACGTACACGAATTTTCCATCTGGCGAGGTCTTGACGCCTTCAGGCTGGGCACCCATCTTTTGCGTGGTCTCTATTTTGCCGCTGTCAATGTCGACGATGCTGACGGCGGATTGGTCCTCGTTCGAGATGTAGAGCTGCTTTCCATCCTTGCTCAGATCGAAATTCTCCGGATCGCTGCCGCCGGGAATAATGCGCAGGAGCTTATTGGCCTGGATGTCGAACACGCCGATGCCGTCCTTCGAGTGGTCGGACGGCGGCAGCGTGTCCTCATCCACGCCCGGCCCGGCAATGGGCGTGCCGCTGAGCGCGATGTACAGCGTCTTGCCATCGGGGCTGGCGTGGATGCCGCGCGGTCGCGTGCCGATCTTGAGCGTCTCCAGCGGCTTCATGGTCGTGGCGTCGATGACCGTGAGCCCGCCGCCCACCTCGTCGCTCACGTAGATCCGCGGCCCCTTTGCCGTGTCCATGGTCGGTCCGTTTGCCGCATCGCCAGTACCCTTCGATGCGGACTTGCAGCCCGAAAGCAAGATCAACGTGGTTGCCGCGAGAGCGAGAGTGAGCCGTGTGTGCGTCCGTGCGGTTTGCATGTCGACAGTGATTATAAAAGTCCGCGAAAACAGTTGGCCATTGCTAGTCGCCCAGCGCGTGCCGCGACACGCCGCCGATGCCCGCGTCTCGGGTGCTCCATATCTGCGAAGCAGATGTGGGTTCCGGCGACTCCACACACGCCCACATCTCAGAAGCGAGATGTGGGCACCAACTTGCGTCCCTACTCGCCCAGCGCCTTTCGCAACACGCCGCCTGCCTCCCTGAGCGCCGCTTCAGCCTGTTCCCGCGACATCTGCCGCATGCCCATCACAATGGCCGTGCGCACGCTGCCACCCTCACGCAGCAGTTCCGCCGCCCGCTCCGGCGCAACCCCGGTCGCCGTGGCAATGATGCGTTCCGCGCGATCCACCAGCTTTTCGTTGGTGGTCTGCACGTTAGTCATCAGGTTGCCGTACACGTGGCCCAGCTTGATCATGAGCCCGGTGGAGATCATGTTCAGCACCAGCTTGGTCGCGGTACCCGCTTTCATGCGGGTGCTGCCGGTGATGACTTCTGCCCCGGTCGCGGGTGTGATTGCAATGTCTGCCGCCCGCTCTATCGGCGAACCGGGCACGCACGACAGACCGACCGTCAGGCAGCCCAGCGTGTGCGCTGTTTCCAGTGCGCCCAGCACGTACGGGGTACGGCCGCTGGCGGCGATCCCCACCAGCACGTCCAGCCCGGGCGACTGATTGAAGCCGTTCGCCAGCAGGTCCTGGGAGCCCAACTCGCGGCTGTCCTCCGCGCCCTCGGCAGAGACGCGCAGCGCCCCATCGCCGCCTGCGATAAAGCCCTGCACCAGGTCGCGCGACACGCCATACGTCGGCGGGCATTCGCTGGCATCCAGCACGCCCAGCCGCCCACTGGTGCCCGCGCCGGTGTAGAACAACCTGCCGCCCTGCGCAACCCGCTCATAGATGGCGTCCATCGCGCACGCGCTCCGCCACGGTGGCGTCCTCGTCGTTGACGATGCGCAGCATCTCCTCGGTGGACACGGCGTCGATGCGGCTGGAGGCGGGATTGCGGCTTTCGGTGAGCAGGTGGGCCAGGTTCATGCCTGTCAGTCTCTCACCATGGGCCTGACGGGCTCTCATCGGTATGTCAGTGCTCACCGGATGGTGGGCTGTATATCAAAGCCATACGGGCTGTAGGCCCGTGTTGTAAAAGCCTGGGGCAGCGCCCCAGGTCCGCGTAACTCAGCGGGAGGCGGGCTGAAGGCCCGCGCTATGCGTGCGCCAGCACGCCATAGCCCGCTAAAGCAACCAAGTGAGAGGTGCTGCGCAATAACGCGGGCCTTCAGCTCGCAGGCTTCTGCACCCGGCTACCTGGCCTGCGGCCCAGGCTTTTACAACGCGGGCCTTCAGCCCGCACCCGCCCCGGGCCGCGTGCGTCGCGTGACGAAGACATGCAAGTGGAACACACATGCAGATCCCTCCGCTTCGCTACGGGATGACAAATCGCAAGCGGTCAGAGATTGCCCAGGGCGTGAGTACCTAGCGTGTGCGCGAGGCTGGCGCAGCCTCTTCGCTCGGCTTGTAGCTCTCCTTCTGCTTCTTGCCGGTGGGGTCCAGCGGCTCAGCGTCGTCAGATTGACCGGCTGCAACGGCACGCCGCGGCGCGGCAAAGGGCTGCTTGATGCCAGCCTCGGCGGCAGAGCGAACGTCGGGCTGCACGCCCGGCGTATCCAGTGCGGCCTTGTACTCGGCCACAGCCTTGGGCCGCGCACCCGCGGCCTGCGTGTCGTACAGCCGGCCCAGGTACACGTGCGACCAGCCCACGGTGCGCGCGTCCTTGCTCACCTTGACCACCTGCTGGAAGCGGTCGAACGCCGCCTGCGGGTCACCCTGCGTCAACTTCACACGGGCCAGCACATAGAGCGCCTCGCCGCTAGCAGAGTTGGCCGCGAGTTCCTTCTCGGCCAGGTCTTCCGCGCCCAGGCGGTCACCCTTTTGCAGCTTCAGCTCGGCTTGATCCATGGCACTCAACGTGCGGCGCGGCGCACGTGCGCGGCTAGCCCCGCCGCTGGTCACCAGTTCCGGATCATCCGGCTTGAAGTACGGGATCTTCTTCGCCACCGAAACTTCGTGTGGCACATCCATGCCGTAGACCATCTCGCCGATGGCTTCGCGAATGTTGACGCCGTCCCGATCGTTCAGCGCAAGCTTGTTGTAGAACGATTCCGTCAGCACCCAGCCGGATTGCATGTCATGCGCCACCTGCGTGCGTCGCACCGCCTCGGCCTTGCGCTCGTAGTCGGCCAACGCCTGGTTGTAGCCGTCCATCTCCGTGCGCTGCTTGCCGACGGTCTTGTTCGAGGGGCGCGGAATGCCCACGTCCATGGTGCGTGCCTCAATCGCCTTGATGAGGCACTCTGTCGTCAGCGCAACAATGTCGCTCTTGTAGGTAAAGTCGATGGGCGCGTCCGCGACCGTTTTCAGCAGCGGCAAAAGGCGGTTGGTCGAACCTGCGCGCGCGTAGATGATGGGGTCCAGGTTGTAGAGCAGATACAGGTGGCGGATGCGGTCCATCTGCACGCCGCCCGCGCGCGATGACACGGTTTGCCGCGAGCCCGGCGAGACGCGCGGTGGATTCGCGGGGTTGATGGCCGCAGGTGAGGTCACCATGAAGTAGTCCGTGCCATAGATGCGCGAGTTCACTGCCTGCGGGCTCAGCATGGGTTCCAGCAGGACAAGGAAGCGGCGTCCATCGTAGCTGGACACCGGCTGCTGCAGGTACACGTTGGTTTCCAGCAGCATGCGCGTGACGCTGTCGTGCACCTGCGCCACCGCGGCTTCCATGCCCGCGCGATGGTGGACGTAAATGGCGTGCAAGTCGATGGCCTGCGCCCACGCGCGAAGCAGCGGCAGCACGCCCGCCACCTGCAGCGAATCCGGCGGCATCTCGCTTTCAGGGATGGACAGCGCGAGTTCCGGCGGCGGCGTCAGGAAGAGCGCCAGCGACACGTACTGCGCCAGGTTCTGCGCGCCCGCCTGCTGATGGCTGCCGATGTAGCCGCACAGGGCCTCCTGCGCCAACCCCGCAGCGGGTCTTTTGCCCGCCGTCGTCATCTCTGCGCGCACCTCTGTGCGGACAGCTAACGAGCCTTCCAGCCCGTTGTCATACCCGCAGGCGTTCAGCGCGGCGGCCACCTCAAACAGGCTTTCACTGGTCTCCAGCGTGACGGCAGAGCCGCCCGCCTCCACGCCGCGGCGCGGCACCACGGACGACGAGCCCTGCCCTTCCTCGACCGGTGCGCTGGACTGCGCTGAGGAGGACGAGCCACGCGGCTGCTGCGCCAGCGCGACCATGCCGCACAGCATCAACGGCGTCGCGAGAAAAAGGAGAAAACGGGAAAGAGAACGCACAGGGGTTCGACGGACCTCAACGACTAGCGTACCAACCTGCTGCGTGTTGTTAGCGGCTTCTGCCTAGCCGCGCACCACGACATCCCGCAAACGTCAGCAGCACCGTGCCACGCACCGGCTCGCCAAACACCCGGGCCGGCTGAAAGACGCCCGTCAGCATGCGCTGGCGCAGCGCGGCATCAGCCGTCGCGTCCAGCCCACCGGAGACCACGCGATAGCTGTAGACGCGGCCCGCGCGGTCCACCTTGGCTTCCACAATCAGCGGCGCATCGGTGGAGCTGCCCACCGGCTGCTCACCTGCGACAGAGTAGAGGTAGTGCGGTGCGGAAAACCCCGCCAGCGGCGTGTCACTTGCCTGCACCGCCTGCTGTGGAGCCACCGCGCCCAACAGGAACGCGCCGCCCACAACAGCCAGCAGCGCGACGCCAGCCACCGCGGCCTCCACGGCAAACGGCTGCAGCGAGTTCTCGCGGAACGTGACCCAGCGGTGCTGCAGGCGACCTGCCCAGCGGCGTTCGCGGCGTACCCGCTCGTGCGACAGTGCCAGGCGAATCTGCAGGGCGAGTTGCTCCGGTGCCTCCACGGGCGCGCATGTACGCAGGGCACTGTCGGTCAGTTCGCGCTCGGTTTGCAGTTCCTCCATGTGCGCGGGCATTTCGTCTAAACGGCCCCGGTTGAGTCGCAGTGCCGATGTCAGGCTGTGCAGCATGTCTTTCATCGTGCCTCCTTGGACGCCCGTGCACTACCCCGCGATGCAGCCGGGGCCGATCCGGCAGGCACAAACCGTGCAAATTCGGGAAGCCGCTTGCCCAGTGCCACGCGCAGCGCAGCGCGCCCACGCAGCAACCTGCTCTTGACCGTGCCCATGTGGATGGAGAGGATATCGGCAATTTCGTCGTAGGCCATACCCTCAATCTCGCGCAGGATCACCACGGTACGAAAGCCCTCCGGGACCTCGCGCAGCGCGGCCTCCACATGGCTCCGCAGTTGTGCCTGCTGCGCATTCTCAAACGGTGACTCGCGCCGGTCGGCCAGCGTCTCGCGTAACGAAAAGTTCACACCCTCGTCGTCGTCTTGGGTGTCGGCGTCGATGGTGACTTCCGCTTTCTTGTGCCGCACCCACCAGCGGCGGCTGTTCGAGGCTTCGTGCATCGCAATGCGGTAGATCCAGGTGCGCAGGCTGCTGTCGCCGTGGAAGCCACCAATGGACCGAAAGACCTTGATGAACACGTCCTGGGTCACATCGCCTGCGTCCGCGGGATCGGCCAGGGAGCGCAGCAGCAACGAATAAAGCGGGCCGCTGTACTGCGCAATAAGCTGGCGAAAGGCGTCGTCCGACCCGGCCTGCAGCGCGGCGATCAGCGCCAGTTCCTCCGCCGGCACAGCCGGGCGGGTCGCGGCGTACGTCTCCGTTTCGCTCAGGCTGCCGCCGATCGTTCCTGTGAATGGTTCCATCACTGCTGCACCACTCATGCCACCACTCCACACACGGTACGGCCTCCAGGCCCAACCGCGCAATCACACCACCACTGCCAGAGTTTCTTCACCCGCCGGCGGGATGCCGAGTGCTCTCGCTCACTCTGCAGACATAGACACCGGAACCATGCTCCTTTGTTCCCAGCGCCGGTTCCCGATGTGACACCCAGAGCTGACAGGAGGGCCACCCATTGCCCTCTCCGGCCCAACCGGGTATTCTAGGAAACAGTGGGCCTGTGGCGCAGCTGGGAGCGCGCTTCCATGGCATGGAAGAGGTCATCGGTTCGATCCCGATCAGGTCCACCAAGTATTTCAAGCATTTAGCTCGCCCCTCCCAAATCGCTTGCCCGCATTTTGCCCGCAAATAGCAAAAGCTTGCCGCGCGGCGATTTCCCTCCGCTTGCCACATCTCCTTCTAGAGCGCTCACAGGCTCCTTCCTTGTTGGTACGTTGACGTTGGGGGAGGCGGCTTCCGCTTTCCGTTTCGGGTTCCGCGGTGAAATTGACGGCTGCTTCGGATTTGATC
>CALMRM010000310.1 GCA_937871605.1 uncultured Terriglobus sp. | reverse complement strand
ACACAGCGGGTTGCGCTCCGGTCAGTGTGGGCGACAGGACCCCCTTTGCGCCTGCGATAACGACATTGAGGCCAAGGTGATGGCCGCCGAACTCAATCATCCAGGGTTTGTCTTCGCTGGGCTCGCCAAAAATGCCAATGGTATACACGGCTTCACCAGAAGCGAAATTCGTCCCCGCGTCCGTCAGTGCCTGGTCTGACCCCATGATGTCCAAGACCTTCTCATAGCCCATTGGGCTCAGCACGGTTTGCAGCAGGAGCATGGCGGCGTTCCGCTGTGGAATGGAGAGTGTGCCGATACGAAGCCCAGGACGGAGGACATCGCTCACGGGGTAGTTGGACCACACGGCTTGGCCATACTGCTCGCCGATAAACCCACCAGAAGGTCCCATCCCGAAGCCGCCACCCGGTCCACCAGGGCCGCCCGGCCCCCTGGACTGTCCTCCAGGCCGAGGCCCCATCGGCTTGCCATCGTTCGGGGGACCCTCCCTGCGTTCACCATTCGGACCGCCCGGTCCACCCGGTCCACCTTGCCCTGCGGCAGGCGCGCCCGGCGCGACACCGCCGTCCGCCGTTCGATGGAACGCAGCCTTTACGCCTTCTTTCTGCGGAGTGAACGCAAATTGCACCTTGCTGCGCTGTTCCGGCGTGAGCGTCTTGAGGAACGCTGAAGCTGCCGTCACAACGGCCTGCGTTTCGTGATCCGAGGCAGCTTGAACGGAAGCCTTTTTAGGCACACGTACAAGCTGGCTTGTCGCAAACAATCCGACGAGAACCAGCGTTGAAGTAAGCACCACTATTCGTTTCACGTCTCTCCTTTCGAGCAACTCACTATTCTCGCTTTACAGAACGATCTCGTGGACCATCTACGTCCTGGTCGCCTTGCCGAAGATGCGGAGGTAATTGCCTCCACCGATCTTTCCTATCTCCTGTTTACTGAAACCGGTCTTTAGCATCGCGTCAACCACGGCGTAGTAGAACCCGCTGCTTTCGTTTTCCCAGGCCATGTTGGTGCGCTCGCCCACTTGCGCGTGTCTCTGGCCGGGACGGAATCCCGGTGGTGGCCCGCTCTGCTCGTCTTGCCCTTTAGGCGCACTTCCTCCACCCGGTGTGAGTCCGCCTGGAGGCGGTCCAAAGCCGCGAGGAGTGGGCTGTGTGAGCTTGGTATCTGTGCCAATCGCAACGTGGTCTACGCCGATCACTTCGACCAGCGCGCGGATGTTGCGGGCGTAGTCGAGAGGCGTGTCGGCAAGATGAGTCCACACACCAACGACGCCACCTGCGTCCGCCACGAGCGTTGCCTGCTCTTTGCTGATGAGCCGCGGTCGCATCATCTGCGCCATACGCGCATCGCTACCGAGCTGCGAGTCCAAACCGGTATGCGAGATCATGACCGGCTTGGATGAGATTCTCAAGGCAGCTTCTGTCGTTTGCATGCTGGCGTGAGCAACATCCACCAGCATCCCCAGCCGGTTGCATTCCTTGATGACCGCTGCTCCGAAGGCCGTAAGACCACCAAGCCGTGGTGGGTTCGTGTACACGTCCCCGAGAGGAGTGGAAGCATCGCTGTCATGCAGCAAGCCGAAGTGACGGAGTCCGCGACGATAAGCCTCTTCCACACGTTCCAGATGACCTTCGAGAAAATGCCCGCCTTCGATGGCCTGGATCACCGTAGGCTGCTGTTGCCGATGAGCAGCTTCGATCTCGCTCGCAGTCAAGGAGCGTCGTACCTTGCTACGGTCCAACTGCAGGTCTAAGGCCTGCATCGCTTGATGGAAGCGTTCGTACGGGTCGCCAGGCTGGTAATCCGTCGCGAACGTCGCACAAATCGCGGACAACCCGGACCGCTTCATCTCGCAAACAAAATCGAGGTCGGGTCCCGGCTGCGCCGCAGCCGTCATAGGCACGTCGATGTGGTTATGAGTGTCGATTCCAACAGTGCCCGTGACGATGGCTGCAACGCGCGGATCGAGCTCAGCGGCCCACGCTAAGCCAGATCGGAGGGCAGTGGCAGCCAGAGCCGTCTTTCCTGCCGATGCCAGAAACCCGCGTCGAGAGCGGTGATTGTGAGTCTTCAAGACTGCCTCCGCACTTCTAGTGTCTGAAGCCCGAAGTGGTGATCCCCTCTTCCATGAGACCGATGTTGTCCACCATGCGAATGCGGCCGTCCAGGATCTTGAAGACCTCGTTGATCTGCATGCGTCGCGTGCTATTGCCGTAGTACAGCACCGCATACCCTATGACGATGCCGCGCTCGGGATCGACTACAGCGATGCGGGTTTCCGTGGCTGGTCCCCAGGGCTTGGGGCCAAGATTGCTTTCGTAGCAGCCGTCGTCTCCGGTGCCGGCTTCAATGCCGTTCCTGCCGTTATGCGTGATACGGTTGCCGCTGTGGAAGCGATCGCAACGCGCGTCATAGTCGGCTTCAACAGGCTTGTGAGCTGTTAGCCCCTGGAAGTAGCGAGTAATGATGGCCTCAAGT
>CALMRM010000309.1:2659-3481 GCA_937871605.1 uncultured Terriglobus sp. | reverse complement strand
ATCCTGACCGGCGTCGTCAAGAACCTGACCGACTACGGCGCGTTCGTCGAACTCGGCGGGTTGGACGGTCTCTTGCACATCACCGATATGAGCTGGGGCCGCCTGACGCATCCGCGCGACCTGGTCCAGGTGGGCGATGAGATCCAGGTCAAGGTCCTCAAGTTCGACAAGGACAAGCACCGCGTTTCGCTGGGCTTTAAGCAGTTGACGCCTGACCCGTGGCTCGACGCGACCGAGCGTTACCCCATCGGCGCACAGGTTAAGGGCCGCGTGCTTTCTGTAACCGACTACGGCGCGTTTGTCGAGTTGGAGCAGGGCATCGAAGGCCTGGTCCACGTCTCGGAGATGACCTGGTCCAAGCGGATGAAGCACCCCTCGAAGATGGTCAAGCCCGGCGATGAGGTCGAGACCATTATCCTCGCGGTAAACCCCAACGACCGCCGCATCTCGCTTGGTATGAAGCAGTTGCAGGACAACCCGTGGGAGCAGCTGGAGAACAAGTATCCGACCGGTGCCACGGTCGAAGGCCGCGTCCGCAACCTGACCGACTTTGGTGCCTTTATCGAGATCGAGGACGGCATTGATGGCCTCGTGCACGTCTCGAACTTGAGCTGGACCAAGCGTGTGAAGCATCCTTCCGAAGTGCTTAAGAAGGGCGACAAGGTCAAGGCTGTGGTGCTTGGCGTGGAGCCGGAGAACCGCCGCCTATCACTCGGCGTGAAGCAGTTGGAGCCGGATGTCTGGGATAGCTTCTTTGCACAGCACCGTGTGGGCGACGTGATCAAGGGCCAACCCGCCGACAAATCAGGTCTGAAGCGCGGC
>CALMRM010000309.1:0-2649 GCA_937871605.1 uncultured Terriglobus sp. | reverse complement strand
GATCAAGGGCAAGGTCCTGCGCACGGCTCAATTCGGTGCGTTTGTCGAGATCGCCGAGGGCGTGGAGGGTCTCTGCCATATCTCTGAGGCTGTCGACGAGACGGGCAAGCAGGCTGCGCTCGAGGTTGGTTCTGAGCACGACTTTAAAATCGTGAAGATGAGCCCCGAAGAGAAGAAGGTGGGCCTGAGCTTGCGCGGCATTGGTGAAGAGGCCAGCCGTGAAGAGGTAGAGAACTACAAGACACCCTCCAGTGGCGGATCCAGCTCCGGTTCGTCCTCCAGCACCACGCTGGGCGACCTCATCAACTGGAAGCGTTCGCGCTAACAGGGAAGTCAACAACAGCAGGGCCGGTCCCAGGGGCGCGGCCCTTCTGTTGTTTGACGGCATCCCGCATCCGCTAGGACCGGGGGGGCTGCTGCTCGTTCGTGGTCTCGGAAGGGGGCATCTTGGCAGAAGCGCGGCGAAACACCTCCACCTCGGCACCCGCGAACGCGTTGGGGTTGAAGCCACCGATGGCCACCATGCCTGGCTCTTGATCGAGCCGGCGTGCGATATCGTTCCAATAGTGAAACGGAGACGTCGTGGGCAGCAGGATGAAGTTGCGCTCCGGCTCGTCCTTTGCGAAGTAGTAGATCCAGATGCCCAGCGCTATGCAGCTGCTGCCGAGCTGAACCAATGAGTATGCATTGAAGAGATTGCGCGGTCTTGTCATGTAGGTAGATTGAGCCGTGTTGGTGATGGCAACGACCAAGGTGCCAAGACTCGAGCCAAACACGCGGCTTTTAACCGACAAGCCCATTGGGCGGATGGACATGACGACAAAGGCGAAAAGACTGATGGTCATAAGGGCACTTGCGCGATCAAACTGTGTAAGCGCCAAGATTAAAGGGTCAGTTCCCGCCGCGCTCGGCACGATTGCTACAGACAAAGTTGTAAGTAGCGTGATGACTGCGGCCCAGCTAAAGACAATATTGCCCAGGCTTTGTAGCCCTTTCAGCGGCCGCATGGCACTACGAAAGAGCACGTACGTAAATAGAAGCGAGCATACGGCACTTACACCGAAGGCCCACCAGAACGTATTGAAGTAAAGGTGATAGGCATGCAGCGGAGTTATGCGCGGAGGGCCAAGCCATCTCACATATAAGAGTACGAAGAAAGAGGGAGCCTGCCACATCGCCATGACCATTAGGGGCCAATATGTAGCTAGCTGCCGCGCACGCATCAGCAGTATGAGGACCGTAACTCCCATGAGAGTTTGCAATCCATTCAGGAGGAAGAAGTACTGCAAATACTGAGCCACAGGCGAGTCACTCCCTGAAGGGAGGATACTCAAACCTGTGGCGAAGTACCATACAACCTGCTGTGTAGCTAGTTCAGGATGCCGCAGCCATTTGGATCATTGTAGGGGCAGTTCGGCGGGATCTGATTGCTGTCGGGGCTGGGCTGAGTCGGCTGCGTCGTCTTCTTGTCAGAAAAGTGATTCGACGGGAGGGTCACAGCGGAAGCGGTTGAGCCGGCAAGGACGAACAGGACCGTGGAAGCGTAGATGAGTTTTTTCATGTCTTTTCCCTCAGGATGGCTCAGTGTGAGTGGCCAGGATTGATTCCAAGGTAGTAAGTTAGAAAATTCTTGTCCACGCTCCTCTGCGGTGTTGCAAGTTGTACAGTGGTGTTTATTACTGAGGTCACAGTTCTTTTAACTACACACACGAAAAGTGATATCAATTTGAACAGGGCGAAAGGCGCGGATGTGGTATAACAACCCGAATCGTCTGCATCAACGAGTTCTTTTTCAAACACGTTTGAATCAGGCTATTGGATTTGTCAGTCTTCGAAATACAGGTATTTTCGCCAGGTTGCGTCGCTTGATCCCATCATGCGCATGATGTGGCGTGAAGTGTGCAGGGAGAAGGGGCGAGGTTCACGGGACAAGCGCATGTCCTCGAGTTCCTGTAGCAGCTGATTGCCCTTTCTGCGATTGCACTCGTGGCAGCAGGCCACCAGATTTTCCCATGTGGACAGGCCGCCCCGGGAACGTGGCACCACGTGGTCCAGCGTCAGGTCTCCCGCCGAAAGAACGCAGTGGCAGTACTGGCAGGTGTTGCGATCGCGTAGCAGGATGTTCTTGCGCGAGAGAGCGCGCGTCTGGTGGGGAATGCGACGGTACTCCAGCAGGCGGATAACGGACGGCATGGGTATGTGAACACGCGCCGCATGCAGGGTAGAACCCTGCTCCTCTTCTGTGCGTGCCACACCTTTCAGCACCAGCACCAGTGCACGCCGTGCCCCGCAGATGTTGATGGGTTCGTACGACGCGTTGAGTACCAGCACCGGTGCCTGCAGCGGCACGCGGGTGCGCAGTTGTGGCTGCGGGTGCTCACCCTGCGCAGTCACGCTGTGGCATTTGGCAATGGACTTCTGTTTCCGGGGCTTTACAGGGTGACTCATCGCTGCTCCTGGTAGATGTACAAACAGGGTCGTTCAAATGCTTGGAGGACGCCACAGGGTGCTGTGATGGCGGAGGTTAGATGCCGCGCCCGGGTTGTGTTCTGCCGGATGCCACGGGGTGGCTACGTCGCGACCCGCGCGTGCCAGTGTGGCCACTCGCACACTGGCAGCACCTGCCGCCAGCAGGGTGCGGGTGCACTC
>CALMRM010000308.1:22232-27277 GCA_937871605.1 uncultured Terriglobus sp. | reverse complement strand
GTCGCGCTCCCTTCGTTCCCGGTCCAGCTCGCTCCACAACGCCAGCTGTTGAACCGTCTCGGGCAGCAGCTCCGAAATCATGACGCCGCACTTTGCGTACCGGAAACCCTCACGGAAGAGACGTTCGCCCAGACGCACCGCGAGCGCGACCACTTCGCCGGTGTCGTTCGTCGTGGCCGGGAACCGGGCCGAGGCGCCATTCGAGTAGAACGGATCGTTGTTGAAGGTGTTGGTGTGCATGAACACGAACAGGTTGTCGGCTGCCACCTTGTACCGGCGCATCTTCTCCGCTGCGCGGGTAGCGTAGCTGGCCAGCGCTTCGCGCATCTCCAGCCAGGTCGTGACCGGGTTTCCAAAGCTCCGGGTGACCGTGATTTCCTTTCGCGTCGGCTCCACCAGCTCCAAAGGCATGCAGGAAATCCCGCGCAGCTCGTAGACCGTGCGGCCGCCCGTCACCGTCATTAACGCCCTTGCATCGTCCGGTTCGAGCGCGGCCAGGTCCGCGGCCGTCTGGATTCCAAGCTTCGCGAGCTTGGCGGCCGAGGCTCCGCCGATGCCCAAGACCTCATCCACCGGCACCGTGGGCAGCAGCTCCCTGCGCACGGATTCAGAACGCAGGTCACAGACGCCGACGTACTGCGGGCGTTTCTTCGCGATGAAGTTGGCCACCTCGCAAGCGTCTTTTCGGTCCCATTCCAACACACGTCGGAATGCGGACCCACTGCTTGACCCGGTCGCGCAGTTCACGCATCAGTGGCTCTACTTCCCTGGCCGTTGAACTCGGGATATCCCATGCGGATTTCAGGAGCCTTGGTGTCAGGTCTCTATGTCGGGGATAAACTGTATCTTCTAGCGCGTTGACTTGTACGAGGACTGTTATGCACATTGCAGTAGCCAGCATCCAGGGAGCAACCGGAAGCACCACTACAGCGATCCACTTTGCTGCTTACCTCGAGGCGCTGGGCCCTACTCTACTGTTGGACGGAGACAGCAACCGTACTGCAACAGCATGGGCAGCAAAGAGTAACAGCCTTCCCTATCAGGTTGCCGACGTTCGTTCCGGTAGAGAAATTGCGCGCGAGTTCGAACATCTCGTGACCGATTGTGGTTTGAGGCAGAGCAATGCGCACCTGAAAGACCTTGCAGAAGGTTGCGACCTCCTTGTCATTCCTGCGGTAACCATGTGGGTGGACAATGATCACCAAAGGCAGATTCTAGACGCGTTCGCAGGCATAGAGGCCGATAACTACCGTGTCCTGATCACCATGGCATCGCCTGGTCAGAGTAAGGTGGCCAATCTCCGCGACACGCTCGAAACAGCCGGTATACCAACCTTTACCGCCGTCGTTCCCCGGTTAGAAGCGTTTCAGAAGGCTGCGGCAGCAGGTGTAATTGTATCCGCGGTGAGAGATCCGCAAGCGGCTCGTGCATGGGAAGCATACGTTTCTGTCGGAAGCGAAATCTTACTCTCCAGGACGCGTTCGTAGCGCTGACCGCTTCGTCAAAGGCCGGAGAGATTGGCTGTAGTGCGTTTATAAAACGCGTCCGGTGCCAAGGTCCGAAGGCAAATCACCCCAAAGTGGTCGCGCACAGCTATGTTGCGCGTTTCGCAATACGCGATGGGCTGCTCCGTGACAAATTCTCCACCAAACACATGCACCTGCCCCGATGTTTGCACACAGGTGTGTGCAAGTCGCTTTTTCGCTCCCTAATGCGCTAAGCTATGCATCCAAGAAGCGAATATAAGGCGAATAAAGATGCAGGCACAGGCAGCACGTCTCAGACACGAGATCGAAACCAGGCTGGCGGACCGCATACCCGCCGCCCTCTCGCCCATGGCGCAGCAGTCACCACGCTTGCACCCTACTGGCAACGCCCGGATCGACACCCTGCTCGGCGGTGGCCTGCCTCTTGGCTCCGTGTGCGAACTGACTGGCCCGGAAGGCTCGGGCCGCTGCTCCATTGCGCTTTCTTTGCTGGCTGGCGCATCGAGTGAAGGTGCATGCGCCTATGTCGACGTGAGCGACACGCTCTCGCCCCACAGCGCGGCTGCGGCAGGTACCGATTTGTCCAATCTGCTTTGGATTCGCTTCTCAGCAGTGGCACAACAGCAGCAAGCTGCGTGTACAACATTGCCGCCGCCGACTACGAAGGCTGTTGAGGCAGAGAACACTAATCCAAGGCCGATCCACACGGGTTGTGGAAGCTCGCACCCGCGCGGAGAAACGAAGGGTCTGGCACCCGCCCTGGAACAGATGCTTTTCTACAAGGAAGAGCGACGCAAGAGGAAGATGGAGGGCACACCCGGCTACCCGAACCAGCCTCTTGGCCTGCACACCGCCTCGCAGGATCAGGTGGAATGGGAGCGTTGGAACCTGCGCAAGGTAGACGATACCGACCCCTTGCGGGTGATGGACCGGCAGGCAGCGGAAGCCGCGCGACAGCGGGCCGCTACCGCCTCTCCGGTTGGTACCTTACGCGGAATGGTGGCCAAGCCGTGGGACCGGCTGGATCGGGCCCTCCGCGCGACAGACCAGGTGCTGCAGTCTGGCGGCTTTCGTGTGGTGGTGCTTGACCTTGGCTCCGTCGAATCAAAGGAAACGTTTCGTGTTCCTTCGGCGACCTGGTTCCGCTTCCGGCGAGCAGCACAGGAAAGCGATGCCATCCTGCTCTTGCTGACGAGGGAGCCTTGCGCACGTTCCAGTGCGGCATGCGTCCTTAAGTGTTCAGCTGGTGAGCCTTCAAAGATACAAGGCGTTCTGACGACCGTTCCCTGTTCAACGGAGATCATACGGCAGCGTACTGGACCGGCCTTCGGCAAGAAAGCGCCGGGACGTGTCACCTTCTGGAAAGCGGCTCCGGCATGGATGCGTTCGGCTGGCAGGTGACATGTTTACCTCGATCCATATCGCCGAGTTCCCGGTTGCCGCTTGGCGGCGCAACGCACCGGAGCTACGTGCGAGCCCGTGCGTCGTTGTGGACGGCGTTCCACCGCAGGAGAAGGTTGTCTCGCTTTGCAAGCAGGCCAGGAGCGCCGGTGTTGCGCACGGCATGAGCCGGGTGCAGGCCGAAGCGGGTTCGGCTGCAACATTCCGCGTACGTCAGTCCGAAGAGGAGCAGTCGGCGTTCGCAGTGGTGTTTGAAACCGCAGAGCGCTTCACACCACGTGTGGAGGCGATCGCATCGCCTCAAAACGAATACGCGGAAGCCCACCAGCTAGCAGTGGTGTTGCTCCTAGACAGCTCCGGCATCGGAACGCTGTTCGGCACGGCGGAGCAGTATGCACGCAGGCTGCACATGGAGCTTCGTGCGGCAGGCTTTCCAGCCGGGATCGGTACCGCTCCAAACGCAGAAGCCTCGCTTCTTCTGGCACGCAGCACCGATGGCGTCGCCTTTGCCAACCGGGATAGCTTGCGTGGCAAGCTGGCCCGGCTTCCGGTTTCCCTACTGCAGTGCGAGGACAGAATGCTGGCTGTCCTCCGTCGATGGGGAATCCGCACATTGGGCGAGTTGGCAGCACTTCCCGAGACCGCGCTCACCAGCCGACTTGGGCAACCGGGCCGCAGGCTGCAACAGCTCGCCCGCGGTGAAGCCGACCACCTGCTTGTGCCGCAAGAGGGTGCCTTCACTCTCTCCGAGACGGTTGCGCTCGACACACCGATGGAGCTGCTTGATTCCCTTCTCTTCGTTTTGTCGCCCATGCTGGAGAACCTCCTCCGCAGAGCGGTCGAACATGCTTATGCTCTTCGCTCGGTCCGGCTGACGCTCCAGCTTGAACGTATGCAGCCGCACTCCGTTGCGGTGCGCCCGGCGACGCCGACCCAGAATCGGGAAGTGCTGCTGAAGCTGCTCAATCTGGAGCTGCAGGCACGTCCCCCTCAGAGTGGCATCGTCTGCGTCACGTTGGATGCCGAACCGACGCAGCCGCAGACCGCGCAACGTGGCTTGTTCCAGGCTCAGTTTCCGGAACCGGACAAGCTGGAGCTGTTGCTTGCACGGCTTCGCTCCATCGCCGGGGAAGACAACGTGGGTTCGCCGCAGTTGCAGAACCGCCATGGCGACGATGCGTTCACCATCGCATTCTTCCAGCCCAGCCTTCATGCCGGCATTGACCAGGAGGCATTCCCTTTGCGTCTCGCCGTGCGCATGTTCCGTCCACCCCAACCGGCGCGTGTGACCTGCTGGGGCAATCAGCCCCGCGCGATGTTCTGGCAGGGAGTGCGCCTTGCGATCACGTCCGCAGCCGGACCGTGGCACTCTTCCGGTTCGTGGTGGGACGGCGAGGCTTGGGACCACGATTTCTGGGATGTCGTGACCACTAATCCAGTACAGGTGTTGCGCCTCCGGCAGGACCACGCCTCTTCCACATGGACGGTGTTGGGCCTCTATGACTGACCGGTACGTTGAGCTACATGCCCGTTCGGCTTTCAGCTTTCTGGAAGGCGCTTCCCTGCCCGAGGCCATGACCCAGCAGGCCGCGAACCTGGAGCTGCCCGGCCTCGCCATCCTCGACCGCGACGGCCTGTACGGTTCTCCCCGGCTCTACACGACGGCGAAGAAGCTGGGCCTGCGTTCGCACATCGGGGCCGAGGTATCGGTCGATGCCTTCGGCCAACAGGTGCTCCCGGCGAAGTGGCAGCCGCACACGATTCCAAGCCGTCCGGTACGTCTGTCGCTGCTCTGCGAGTCGCAGACCGGTTACAAAAACCTTTCCATGCTCATCTCCAGCTACAAGCTCGCTCAGCGGTCGAAGGGCGACGGCATTGCAGCGTTCCGCAAGGTCGAGCAGTACGCGGAAGGGCTGGTTTGTATGACCGGTGGAGACGAAGGCCCGCTTGCCGCCGCGCTGGAACGCGGCGGCATGGACGAGGGGCGCAAAGTTCTTACGCGGCTGGTCCAGATCTTCGGCCCAAAGAACGTCTACGTCGAGTTGCAGCGCCACGGCATCTGCGAACAGGAGACCCGCAACCAGGCCGCAATCTCACTCGCGCGTGAGTACCATCTGCCGTTGCTTGCGACCAACGGTGTTGCCATGGCCATCGAGT
>CALMRM010000308.1:0-22222 GCA_937871605.1 uncultured Terriglobus sp. | reverse complement strand
CTGACCAGCATCCGGCACGGCTGTTCCCTGGACGATGCAGGTCTGCTTCTACAAAAGAACGGCAAGCGCCACCTCCGTTCCGCCGAGCAGATGTGTTCCCTTTTCCAGGACGTTCCGGAAGCAATCGGCAACACCGGCGCGCTCTCTGACCGGCTCACCTTCCAGATGAAGGACATGGGATACGAGTTTCCCCGCTACCCGATACCCGCTGGCGACGACATGGACAGTTTTCTTCAGAAACGCACTACCGAGGGTGTCGCCCGGCGCTACGGCGCGAAGTCTAGCAGGAGTTTGAGAGCCCGAGCGGACAAGCAGGTGGAGAAGGAACTGGCGCTCATCCGGAAGCTCGGGCTTGCGGGTTACTTCCTGATCGTGTGGGACATCGTCGAGTATTGCCGCAGGAACGGCATACTTGTGCAGGGCCGCGGCTCCGCCGCCAACTCCGCCGTCTGCTATTCGCTGGGCATCACCGCCGTAGACCCGGTGGGCATGGAGCTGCTCTTCGAACGTTTCCTCTCCGAGGTGCGCGGTGAATGGCCCGACATCGACCTGGACCTGCCATCCGGCGATGACCGCGAGAAGGCCATTCAGTATGTCTACGAGCGTTACGGCCAGCTCGGGGCGGCCATGTGTGCCAACGTCATCACCTACCGGGGCCGCTCCGCTGCCCGTGAGGTGGGCAAGTCGCTTGGCTTCGATGCCGACATGCAGACCCGGCTCACGCGATTAGTCGGCTCCTTCGAGTGGAAAGGCCCGACCGACACCATGGAGCACCATTTCCAGCAGGCCGGATTCGACCTCCACCATCCCCGCATCGCGAAGTACCTTGAGCTGTCGATTCGCATGCTCGACCTGCCCCGGCACTTGGGCCAGCACTCGGGCGGCATGATCATCGCGCAGGGTCAGCTCGCCTCCGTCGTGCCCATCGAACCGGCGTCCATGCCGGGCCGCAACGTAGTCCAATGGGACAAGGAAGACTGTTCCGACATGGGCCTCATCAAGGTGGACCTGCTCGGTCTGGGCATGATGGCCGTCCTCAAGGATTGTGTCGAGCTGATTCCGAAGTATTACGGCAAGCACGTGGACATCGCGCAGATCCCGCACGACGATCCGAAAGTCTACGAGTCGTTGCGCCGGGCCGACACCATTGGCCTGTTCCAGGTGGAAAGCCGGGCGCAGATGGCCTCCCTACCCCGTAACAACCCGGACAAGTTTTACGATCTTGTGGTGCAGGTTGCCATCATCCGGCCCGGCCCCATCGTCGGCCAGATGATGAACCCCTACATGGAACGCAGGCAGGGACGGCAGGACATCGAGTACCCGCACCCGCTCTTGGAGCCGGTGCTGAAGCGAACGCTGGGCGTGCCGCTTTTCCAGGAGCAATTGTTGCGCATGGCCATGGTCATTGCGAACTTTACAGGCGGTGAAGCCGAAGAGCTGCGCCGCGCACTCGGCAGCCGCAGATCGCAAGACAAGATGAAGGCACTGGAGATCAAGTTGCGCGCCGGCATGGACGCGAACGGCGTCGGCATCAAGGCACAGGAAGAGATCATCCTCGCCATCAGTTCCTTCGCGCTGTACGGCTTCCCGGAAAGCCACGCCGCAAGTTTCGCCCTGATTGCGTATGCCTCAGCTTGGCTGAAGTTCCACTACCTGCCCGTCTTCACAGCCGCCATCCTCAACAACCAGCCGATGGGCTTCTACTCCGCTGCCGTGCTGGTGAAGGATGCCCAGCGGCATGGCCTTCGCATCAGGCCGGTGGACATGCTGCGCTCCGAGTGGAACTGCGTTCTGGAGCGCGAGCCGGACGACAGCCACTCGCTCCGGCTCGGGTTCCGATACGTGCGAGGGCTACGCGCAACCGTTGCGGCGGAAATCGAGCATGTCCGTGCCATGCGGCCATTCGGTTCTATCGAAGAACTTGCCCGCCGTGTGCCCTCACTCTCGCAGGCCGACCTTTCCACGCTCGCTGAAACTGGTGCCCTCAACTCACTGGGCGACAGGACGCACCGCCGCGATGCGCTCTGGCAGGTCGAACGCGCCGGGCGGCAGGCCGGGCCGTTGCTATCGGAATTGGATGGTGACGAGGACGAAGACTCTCCGCTCGAAGCCATGAACCCGGAAGAGCGCATGGTCGCAGACTACGCCGGAACCGGCGTCACCGTCGGACGGCACCCAATGGCGCACTGCCGACCCCGCATGCGCGAGTTGCAGGTCTTCCGCGCCGACGATCTGAAGTTGGTACGTCATGGAGTGAAACTCCGCATCGCCGGGCAGGTCATCGCCCGGCAGCGGCCCGGCACCGCCCACGGCTTCATCTTTCTTTCGTTGGAGGATGAAACCGGCATCGCCAACGCCATCGTTGACCCGGACCTCTACGAGGCAAACCGGTCACTCGTGACCTATGCCAAGTTCCTGATGATCGAGGGCTCACTGCAGAACATCGACAAGGTAATTCATCTCCGCGCCAAGCACATCGAGGAGCTGGACATCACCGCCGCTCCCATGGAATCCCATGACTTTCACTAGGGTCACGCCATGAGCAGACCGATGACTTCACCTGTCGAGAAGCAACCGCCCAAAGACTGGTGGCTGGAAAACGCCTGCCGCATCGCCGCCTTCCGGCTGCGCCAGCAACGCTACATCAGCGCCAACACTGTACCCGTACGCGAACAGGTGAGAGATTCCGTCGAGTTCGTTCGCATCGTGTGGGAAGAAATCGAACGACACCTGCAGGAGGAAGATTGCTGAGCGCCAGCCGCAACAACCGTCTCACCGGCGCGTGGCGCTGTCCACACTGCAGGACCGGCATTGACGCCCGGACTTTCCGGCTTGACCCGAAGGACTCAACGAGGCTGCTTTGTCCGAACGCTGCATGTGCCCGCAGCTTTGAGTGGAAACAGCAGAACAAAGGCAAGCTGTGGCCCGAACAGCGTGCCTACAACGTTCTACGCTAGCGGTGAAGCAATAGGGTTGCTGCTGCCAGCAATTACAAGAAGGGGCTGCAGCAGAGACAATCGTCGCAGCGGTCGAGTGCTTTCTCTTACGTTGCAGAGAAATCACAAGGGTAGCTCACCCTCCACAGCGGCCATAGTAGCGGCCCGCATCAGCTCTGGCCCGTTGTTCCGCACGTTCCAACCTTCGGATTCGCCTCGTACATCTCCATGGCTTCCGACTCGAAGGGACGCAAGAGGTCGAGCGGCAGTCGTTCCGTCTCTTCCCTGTCCAGCCAGCGGTCATAGTCCCTCGCGTGGAGGATGACCGGCATACGCGGGTGTATCGGTGCTATCAGCTCGTTCGCTTCGGTCGTCACGATGGCGAAGGACTGCAGCCAGTGCCCTTCCCGATCCTTCCAGGCGTCCCACAAGCCTGCGAAGGCGAAAGTGCCTCTGCTGCTCAGCTCGAAGGCATAGGGCTTCTTTGGCGGCGCTGAGAACTTATCCCATTCGTAAAACGCCGAGACCGGCACCAGGCAGCGCCGCTTGCGAAACGGCTCGCGCCAGGTCGGGGCTTTGCTGATCGTCTCCGAACGCGCGTTGATGGTGGAGAGGCCTTTCACGTCCTTTAGGTCCTTTGTGAAGAACGGTACAAGGCCCCAGCGTGCCAGGATCAGCTCGCGGTCGCCGATCTCTTTGCTCTGCCGGATGATCGGCTGGTGCGTCGTCGGCGCTACGTTGTAGTCCGCGTCCGGCATCGGCAGCTCAGGCGGGTTCGGTTGCGCGTGGAAGTGCTCTGCCAGCTTTTGCTTGTCACTCCGACGTACGTAACGGCCGCACATAAGCTGTACCTTCCCGACGTTCGACTGAAGACAGGCTCACTTGCCTACCGCGACTGGGCAGATATCCTCAAGTTGCTTGTACGGCTTTGAGTTGGGAGGAAACGGAATCTTTTCCTTGTACGCCATCAACTCCAGCAGGCCGCCTCCACCTTTCATTCCTAGATCCACATCGTGCGCGTAAGCGGGGTCAGCCTCAGCATCCTGCAACGTGACAAACTTCATACCGGCGTGACGGTACAACTTCAACAGATCGGGCAGCATAACCGCTTCAAACGCCCCGACGTGCAATAGCAGTACATACGGAATCTCACGGCCATAAGCCTCATAGGAAAGCAGCCGGAACAGGCTCATATACTGCCCAGCAGCTGCCAGGTAGGAGGTGTGCAGATAGTTGATGGATGCTTCGTCGTGATTCGCTACGCAGCGAGCGTAGGGCGCATTCCAAAGATAGTCTTCAAAGTCCATAGTGACTTGAGCCGTGCGGTAATGATGAGCCACAAGCCAGTCCCGAACTTCGCGATGTTTGGCCAGCGTGTCGCCTTCCTGAAGGTAGGGGAAGCGGAACCAGTGCCAATCCTCGTTCCCCATGAGGGCCGCCAGGGTTGGTTCGTCATCCAGAATGTTTTGTTCGAACTCTGCCGCAGTGCTTTCATCCAGCGATGGGTGATTCGCCGTGTGGTTACCAAGTGGCTGGCCAGCAGCCCTCCAAGCAGTCAGGAACGCGTAATCAGGGTCAGTCGGCCTGATGTTCTCCCGGTTCGTCGCAGCGTGCGCCGGATCGGCGGGCATCAAGCGACGTGCATTCACAAAGCCGTAAACAGGCGGCATTTGATTGATCTTCAGTGTCGAAAGGATCGATTGCGCAATCTGTAGACGTGTCTCTCCAGGTGGCAACGCACCGTGAACTGGAAGGTCATCGAAGGTAATTGCCATGGTTGGCTGCACCGGGGTTGCTTGCTGACCAACGAGCTTCAAACTGAACAGCAAAGCAGCGGCAATCACGAAGGGACGCATGAGGGATTGTAGGCCGGGAGACTAACATCTGACCTAATACCAAGCCGTCCACCGAGAGCTGGTGACGCATAAGCTTCAGCTACGGCGCGGGCTTCCGTGTATGTAACGTGCTAGCAACTCAGCCATTGAGATTGCTAGCACGCTGAGCTTTACTGCTTGAGCAGCTGCCGAATGTTCGCTTCGAAGTTCCCCTTGTCCACGACACCTGTGTGCGAGACCGCAATCTTCCCAGCCTTGTCGATCAGCAGTGTCATGGGCATGGAAGTGAGACCGAAGCGGCTTCCCAGGGCATCGTTCCCGATCACGATAGGGTACTGCATCGCGATCATGCCTCCGGTCTCGTCATCGCGCTTCTTGGCAAGGAAGGGCCGAACTGCCTCCCAGCCTTTGTCGTCCATGGAGACTCCAATCACCGCCAAGCCATCCTTCCGGTACTTGCGATCAAACTCCATGTACCAGGGGATCTCCAGCTTGCAGCCGCCACACCATGTCGCCCAGAAATCCAGAAGTACGACCTTTCCCTTGTGGTCAGATAGGGTGATCTTCTTGCCGTTTGTTATCCACCAGAGTGAAATCCGGCGCTGTCTTCCGTTGAGCGGGTGTCTTGAGTGTGTCCAACGTCTGAGAAGGATCAAACGAGAAGGCCGGAGACCCTGCCGCCTGGACCGATACAGGATGCAGGCTCAAACGGACCACGCCCACACTCCCGCCGAGCAATGCCAAGAGACACAGGGCTTGCGTGAGAGTCCGGCGAAGCGGAGAGACAAATAGAGGAGCTTGCAGCAGTTTCATAATTCTCCTTTCAAGGTGCGTATCTGTCATGCCGGGGACCAGCCCTGCGGTATGCCGCTGGCCAGCCATGGTTCTAGCAACGCTCAGGAGTGCGTGAGCGTACCTACTTCTATTCGTCGCGGTGCCTGCTGCCATCTCGTCACAGAGCGCCTCGCGAGATGCTGCGATCTTCCGCTTCACCCACCGAGTCAGCGGGTGGTAGCTGAGCGGCAAGGACGCGACTTCCAACAGGAAGTTCTTGAGGAAGTCCGCTCGCTCAACATGTGCCATCTCGTGGGCAAGGACAGCAGCCTGTTCAGGCCCCGGCAGCCCCTCAAATGCTTCTGGCACCAGAATCATCGGCGTCGGCCAGTGGAGCGTCGCTGGCATCATCAGTTCCCTGCTAAAGAACAAACCGACATGTCTGCACCGGCGATGTACAGGTAGGTTCGGTATGGTCATGCTCACGGCCTGCCGACTCGCCACGATGCGCCGAGTCCTCTTGAGGCGGAGCAATAGATAGCCGCCTCCGATGACAACTGATCCCAAGTAGAAGCCTGCAACCAAGCGGAAGGGACTATGCCATGCGGTTGTTGTTTCTACGGCTGTCATCGGTTCTGTCAAACGGCCATGCTCAGGAGGATGCGGGACTTCCAGCGGTCCCTCTCAGACACCGCGATGGCTTCCGGACCACGTACGGGGACGACGGCCATGTAGGTCGAAACGCCGGGAACTGCCACACCGAGCAGCAGGCAGCAGACCCAAACGTGGTGTTCGAGCGCGTTAGAGAGCTTAGGCAGTAATCTCACAAGCAGAGCTGCTATGGCGATCAGCACGGGAATTTGCCACAAAGAGTTCAGGACAAAGAAGGTGCACCAGTTAAGCAGCATGTTCATGACTGCCCTCGCTTCGCAATCAGTGCCTGCAGCCTTTCGAAGGTCTTGTCGTCAACGCGCTCCGACTCAAGAAGGTTCATTACGAGGCTCTCTACAGAACCGGAGAACATCCGGTCCACCAGATCCCTCAAGGCGCTCTTCATAGCGACATCTCGTGCTAGGGCAGCCTTGTAGACGTAAGCCCGTCCCTGCAGCGTCCGTTTCGTCCTTCCCTTCTTCTCCATCGTGTTCAGGGTCGTTTGGACGGTGGTGTAGGCAGAGTCGCCTGACAGTTTCGCCTGAACCTCCTGCACGCTCAGCGGTCCGTGGTTCCAAAGGATGTTCAGGATCGCAAGTTCCACGGGCGGTATCTGTTCAGCGGCTCTCGCACGTTTCATACAAGATCAGCTCCTAGCTGACTAGGACTATGCACGGTGAGTGTGCGTACTGTCAACTAGTCCGCTAGGACCGAATCACTATCGACTTCGCTTCAAGATTGCACTAATGGCCTGACACAGAAGAAACCTTACTGAGGTGGGCCTACGCGTATCCAGCCGTTTACCCATCCAGCGTTCTACCCGCTAACACTCTAGCCCTCTAGATGCTTGGATCGGGGAAGGCGCTTGCGCCCTTCGCCCGGCTCCCAGCCCGCGCGAGGGCGGCGCGGTTTTGGAGGCTCCCCATCCCAACGGGGGTACCCCGTAACGCCCCAAAAGCAGGTTTGTACGCTGGCGCGTACGAATCGGAAGCCAAACCTTGCTGAGGGACTCCGTCGCCTGGCGCGCGCAAGCTGGTGAGAAAACGCTCCGTGCAGCTCCAGGTATTCGCTTCCTCCGGGCCTGCGGCCTGCCCGTGCCGGGCACGTTTCCCACAGCATTGCACTTGCCGCCCCTGCTGGCGTGGGCCAGGGCCAAGGCGTGTTTCTGAACAAACACAGCCAAACCATTCAAGAGCGGAGTGCCAGCCTCTTGAGTTGCTGACAACCTAAACCGCTAGCATTCTAGCCGCCTAACAACCTGAAGGAGAACACCATGATTAGCAACCTGAACCGCTCCACCTTTATGGGCCACCTTGGAGCCGACGCCAAGCAGGCGAACGGTACAGCACCTGTGACCTTTTCCATAGCGGTCTCTTCCCATTGGACGGATAACGCGGGCGACCGGCAGACCCGTACCGACTGGCAGAACATCGTCGTGTTCGGCAACCTGCGGAAGTACGCGGCCAAGCTGAAGAAGGGGGACCGGGTGTATGTCGAGGCCGAGGCCCGGAACAACAACTACTCGCGGGTGATCGGGCGGAGACCGTGAAGTTCTACGAGACCGAGTTCCTTGCCGCCGCCATCGAGCGAGTTGCGGTCGGGGCCGAGACGGACACGGAAGAGTAGCCGGACAGAGCTTCAGTGGGGCAGTGCAGGAACACTGCCCCCAACCATCCACGATGCACACACCCGTCAGGAGAAGAGCATGTACACCAGAGCAGTTGCAGATTCAGCGAGCCGCTTTGCTGTTGCGGTTGCTTCTGCGATTTTCAGCCGTTTTGATGTTAAATCGCTAGCGTGTTGAAGGTCTGTTCCATCGGACCAGGCATGAGTCGGCCACGTAATTCGGCAAGCGACACACTTTCCATCGAAGTACACAAACACCAGCGGCCAGCTTGCGGCCAAGCTACCGCTCCGAGCTCGTGCAGCCTGCCCTTTCGAGACAACCGAAGATGGCGAACATAAAGCGAATATAGTGCTTCTAATGCTACTTCATGCATAGGAGAACGCCTTGATGCTCTCGCATGCTGGTCTCGCGCTATTCCTCATCACGATGGCTCTACTCCTGGCTTCGCTCGCGGCAGCGCAACCGCGGACATCAGTGCTCGGCTCCGGTCTGACGTCCCGACATCCGCGGCCTAGCACTATCAGCTTGCAGGCTGCGGGCGAGAACCAGGGCTTCTACGCCGCACTCTGGATGCGTATTCTTGTGACTCTTGCCGTACTTGCCTCTGCACTGTACATCGTTCTATCCCGGCACTACGAAGCCGATCAACAGAAATGGGCCTTCGGAGTCATAGGCACTGTGCTGGGGTACTGGCTTAGACCTTGACTGCAGACTATCCAGCACGAAGCTCCTTGGCTTCGAGTCTGTCGCCACAAGGATCACCTCTCAAACAACTTGCTTCCAAGTTCGTCGCTGAATGATCGCAAGGATTGTACCCGGGTGAACCTCGTACCGCTCAGCTAGCCGTTGAAAGGTGACGCCTTGCTCCCGAGCCGCCCGTATCTCTCTCACTTTCGCTTCATTGAGCTTAACCAAGTGATTACCGGTTCCTTCGCGCCTACTCTCCGCGTCGTTTCCCTTCAATCTCCTTCCATCTGAGACCACGCACAAGCTTGCCGATGCTGTCCGGAGAAACGCCGAACTCTTGCGCAAGAGCTCTGTGGCGTTCGCCACTCAGATTGCGTTGCAATATCTCTGGGCTCGCTTGGTCGTCAATTTGGCGACAGGAGAGTTCTCACCGCGAAAAAAATTGCGCATGCTTCTCCAAGGTAGTGGCCATCACAGTTCAGTCTCATCGGCTCCGGACGGTATCCAGCTGATGCGATGATCTGCCACACGCGGGTTCGTACTTGATTCAACATAGGATCGCAAGCCTGAGCTCGGTTCGCTACCGGGCGGACCTCACTCAGTCGGCCCCCGCTTTTCATGAGAATCAAGAGTCCCAGAGCCTCGACGTATGTCCGATGTGCCATCGATTCGTCTTCCATTAGGGCCTGGTACTCCTCACAATCACCGACAAGCCTCCACGCCAGTTCTTCCAGGCGCTTGACATAGTTGGTGAACTCTTCGGGGGTACGGTCAAGGGGCGAAGCTAGTATCAATGAGCTAGTGTGCATGTGAGCCGTTCTCCGTCGCTCCTGGAGACTAGCAACCGTAGCTGCTCTTGAGCGAGAGCAGGAGGCCAAGCGCCCGGCCCTTCTCCATCAAGGTCGGGTTCTTTTGCATGTAGATCACATAGACGCGGGCAATCGTAGCAAGGCTTGCCCCATGAACGCACACCTGCTCCTTGAGCACATTCAGGCCATCAATGTACCCGCTGAGATAGCCGAAGCAGTAGGTGCTGCTGGCAAGTTCTGCTTTTGCCTGTGCGGAAGCCGGACCGTCACTCATCTCACTGCTGCCTGACAGCTTCCGTAGAGGTGAGAACCTCTCGACAGGTCTGCCGGAACTGCTACCTGTACTGCGAACAAAAGCAACGAGAGCGCAAGCATGAGTGAACTCTAGCAGCCCGTCCATGGGGCGCAGGCGAAGAGATGTGTCCGTGAGAGCGATGTCTACGCCGGAAGATGCCCTTTCAGCGGCTGTCGGCACCTCTGTCTGGGACAACGCCGGGGTACGCTGCCGTTCTGTGGCAGCCATGCATAGCCACAAACCTCACATGTCAGGATCTCGCGTTTCTGGGGCAGGCAGTAGCGGCTTCTTGCGTGCTCGACGGCCTCCCTGGAACGGCCGGTGAAGCGAATCATCTCAGCGGTGCTCACAGAGGGCAGCATGCGCAATTCTTCTAATGTCCACGGGTTGGCGTTCATGGCGCGCAGCCGCTCGGCCATGCCTGGTGCCCTTCCCATGACCGTGCCGACCTGGCTCACCGCCTGTACAAAGCCCAGCGTTGCGCGGCTCTCAATCCCCAGCGCCCTGCGCCAGTTCGCCACAGTGAGTTCAGAAACTGCCCAGTAGAACTGGATGGCGACGCTCGTCTCAACGTACAAAGCTCTGAGCAAGTCATGACTGACCACAATCGACCAACGTGTTCCTTTCACTCCCCCAAGCGGCACACCAATCGCACCTTTGTCATGCCAACCTTTCACCTCTACTGCACCGCGTACCGCACAAACGATGGCATCGCCAAGCTTCACATCAGGCGACGTGTAGGGACCTTTCAGGAGCGTTGGTTTTTGAGTCGGCATCCCTCGCCTTCGAGCATCCAAGCCGCATGCTCTCACAGGATAAGCACCCGTCTACTTGGGCGATCTTTAGGAGCTTCAATATAATGCGATGTCAGGCTAAATAGCGGACTAGCCTCGTACCTTCTGCCCTGAGTGCACTCTGCTAGTCCGTCAGCGCGGATAGCGGCTACCCTGTTTTGCCGGAGAGAATCTTGTCATCGGTCAGGCATGAGGTTCGATGCCGGCCGATTCATATGTGTGCCAAATTGTCTTTCGCCCGCTCGCACGTCTGCTGATGCAGATGCAGCGGGTCGTCGAGATCAACCAGCTCAGCCAATTCTCGATCGATGTAGTGGAGACCGCCAGAGAAAACTTTGTATCGGTCACGCGTAGATCTATGCCGTCCCTCCTGCGCTCATGTGTGCCACACAGTTGAACAGAAGTAGGCCACATAATTAGGCAAGCGACACTCAGGTGCGTACCTCGCACAAGGAGAGGCATCTGTACATATCAGAAAGTTCCTGACCGAATGTGATATCGTCTCGAAGTTTTATCGGCCTTGCAGGTGCTACGCTGACGCGGTGAAGCAACTGCTGCTCTGTGAGGTTGTCCTCCTGCCGGATCCTTTTCCAACAAAGATCCGGTACTTCGTGCGACCGTTGTACTCTCCTCGCGCACCATGGCGAGAGGGGCTTACCCGTTCCTGGCAGGAGGCAAAGAGCGACTTAGTTGAGGCGAACGACATCTCAGCTATCGAGCTGCAGCTCAAGAGTGGTCAGTCGGTGAAGGCGAGCTCTGCTTTTCATCAGTACGAACTTGGCCCCAATTTGTAGCATCCACGCTGCCCGCGTTGCTGGGCAGGTAGACCTGGCCGTTCCACACCACAGGTGTGCAACTTGTATAGGCGTAGATGCCGCTCTTCCAGAGCGTGGGCACCGCGTCTTCCAGGTGCGCGAGGTCGTGGGCAGCAAGGAAGCTCTGCGTGACTGTACGGTTGGCATAGCCGAGCGGGAAGCTGTTCTGCCCGGCGTTGCTGCTGATGAAGCCGAAGCAGCTCGGCGAGCAGCTCTGTACGTTGGGGCTGGCAGCTCCGCCGCGTGCGACGCATGGACGATGCCGTCCGCGTTCAGGCGGCTGGCCTGCAGGGGCGAGTTCTCCGCGCAGAACAGCAGTTAGGCATTGCCGCTGGATGCGTCGTAGCGCACGACAGGCGCCTGCTTTTACCGTGTCTTGCCGCCCGGCATGCGGTTGAGCGCGGGTGCGTTCGTGGGGCCACAGGTCCATCTGCGAGTCCTAGCCCGCCGCAAGCTTGGCGCAGTTCGCCTCCGGGTTCGCGAAGTCGGCAGCACGTGTATCCGGGAAGGCTTGTGTGTTCGCAACTTTAGCAAGTTAGATGGTTCACCTGCGAGCGTGCTGACGACAAACAAGATCGACCAGCATGCCAGTGCAATCTGACCCTGGTCTAGTCAATACCGCCGCTCTTCAACAGGATCAGCCTCTCAAGCGCCTCAACATACGTTAGCTGTGACATGACTGGGTCGTCCATCAGTGCTTCGTACTCGTCACGGTGACCGACTAGTTTCCAAGCAAGCGCTTCCAACCTCCTCACGTAAGCGGTGAACTCCTCTGGTGTGCGATCGAAATACACAGTGATTACAGTAGCCGAGTGCGCCAGGCCGACGCTAGGCGCGCCTAGTAACAGGCATAACCATTCTTAAGCGCGAGCAACAGACCGAGGGCTCGGCCCTCGTCCATGAGCTTCGGGTTTTGCTGCATGTAGGCCACGTATACTCGCGCAACAGTGTTTACGCCGGCCCCTCGCACACACACCTGGTCCGCTAACCTGTTTAGGCCGTCGATATAGCCACCGATATAGCCGAAGTAGTAGGTACTGCTCGCCAGTTCCGCCCTGGCCTGCGAAGAGGCCGGATTATCGCTCAATCTCACGGCGGCTTGACAACTCCCGTATAGATGAAGACCCTCGGGCACGTCCGGATAGCCAGGGTGCTCTGCTGTTGAGCTAGGATTGGGCTTCTTGTATGCGCATCTACGAAAGAGGTTGTCGGCAGGTCTGCCTTGCGCAGCGCCTTGGTGTCTTACCATTGTGTGACAGCCACTTGTGTCCACAAACATGGGCAGGTCAGCAGATTGCGTCGCTGTGGTCGTTTGTACCGGGCTCGCGCGTGCTCGACTGCTTCACGGCTTCTTCCAGCCAGAGCTATGATCTCCGCGGTACTCCACACCGACAAGAGTTGCAACTCTGCCGGTGTCTAGGGCTTCGCATTCATGCTCCGCAACCGCTCAGCAACACCAGGTGCTCTGCCCGATACAGAACCCACCTGGCTCATGGTGGTCAGGAAGCCTTCCGTCGCGCGACTGTCCAGCCTAAGCGCTCTGCGCCACCCGGCGACCGTGGGTTGCGAAACGTTCCAGTAGAAGCAGATGGCGACACTTGTCTCGACATGCAGTGCCCGGAGCAGATCGTGACTGACAACGATCGACCAGCGTCTTCCCCGCACACCGCCAAGCAGCGCGGCGATAACTCCGGTGTCATGCCAACCCCTCACCTCTACAAGGCCGCGTACCGCACACGTGATTGCATCACCAATGTCAACATCAGGCGACTGGTACGGCCCCTTGAGGAAGCGTGGATTACTACTTGGCACGCGATAACGACTCCTGTGTGCGCTTGAAAGGCGACAACATTTGTTGAAGCAGTTCCCAACTTCTACATTGTCGCTTGACCAACCCCTTGCCACTCGTTAGTGGCGCTGCCGCACTGGCTTATGACATCGGCAGCTGCATTGGCTTCGCCTGATCCTGATGACGACTCCCTACTGGCAGCCGCCGAAATTGGCCATGCCGATTATCTTGTCACAGACGGCTAAGGCGATTGCTTGCGCCGAAAAAGCATGGAGGTAACTGGATCATGACTGCAGGCGATTTTGTCGCACTCTGACAGCCTTTCAGCGAGGTACAGGCATCTTTCTTTGGTGAATTCGATCCGCTAGGAGCATCCATGAAACGCTTAACGTGGTTTGGTTGTATCACCGCTGTGCTGCTACTCACCGCAACCTTGCAGGCGCAGACACCATCTGGCGCGACAGGCCAGTGCAAAGACGGCACCTACTCAACGGCTGCACATAAGGCAGGCGCGTGCAGCGGTCACAAAGGTGTGCAGAGTTGGTACGCTGCTGACAGTGGTACCAGTACTACCTCTGCTTCCGCCGTTGCCCCGACGCCCCCTGTAGCGCCGGTGAACTCACCCGCTCCACGTCCGACTCCAACAACATCTGCCACTTCTGCGGCACCTGCTTCTGTGGCACGGGCACAGGCTGCCGGTGGAGGTCCTGGCATGGTCTGGGTCAACACTTCGTCGAAGGTCTACCACTGCTATGGCGGCAAGGATTACGGCACGACCAAAGCAGGGAAATACGAATCTGAGGCAAGTGCCAAGGCCGAAGGCGCACGCCCAGCCTACGGCAAGGCTTGTAATCAATAGGCAACTCAGCTGTTCGGGTAATCATGGGTGCTGAGCACCCGGTGATCCTCATGGAAAGAGAAGGGGCGCACAATCTGTGCGCCCCTCTGTGCCCGCTCAACATCGAGACGGCCATTTAAATGCCGAGGTAGCGAAGTTCCCCTGTGCAATCTGTAGCTACAGGCAGGTAACTGGATCGTCTCGCCCCGCAGAGATATTGTTTGCATCCATCCCATTTGCCTCAGCATTCTGAGGATACTTGCTGGAATGCCTGTAGAACTTAAGGCAGACTGTCGCCCCGCTGGAAGGTCCGGGCTGAGAGTCGCCAGCCACTGCTGCTTCTAAATCCAATCCTGATGGTTCGGGGCGACTGCCTTGATCGCGTCCCGCAAACGGTTGAGTAGGACCTTTGAGGCTACTTGCATTTGAGTGCGCGCTTCTCGTCCTCATATCGATAACCTTCATCTGCAAACCATTTCCCGTAATGTCTACCACTTACTACCGCCGGACCGTACTCGCGGCGCATGGGCGAACCGGGGTGAGTTACCCCTCAGAAACCCCGGCAACCTCATCATGTTGGAAAGCCTCACAGTAGAGTACGCAGACGCATTTGCAGGTATCGACCCGAAGGGTGTGGTCTGGCTCAGTTGCACCAGAACACGTGCGGCTGCCAACACCTAGCAGCACCTTGCGGGGTTTTTTGATTCGCACTTTCATCCTTCTTGTCTGGTCATTAGTTTGTTCAGCTACGGTGTACGCGCAAGCCGTGCTGTGCCCGACGGAAAGCTCTCTCGATAGCACATGGTTGGTTCGAGGCGAGCCCTGGAGTCCGCTACGAGCTCACGGGGTTGAAAGCGAAGCTCATACCGAAGGGCAAAGCCGCGCCCCGGTGCTACGCAAGAACAACCGTTGTTTCCAAGGCGCAGATATTTGTCACTAGCGAGAGTCTCACCGAGGTGTTCGCGCAAAAGCTTCAAGCTTCGAACAGCAAGATCAAGGACTTCGAGGTACACCATGATGTCCATGGTGCCACGCTGACAGGGACGATCAAGAAGGTAGTCCCTCTGCACTTCTCGATCCAGGGTCCAGTGACCACAGACGGCACCTGATCCGGCTTACCGCGAAGAATGTCAAGGCTGGTGGGATCCCTGTCAAAGACTTGCTGAAGCTGATCGGTGCGGAACTGAGTACGCTGCTCCCCCCATCAAAAACCTGAAAGGCATCCAAGTGGAAGAAGATTCCTTGTCTTTCTCTCCGGAAACTGTAGCCGACCTGAAGGGTCATATTGCTAGCGTGACCACGTCGTCCCAAGGTCTAACACTACGCTACGACTCCAACAGACCACGGCGCTGAAGCGGTTGCGAGTGGAGCCAAAGCCTTCATTCGCAACCTGACTGTTACAAGAGCTTTCTCACCTGCTTGTGAAGAAAGCCGACTGGAAAGAGCTTTGAACTGGGGGCGCCTACCGGGAGTCGGGCTGCCTTTAGTTCATGATTCCACCGCGCGCATAAGCGATGGACGAGTAGCAGCGGACTCCTCCTAATGCGTTATAGCAACGCGCCGATGATGTTAGTGCAATGGGTATATCCAAAGTTGTCGATCTCCGCTCCTTTGCTGCTTGCATCTTGTTCACCTCAGGCATGCTCATCGCGTCCGCACAGGCAGTCCAAACAGCAAGCCAGCGCATGCACGCTGAATCGTATGCGCTCGTGAGCTATGCGCGCCCGGCCTACGACGACTCGCCCGCAGCTGGCGCAGTGACAGCAGGCTTAAACCTGGACCTTTTCGCTCTGTCGTCCTCCGTTGAACTGAGTCTCGACGTGCGTGGCGTTGCAGCACGTTCTACGCAGATCAATGAAGCTTCAGCTGGCTTTGGTCCGCGCCTCAGCTATCGCCGCTTCTGGGTGCAGCCGTACGCTGAATACCTTTTTGGCGCGGGCCGGGGTACCTTCAATACCTCCGCCAATCCTGACTATCAACGTGACTACTCCGCGGTCCGATCTTACGGCGGTGGCATTGACCTGCGCACCTCCCGCTACGTTACCTTCCGCGCTGACGCTCAGACACAGCGTTGGCGTTTCACCCACCTTGCTCCATACTTTCACCCGCAACAGGTAAGCGTCGGTGTGTCCTACCATCTGCATACCCACAGCCACACGGGCCCACAGTTGTAATACCAATCCAACTCCAAGAAACAATTCGGCCAGCTCTGTACATTGCACTCATGTGCTGGCGCCAACGTCGCGCCCACCACAGCTAGCTCTCATGCGCCGTTCCGCGATGCACCGTGCGTGGGCTGCTCGTTCTTCACCGATTCTCATTTAAGCTTTCGCAAAGTCTCAGGGTTTCCTCGGCTACGCCATCACGCGAAGGAAGATCAGTCCGCACAATCAAACACACTCGACGTTACTGCATTGTAAGGGGCTACTTTCCATCTATAGCTCGCTCCCATTATCTCGGGCGACCTATAGCGGAGAAGTCTTGCGGCTCGTGCGGCCCCAAGCGCACCACGTTTAGACGGCTCTCCTGTAGCCTAGATCGCATCTGGATCTTGTTTCCATACTGCAACGAAAGACACTGAGGGCCTAACTCTCCTGCTGCGTCGTGACGTAAGGCTGCGTTTTTTAGACAGTCCGATTCGATGGGTGGGCAGGTGAGTCGCTCCGGTGAAGTAGGCGAGCACTACACTGCTCCGTGCGCTGTAATCATTCTTTGTACATCGTCATAACGTAAGAGGTCCATACAGGGACGTTACTGACCGCCTGTTGCTACGCACCCTCTCAACGCCGCACGGATGGCCTGCAGGTCAGCATTGCCCATGCGCGTGTATCCAAGGTCTGTTGGATGGGTGAAATCATCATTGAAATTCAACAGGTTGTATTCCTGCCCATCTTGGCCTATGACCGCATCAGCCGCTACATCCGAAAGCTGGCAAACACCAAGCATTGTGAACGAGGAGCGTGCCCACGCGTTGATTTGGTCCCGCTTGGCGTCAAAATCAGCTGGGTAAACGCCTGGGTTTGCTGCAGGAAGTTCAGTCTCCCAAACAATCAATGTGTCTGGGTGCGTCGCTTTGACTGTCGCGAAGTAAGTGCGCCAGTCGGCCATCACCTGCGCTACCGTCTCGCCCAGTTGCCAACTATTGTGTCCTCCTTGCACGACCAGAACGTTGACCTTACCAGACCTGTAGTCCGCACCTGCAGTTGCTGCATAAACGCTGGTCATGTTCTCGATCGTCTGACCGCCGATGCCCTCATTGAACAGCGTCGCAGTGGGTCCTAGGCCTGACTTGGCGACAGCAAGCCGTGTGGCGTTTACTGTGTTGTCCCCACTCCCTCGGTAACCACGTGTTAGAGAATCGCCGTGGAGTACGACCACCGTCGTTAGATTGGCAACGGCGCTAACGTTGGCCGTGAGGCTGTTGGTGCTGTTACCCAGCGTCAGCATGCCTATCGTATTGCCAGGCAACAGCGTCGCCGTAATCGTCTGCCCACTGACAACCATGTTGCTGAGGTACGCTCCATTGCCGCCACTGACCGTCGGCCGCGTCAAGGCAGTCCAGTCAGTACCTGAATTTGCAAGAGTGAACGACGTTGCTACTCCAAGAGGAAACGACGCCGGTGTGACGGTGACGGTTGGCGTTACGATCGGCGGGGGAGTCGGCGCTAACGGGACTCCAACGTTGCTAGCCGCCGAGTCTGTGGCGTCGTTCTCCAGGTGGTACAGGGCGATGAGGTTAGGTGTGCTGTTTGCATAAGGCGCAGTGGGCACACTCGACTCAACAGCGTGTCTGTCGCCTGTGAACCACGCCACCTCGTCTATTTGCGCTGCAGTCGGGAAATTGCCGTTGCCAAAACCGCCAATTGCAGCAGTTCCTGAAAAAGTACCGTTACTTGGACCGCTTACGCCGCCTAAATTGTGGTCGATGTACGCCGTAACGGCAGAGGGCGTGTAGACCACCATCACCTGGTGCCACGCTCCATCAGTGACTGTCACACCACTGTCAACCTGACTCGAGCCGTAGCCTTGATATACCAGGTGACCCGTTGTCTGAATCCCCACCCATGAACTCTGGAAGCCGCCAGTCCCTCCACTCGCAGTCAGCACTTCTATGCCTAACGGAATAGAGGACCGCTTAAACCAAAGCACCTCGGTGTAGCTGTTGCCAAGGGACGCCGAGAAATCAGGCAAGACAGCATATCTACCGTACTCGAAAGTGGCAGCATTGCCGAACAAGCCTGCTGAAAACAGTGGGTTGCCAGTAAGCGTTCCGTTGTTATTGGCCGCGTACGCTGGTGCACTAAGTGCAACAAAACAAAGTACAGAGGCAGGCAGAAAAGCACGACACATTCGTCAACCATCCAGATTCTGTGAAGCGCGCTGGCAGAGTGCCGCTCCAGATCACTCGCAACGGCTAGGCAGTACTTGGCTAGACTATCCTTAAATCAGTGTTTTCGAAAAATCGTAGGGCGAGCATCTGATGGTTCTGCCGGCGCAAGGATACTCAGGGAGGTCATTAACGTTGCGCTCAGTCGAGTGTCACTAGCGGCGGGTAATGCGCCCACCAAGCGTTTAAAACGGCCGATACACGGCAGCTTCATTTCTTAGCAGATGCCAGCCTCTGCTAGAACAATCGAACCGGACCAGCCCCAAAATTCGCCAGATCAGGAAAGACACTAGCCACCTGTTGATCGGTGAGGCCTAGCCAGGAAGCCAGACCGGCTGTCATCTGGACAACCGACTGAGTTGGTATCCATGTGCCTAGGGTGTCGAGATCCTGACTCCCACCCAAAGCCATGTCAGGCATAGTGCCTGCTAGCCTCTGCCCAGCGATCCCGCCTCCCAAGACGAAGTGATGGTTGCCCCAGGCGTGGTCACTACCCCCCTCGCTGTTCGGAGCGAGAGTTCGACCAAAGTCACTATGAGTCACCACGATCACATCATTGTGCGCTCCACTCTCCTCCAGGGCAGCGAAGAATGAGCCTATCGACTCATCAAAGATCGATAGCTGTACATTCTGTTGAATTAGCTGTGAGGTGTGATGGTCGTAACCATCGTGTCGTAGATAGAAGAGCTGACGGTTCGCACCCGTCACTGAGCGACCGGCGATGACCTCAGCGATGCTCTTAAAACCTTGGCTAAGCTGAGAGGTGCTGAAGGCTGTACGCGGAGGTGCATAGGACATCGCCGATGTCAGCGTGAGCTGATCAGCAATCGCCCGAGCCCGTAAGCGCGCAACATTACTCACAAGCAGGTTGCTGCTGCCCTGCTCGGATGCGGCTACAGCTGCGATATATTCGTTGCAGCCAGACGGCAACGCCGCAAACGCAGCGCCACTCTGAATCGCAACTGCTTGAACGTTGTTACCGACTCCGAAGATGCCATTCGCGGTACTGAACAGGGGTGGCATCGAGCCTGCTTCTTGTGCAAGGAAGTCAGCAGTCCGCCCTCCCCAACCTGTTAGACCCAGCTGACTCGTGGTGCCAAGCTGGCCAGTTTCCCAAAGCGATAGACTGTCTGGGTGCGAACGAGTTATGGCAGGATAGAGCGAGGTATGTGCCAGAATGTCCGCCTTGGATGTCAACCTGCTAATTGGCCCAACATTGGCCACCACAAGCGCACTGCCAGCGTTGTACATAGATGCCACGTTCTTGAGCGCAGGATGTAGACCCAAGACAGGCTGTCCAGAACCACTGGACAAAGGCAATATGCTGCTTTGAGGCAGGGCAAGTGCTGCGCCTCGAATGGCCGCATAGGAAGCATACTGGTGATTATCGAGCGAAATGACGGTGTTGTTGCCGTCATTGCCTCCTGTCAGTGTGACCAGCACAATCGCCTTGTATCCTGATGCAGCCGTAGAGGACAGCATGGCTGCGTGCGCAGGGTCAGCCCACAAGGGAGTTAATGCTGCAGCTAGGCTCACCCTAGAGCTTAGCTGTAAAAAATGGCGGCGGTCTATACGATTACTCATGAAAACTCCCGGGTAAGAGCATCTTTCAGTTAAGTCGATCTTTTTGTTTTCAATGCACTACGGTGTTGTAGTCACTGTTCAGTGCTAGAAACACGGCTGTCTGAACCTGAGTTGGGCCAGCAGGTATGCTGCTGCAGTAACTGAGAATGCTCGAACGCAGTGAATCTGGCATGGTGCCGTGAAACAGCATATGGTTCAGAGCGTCGACCAGATCTGGAAGCCGAGGATAGTCTGCGTAAATAGTAGAAATGGTCTCGCCATTGCCAGTAGGTGCTCCCAATTGACCTTGACTTACAGCACTCCAAAGGAACTGACTTCGCTGAACAATTCTGAAATTGTCCAACAGCTGGAACTCCGGGCTATTTACCGTGGTACCTGGAACTGTGTATGAGGGGCTAAAGTAGGAGAAGACAGAAGGCGTACTCCAAACGTTTTCACCCAGGAGGCCAGGAAGTAGGCTTGGCTGGTCGTCAAAGTAGGTCAGGTTTAACAAATGCATGGTAGACAGCAAGGCGTAGAGCGGGTCCTGGACGAAGCCGTCGGATGGGGAAGATTGCACATCGCCTCCACGAGCTTCGGGATCCAAGAGGATTGCTCGGATGACAGCCTTCAAATCACCCCTGACACCATTGCCGTTGTCTTTGAAAACTTGGGCGATGCGGTAGACATAAGAGGGACTGGGCTGACTTTTTACGAGGCGCTGAATCAGAAAACGGGAGATGAATGGCGGTACGCTCGGATGCTGGAAAATGGCTTCGAGGACCTGCTCCCTGTCCGCAGTGGCGCTCTGGCCGGCTGGTATGACTGCGTTGCCGAAAAGTGTCTTGGAGCTTTGATCATGGAAAGCCTCAGCGGGGATCAGCGGAGCGGACCAATCAACACCTTCAAAGGTGTAGGTTGGATTTGCCGGAGTGGGGTAGTGCCACCCTGTGAGTGCCGCGGCTATGGCCTCTACAGTGGATTGATCGTATGCGGGGATGGGCAAGCCGGAACTGTCTAGCTGTGGGGTACCATCGTCATTGAGAAGCACAGTACCGGTTGAGAAGAGCTGTAGCACCTCCCGAGCGAAGTTCTGATTTGGGTGCGTTGCAGGGTCACTTGAGGCGTCGTTGTTAACAAGATTGAGGAAAGTACTGACCCCTGGATCTGACATGGTGTCAAACAAAATTTGTTTAAAGTTTGAAAATGCATCACGCTCGAGGACTGCTTCCCACAAAGCAACGTATGGGTCTATGCCGTCTGCTGGTAGAAGGACCTGAAATCCCCACGCCACCCTTTGCCGGAGGACGCTGTCTCCCATGAGGACAGCCTTAAAGAACTGAGTTCTTGAGTTTTGTGTAGGGTCGTACGTCGCGGGCGACCGTGTAAATTGATCATCGATCCAGTTCTGCATGCCCACATTCTGAATACTGGCTATCACGTCTGCTCGGGGGCCAAAAGCCGCCTGCGAAGCCAGCCGTTCGGCTGCGTCGTAAGTCACCGTACTTGACGCAACATTTAAAACGAGATTTGTTGCGCCGGTAGCATCATTCATGCTCAAAGTCGCTGTATTGGCGCGCCAAGGTGGAGTGAAACCGATCAGGCTAGCCGATGTAGCTGTTCGGGAAAGCACTTGCAGTTTGGTCCCGTCAAGCGCAAAGGTGGCGTTACCGTCCAGACCGCTTTGCCTCGTTACGGTGAGAGCAAAATGTCCTCTCGGTAATAGGCTAGGAGAGGTGGTCAGCGACACTAAATCTGCCTTCAATGTGAGCGGCTGGCTGTCACTGGCTCCTGGCGATGGGTTTCGAACGACCAAGCTAAGGTCTTTGGCTGTGGCGGGAGGAACCGCCACCGTCGCTACCAGGCTCGTGGAATCGATCCATTTCGTTGGCACGGCAACACCATCGACAAAGAGGGTCGAGGTCGAGACGAAGCCACCGCCCTTCACGGTGATCTGTGTGGATTGCTGTACCACGCTGGCTGGCGAGATCGATGTTGGTGATGGCAGTGGATTCAGTAACTGGACCGCGGAGCTGGCCTGAACAGAGTTCATTTGATATCTGACAGAGATCGTGTTTGAAGCCGGTAGAACTGACGGACTTGTATAGAGTCCATTTGCAGTGATGGTTCCATTCTGTGAGCCGCCGTCCACCGACCAGGTTCCGCCACTAACTGAAAAGCCGCCCTGCGAGGCCAAGAACTGGGCATTGTCGCCTATTCGCAATTGCGTTGCGCTTTGGTTTATCTGCAGAGCAGGTGGCGGTTGATTGCTGCCGGATGCTGTGGTCGTGCCGCTGCTGCCAGACGGAGAGCCGGATGCTGTGGTTGTGCCCGTGCTGCCGGACGAGGAGCCGGAGGCTGTGGTCGTGCCCGTGCTGCCAGACGGAGAGCCGGATGCTGTGGTAGTGCCCGTGCTGCCAGA
>CALMRM010000307.1:8722-18624 GCA_937871605.1 uncultured Terriglobus sp. | reverse complement strand
TGGGGTCCGGGATCATCCTGCTGGTTGCGAGCCTAGGAGGCATTCCGCTGGGTATTGCTGCCGGCGTATACCTCGCGGAATATGGTCGTGGAAGCTGGGTAGGCCACGCCGTTCGCTTTACTGCAGATGTGCTGAACGGTGTGCCTTCCATTGTCATGGGTATCGTGGCGTATAGCCTCATCGTTAGCAAGCAGCATCACTTTTCTGCGTTGGCGGGCGGCATTGCGTTGGCGATCATGATGGTGCCAACCGTAACGCGCACGACGGAAGAGATGCTGGCTACCGTTCCAACTGCTCTGCGCGAGGCGGCTCTGGGACTTGGTATCCCGCAGTGGCGAACGATCCTGTCGGTCAGCCTTCGCGCGGCCTCGCCGGGCATTATCACGGGATGCATGCTGGCCTTCGCGCGCGTTGCAGGTGAAACGGCTCCGCTGCTGTTTACGGCATTTGGCAACCAGTTCTGGAGTTTGAATTTGAACCAGCCCATGGCTGCGGTGCCGTTGCAGATCTACACGTATGCGGTGTCGCCGTATGACGAATGGCAGCGACTGGCGTGGGCCGGCGCCTTGGTGCTGATTGTCCTGATCATGATTTCGGTTACGTTGGTGCGTCTTTTTGCGGCGCGGAATAGCCTTGCAGGAGGACGTTAGCGTGGGTGTCAACATTCGAGTGGAGCATGTGAACGCGTGGTATGGCACGACCCACACGCTGAAGGACGTGAGCCTCCACATTCCAGCCAACAAGGCGACCGCGCTGATTGGACCGTCCGGCTGTGGCAAGTCTACCTTTGTACGCTGCCTGAACCGCATGCACGAAACAACACCCGGTGCGCGCGTTGAGGGAACCATCGAGATGGGAGATGTCAACATCTACACGTCTGCTTCTCCGGTGGAGGTGCGCCGCCGAGTAGGCATGGTGTTTCAGCGGCCGAACCCCTTCCCTACCATGTCAATCTATGACAATGTGGCCAGCGGATTGCGCCTGAACGGCTTTCGCAAGCGGCGTGTGCTGGACGAAGTTGTAGAGCGTTCGCTCAAGCAAGCTGCCTTGTGGAACGAAGTCAAGGACGACCTTCGGAAGAAGTCTGGAGCGAGTCTGTCAGGCGGCCAGCAGCAGCGTCTCTGTATTGCGCGCGCCTTGGCTGTGGACCCTGAGGTGCTGCTGATGGACGAACCGGCGAGCGCACTGGATCCTGTCTCCACTTCCAAGATCGAAGATCTTATCTTTGATCTGAAGCGCGAGTACACCATCGTCATCGTGACCCACAACATGCAGCAGGCTGCGCGCGTGGCGGAGCAAACCGGATTCTTCCTTTCTGGGGTCATGGTCGAGTTTGACGCGACCGAAAAGATCTTTACCAACCCCTCAGACAAACGTACCGAAGATTACATCACTGGGAGGTTCGGTTGATTCGCATCAATTATCACCAGAAGCTTGCCGAACTGAAGGAACGCCTGCTTGTGATGGCAAGCATGGTGGAGCAAGGCATCCAGCGATCCACGGAGGCATACGAATCTCAGGATCTGCAGCTTTGTGAGCTCGTTTTTCAAAGCGAGCCCATGATTAACCACATGGAGCGTGACATTGATCGTTTTGCCCTCGACCTGCTCGCGACCGAACAGCCAATGGCTGGAGATTTGCGGCTCATTCTGTCCGTCATTCGCATTAAGTCTGATTTGGAGCGTGTGGGTGACCAGGCAGTAAGCATTGCTGCCCGCGTTAAAGAACTGGCCGCACTTCCTCCTGCCCAGATGCCTGTCGATATCCCAAGGCTGGCGAAAGTGTCCATCTCCATGATCCGCAACGCGCTGCAGGCGTTCCTTTTGGGAGATGCGGCACTTGCGCAATCCGTCTTGCTGGCGGATGACGAGGTCGACGACTTGAATAAACAAAGTTTTGGCACACTCGCAACGCTTATTCAGCGCCAGCCAGAGCTTACCTCGCAGGCGTTCAACACGCTGGTGATCTCGCGTAACCTTGAGCGAGTGGGTGATCACGCTACCAACATCGCTGAAGACGTAATCTTTTGGATCCAAGGTGATGATGTTCGGCACCAAGGAGCGACTCCCACACAAGTGCAAGACAATTAGGTACGGTAACGACGACAGCTCGTCCGGTTGCGGACACCGTTCAGCCTGAACATGTGCGGCTGTGAGCACGCGCTCTTCTTACGAGCCATCTTGAACGTTGTCCTCTTCGTGTAGGTGCACGCCGTCTGCCGCTTGAGACTGACCTGCTAACTCCTATTGACACACATCAGAGGTAAGACTACGGAGAGCAGGTCGGGCACGGACGGACTTTTTTATCTCAGGACAGGAGTTTCTCCAAGGCTGGCCCCAGGATTTGATATCACATCCTCGTAGTTGTGCCGCATACGTAACACAGGTCTGCATGCCTTGTCTGTACTCTGGTGCGGTAACACAGGCTGGGAGACGGGGCCTCTTCGAGTGAGAGGCCCCACTTTTTCAGCGATCGTTGAGCGCGTAGCAGCCATCTCAGACCCTCCCCCGAAATTCCAGTGCTTCCTACACCCTCGGCGAATACAGCCTCCGTTGAATCATTCAGCCGGTATCGATTCGCAGTGGTATACCTCAAGTTCGTAGAACGACAGAACTGTTTCTAAAAAAAATGCAGTGAGCGGAGGGCTGGTATTTTGCGGATGCCTCCGACCTGCTTGCGTCTTTTAGCACGTGAACAAGAGGCTCGTCCGTTCGGCGCACACCCCACAAAGCCACGAATAGAAACACGACTCAGATACGGTAAACACGAAGTACCATCACCTCAGTGAGTCGAGGTCCCATGCGCTTGTGCAATGTGTTTTTAGCTCTAGTGCTTCTGTTCCTAACGCCGTTGGCAGAAGCCGTAGGGACTCAGACGCAGTACCTTTCCGGCCACGGCAAAGACGACACCGTGCAGTGGGAGTTCCGGTGCGACCGCGGCCAGCATGCCGGCACGTGGTCGGCCATCGGCGTGCCCTCCAACTGGGAGCTGCAGGGCTTCGGCATCTACAGCTACGGCCGCATCAAGCCGCAAGAGGGCTGGCAGCGCGTACACGGTACGTACAAGCGCCGCTTTACCGTTCCCACATCGTGGTCTCAGAAGACCGTCCTGCTCAACTTTGAAGGCGTGATGACGGATGCGGCGGTGACCGTGAACGGGCAGTCCGCTGGACCGATGCACCAGGGTGGCTACTACGCCTTCCACTACGACGTCACGCGTCTGCTGAAACCCGCAGGCCAGCAGAACGAGATTCAGGTGGATGTCGATGACGAGTCGGCAAACGAATCCGTGAATCGCGCAGAGCGCCGAGGCGATTTCTGGAATTACGGTGGCATCTTTCGTCCGGTCTTTCTGCAGGCCGTGCCCAAGACGTTCGTAGACCATCTTGCCGTGAGCGCAACGGCTGCAGGCACGCTCGATGTGGATGTGGCCCTCTCGGGGCCAGAGGCCTCCAGTGCGGACGCGTCTTCCGTCGCCATGCGCGTTCTTGATTTGCAGGGCAAGCCAGTCGGTGAACCTGCAGTCGCGGAGCACCTTGCGTTGAACGCGACGGCACACCTGCATCAGCAGATTGCACAACCGCGGCTTTGGACCGCAGAAACGCCCAATCTCTACCAGCTCCGCGTCGATTTGAAGCAGGGCAACGCCGTCGTGCACACGGTGTACCAGCGCTTCGGGTTCCGCACGGTCGAGCTGCGCCCCGGGCAAGGCATGTTCGTCAACGGCAAACGCATTTTCTTGAAAGGCGTTGCCCGCCACTCCTTCTGGCCCGATTCCGGGCGGGCACTGTCGGAGCAGATTTCACGCGATGACATCGACGTGATCAAAGACCTGAATGGCAACGCAGTCCGGTCCACGCACTACCCGCCGGATCGCCACTTTCTGGATGCCTGCGACGAACTGGGCCTCTATGTGCTGGACGAACTTACGGGCTGGCAGGCGTACTACGACACCGAAGTCGGTAAAAAGCTGGTGCGGGAGATGGTGGAGCACGACGTGAACCATCCCTCTATCCTGTTCTGGGACAACGGCAATGAGGGAGGCTTCAACCTTGATCTGGATGGCGAATATGCGAAGTACGATCCGCAAAAACGCACCGTGCTGCACCCATGGGCAGCCTACCCGCCGGGCATTGCAGACACCAAGCACTATCCCAATTACGAGTTAGTGCAGCAGAAATTGTCGCAAGACCCTGTCTTCTTTCCGACAGAAATGTTGCACGGCCTCTACGACGGTGGCGCGGGCGCGGGACTAAGCGACTACTGGGACGCCATGGTGCACAGTAAAGCTGGCGCGGGCGGCTTCATCTGGGCCTTTCTGGATGAGGATGTGAAGCGTACGGACAAGGGCGGCATTCTTGATTCGCAGGGAAACTACGCACCGGACGGTCTTGTGGGTCCGTACCGGGAGCGCGAAGGGAGCTTCTATGCCGCGCGGCAGCTTTGGTCGCCGATCCTGGTGAAGCAGTCGCCCGGGCCGTCACCCACGTACACGGTGACCAACCGCTACGGCTTCCTGAACGCCGACACGTGCACCTTTCAGTGGGAGTGGATTGCCTTTCGAAAGACGAGCGACACAACCTCTGGATCTGTCGTGCTCGCCCAGCGAATAGACCGTGGCCGATCGCTTGCTCCTGGCAGCTCGGCCATTTGGGATGGGTGGGCACCGCCTGCGATGAGTCAAGCTGCAGCGAGAGTTTCCGATGCTGTTCGACTCAGCATCAAGGACACGACTGGGCGTTTGATCCAGACCTATGTCTGGCCGGTCGACGATCTGCAGCGGCGACTCTTTTCGTCGCAGCCTACCACAGCCAGCGCCGCTGCGACTGTCACTGAGGCTGGCGACACGCTTCGCGCAACCTCTGGTGATCTCTCGTTTGAGGTCAGTAAGAGCACGGGCCTGCTTGTATCCGCAACACGGCGAGGCAGCACCTTTTCGCTGACCAACGGTCCACGGGTGGTGGCTGTGGGTCCGCGACCGGCACCGGGGCGTAAGCAGGACCCGCCACCCGTCGCCGCGGACTTTGCCCCGGATTCGAAGCTGCGGTCAATTAACCATGCATCGGATGACGGGAGCTTGACGATCACCGCCGTATTCGAGGGTCCGTTGACATCGCTCATCTACCGTGTCAGGCCTGATGGCTGGCTCACGATTGATTACGGCTACACGCTCAAGGGGCCGCAGGAGTATTTTGGCGTTGGCTTCGATTACCCGGAAGCGGATGTGCGCGGGATGCGTTTTCTAGGCGAAGGGCCAGGGCCTGTGTACCAGAACCGTCTTGCCGGTGGAACGCTTGACGTCTGGGACCGCAAGTACAACAACACCATGGTGGGCGACCCGGACGACCTGAAGCCGGGAGAGCACTTCACCTACCCACCCTTCAAGGGGTTCTATGCGGGCGTGCGATGGCTCCAGTTCAACACCAGCCAGGGTTTCATCACCGCTCGGGTCGATCAGCAGAACGACCGGCCGATGTATGTGCAGGTATTCACCCCCAAGACGCCTTCTGCCAATCTGCAGGGGCAGACGAGCGTGCCGTACCCAAGGGCCGGGATCTCGTTCCTGCACGCCATTCCGGCAGTGGGCAGCAAGTTTGGCAGCCCAAAATCCATGGGGCCATCCGGCCAGCCGGTGGTCGCAGCGGGTGAGTACAAGGGCAGCATCAGCTTGTACTTCGGAGAGCCAGCTGCCAGGTAATTCGCAGCTAAGCTGCATGCACTCACGGGCGCCACTTGGAACGAGGCGCTCGTGTTCGTTGCAGCCGAGACTTACGTTAGTGCTAGTGATGGGCTGCAGGCGCTGGCACGAGCGACTCAACAGAGGTGGGCTGAGATTCTGCGCCGGCACCATTTCTGTCCACCCCAACTACCGTGTAGGAAACAGTCTCACCACGCGCGGGTTCAGCCTCCGTAAAATGCGGCGTCGTGAGGCCGTATGCCACGGTGACAGGGGATGGTTCAAGGCTGCTTCGCCGAAGCACGCGATAGGTCGTCGCGCCAGGAACAGCACTCCAGGTGAGAGCAGTACGATGGTCCGCGGTGGTGTATGTCAGGTTTGCAGGGGGCGCCAGCTTGGGGCCGTTTGCAGTGGGCAACAGGCCGTAGATGCAGAGTTGGCCTGTGCCCGTGTTCTTCCTCCCAAAACTGGGGAGGTACACTTTGCCATTCGCTATGGTCGGCGGAGACATCTTCGCGTACTCACCGCAATCGTCTCGTTGCGGCTCCTGTAACGAATTCCAAAGCTCGTGCCGGATGTCGTCCGCGTCATAGGCGTGGAGTATGCCCGGACGGGACTCGTGCCAGGAGTCTCCTGTGGCATGGATGGCGGCCCAAAGAATGCCATCCCGAGTGCCGTTTGCCGAGAGCGACAGCATGGCGCCGGGATGGCCCTCGTTCGGGATGTCCCGCATGACGGCAGGTGTCTCATCGATCTGGCTGCCATGCAGACGGTACACCCTGGCCTTGTCCCTCTGACCCCAGATATATAGGGCGTCGCCCGTCTTTGCGCTTTGCCAGTAGACGAGGCTGTGCAGGTGGGATGCCGTTGCCTTGAAGTGCTGCACCGCATGCTCATCCCCAAGGTGGCCGAAGCCGCCCGTATTCAACGTGTAGAGCACACCTTCTTTCCCGCCCCCGACCACGAGGTGTGTGCCGGGGATCAGCGTTGGGCCGGAAGAGGAGAGGTCCTGGTCTCGCTTGTCCAAGGCAAGGTGGTTGGTGGGTGTAAACCAGTCACTAAGTTGAAGGGTGGGTGTAAGTTTCAGGAAGCTTTCGCTCAGGTTTAGCTTGCCGTCCCAGGTACCGTTTCCTGTGACCACGTAGATGTTGCCCTGATCATCCGCGGCAGGCCCCTGACCAGACTGCCAGATGCTGGCCTCCGTTCCCGTTGGAGAGGTGTTGAAGCTGCCGGTTTGCCGCAAGCCGGTCTCGGAATACGCAAGCAGAAAGCCATGGTACGGCTGCTTGTCGCAGTGAGACGAGTACGCCACGTATACCTGATCGTTCGCAAGCAGGAGTGCGGGGCGCTGATTCTGCATCAGCGGATCGAAGTCCTGCGCCTGGATGGTGACAGGGCTCTCTGGAAGGGCAGCCCCCGGCGCAAGATCGAGCGCATGAAGCTTCTGTGTGAATGCAGAGCCGGATGGGGCTGACGTGCTCAGCTTCGTGAGCGCCACCACGTACAAGACGCCACGCTGCTTATCGATAACCGGCGTGCCGACGATGCCCATCTTGCCGTTCATGTCCAGACAGCCGAAATCAGTGCTGTTGACATCCGCGGGAGTGCCGAAGTTCACGTGCCAGATGGGGTCAGAAGCTTGGTCATCATTCGCGTCAAATGCGTAAACACTGTTGTTCACCGTCGTGATGTACACCAGGTCTCGCGTACCGCCGCCCACAGAGACGCCCGTTGCAACGAGTGGTTGCGTAAAGGGTTGATCGTCCAGCACCTTCCGGTAAAGCATGCCAAAGCGAGATGTCGTCACATCGGCTGGAGTGAGCGATGTTTCGGCTGTATTCGCTCCCGTGCGCATGTTGTTGTTGTGCTGGGTCAGCACATCCGCTTGCGCGCAGATGTGAGTAACGGGCGAGATGACGGAGCTAAGCGCAAGGAGGTACGCTGACCCGTGAATCTTCTTCATTGTGAGAGCCAGCCCTCTTGCGCTGTTATGTGCCGATACTGTCATGACTATGGTTGCGACCACGGAAGGCGGCTTTGCATCTCGCAGAGGGAGTTCGATCTACGACACAAGCCACCTAAATAGATTGACGCACAATGCTTGCCAATGCTGTGTCCTTTGTGGCCCTGGACCACAAGATGCGCAGATCGGTGACATTACGCAACTCAAAGTTCGCCTGCGCGGGGGCGGTGACGGCAAAGAAGTCGGCGCGATGCACGTCCTCAAGCCAGAATGCCGGACGCGGGTCGGCGACAGCGGGCGCAATCTCAACATGCGACATCTCCAAGTTCTTTAGATGACGAACCAGGAAGGCGTTGCAAGGCGTAGGCCCAAACCTGTTCAGGTCGGGGTACGCCTCTTCAATCTCCGGTACTTGTATGCTGCGCCAGTCTGGAAAGGGCTTGCCGTTCGGCAGGACGGTCGGCAGGCCCGCGTGGCCAAAGTAGCAGTTCGTCAGCTTCACATCTTCAATCAGGTTCGATGGAATGCCGGACAACACGGATGAAGTCGACGACGCTGAATTGTGACTTACGATGTTTGAGATCACAACCCTGCGCAGTGTTCCTGGCCGCATGCTTTCGCTCGGCCCGCGATTGCGGCGGTTCAGCCGTAAAAAGAGCGGCGCATCGCTCGTGTCGCGCATGGCGATGTTCGTGATCGCAATGTCTTCCACGGTTGCGCCGTCGGCGGTCTCAAGCGCGATGCCCTTCGATCCCTCGCACACGCAGTTCGAGATGGCAATGTTGCGGAATCCTCCATTCGACTCTGTCCCGCACTTGATGCGCCCATTCCGTGGAGCGCGGTTCTGCTCGTCAAACTTCTTCCATGTTCCGTCGATGACGCTGCCCAGCTGGTAGGTTCACGTCACAAAGCAGTTAGTGATAGTGACATTGTCCGTGGACCGCGGAGACCCAGACGCGTAACTCGACTTGGGGCAGATGGCGTCGTCCCAGGGCGAGTTGACGGTGCAGTTCGACACGCGCACGTTACGGCAGCAATCGATGTCCATGCCGTCGCGGTCGGTATCGATGGTCAGGTTGTCGATGGTCAGGTTGTCGACACCGGTGACAAGAATGGCGAAGTGGCCGCCCTTGAGCACAGAGAAGTCGCGCAAAAGGACATTGCGGCAGTTCTTGAGTGCAATGGCCTTGTTGCCGACACCCGGCTGTTCCGCAATGAACGACACCATGCCCGGGCGGCTGGAAGCACTGCCGTGGGAGAGGCCTCTGCCGTGGATGAGCCCCGGACCGCTGATGGAGAAATCATGGATCGCGTCGCCCACCATCAGTGAGTTGTTCCAGTGATTATGGCCGTAATCCTGGTACGCCTCCCACGGCTGCGCGGGGCCTGCTGCGTCATAGGTACCGCCGTTGTAACCGGTCGCCTCGCCGGGCTTGGGCGAATCCGCAGCCGTGATGGTGCATCCGCTGCACAGGTAGAGATCGACCAAGGACTGCAGCCGGACGGTGAAGCAGAGATAGTTCCCTGCCGGAAAGATCACCGTTCCGCCACCTGCTGCTGCCGCTGCTGCAATGGTCTTGTTGATGGCCGGCGTGTCCAGGGTTTTGCCATCGCCGACCGCGCCATACGTCCGAATATTGAAGAGGAGTTCGCCGCCGTTCGGCTTTGGCGCTTGCGCGAGGGCTGTGTACCCAAAGGCACCCGGGGCAAGGGCAAGCGGAGACAGCTTCAAAACATCACGGCGTTGCATACACATCCTTTGTGCGTTGTCACAGAACTCGGTTCTGGATATGCCTTCAGTTGGCGGCGGCCACCCGCAGCATGATGGCACCATGAGACGGGATGCTCACGGCATAGGAGCCGTCGTGGAAGGCCACGTCACTGTGGGTCCACAGGTCGCGCGCAGACTTGACCTTGCCCGGCATGCCCAGATCGGTGTCCTTCACCGTTGCCTTGGCCTCATCTGCTCCAAGGTTGACGACTGCAACCGCAACACCGCCATCCGCCAGCGGCTTTACCCAGGTCTCCACGTTGCCACTCTTGACGGGTACAGCCTGCTTGCCCAGGCTATCCTGGTCCACCTTCAGCACGTCTCCGTTGAGCAGGATGCTCTTGATGGCCGGCGTCATCTTACTGAGGTCGTTGCCGGCCAGCAGCGGAGCCGCGGTGATTGCCCATAGCGTCATGTGCGTGCGGTACTCGTTGTCCGTCATTCCGCCATTGCCGATCTCGAGCATATCCGGATCGTTCCAATGTCCGGGAC
>CALMRM010000307.1:0-8712 GCA_937871605.1 uncultured Terriglobus sp. | reverse complement strand
GTCCAAAGCCTCGTCATTGGTCAAAAGCGCCTGCGTGAACGGGTCCAGCTTGGTCAAATCGCAGCCGATCAGCAAAGGGGCCGACAGCAGGCACCACATGGAAAGATGCACAATCTGCTCATTCGGCCGCAGGCGTGTCGGGTGCGTATTGCCAAAGCCGACCACGCCCACCATCAGCATATCCGGGTCGTTCCAGTGGCCCGGCCCCGCATAGGGCGCGGTCGGTACCTGCTTTTCGATGTTGGAGATCATGCTAGCCCACTCGTCACGGATGTCACCCGTAGTGCGCCATAAATTACCGCCTACCTGCGCGCCCCAGGTCTCGACCTTGTCAGCACCATACTGGCACAGGCTGTACACGATGGGGTGATCCGCGTGCTGCAGGGCGGCACCCATTTTTTGATAGAGCGGCCGCTCTTCCGTGTTGCTGTAGATCATGCGCGCGCCGCACCAGTCGTATTTGAGGTAATCGATACCCCAGGCAGCGAACGTCTTGGCATCCTGCTCTTCATGCCCATAGCTGCCGGGGTACTCCGCGCAGGTGCGAGGCCCGGGCGTGGAGTAGATTCCAAACTTCAGTCCCTTTGAATGGATGTAATCGGCCAACGCCTTCATGTCGGGAAATTTGCTATTTGCCTGGAGGTTGCCGTTGGCATCGCGAACCCCCTGCCAGGCGTCATCGATGTTGACGTAAACATACCCTGCGTCGCGCATCCCACTGCTCACCATCACGTCAGCGGCCTGGCGTACCGTTTTGTCGTCGATGTGGCTCTGGAAAAGATTCCAGCTGTTCCAGCCCATGGGCGGGGTCTTTGCCAGGCCATTCGCAGGCACATCATGCTGTGCAGGCAGAGGCATACGGTCGTAGGCGGGATAGTCATCCGCAGAAGACGTTGATGGAACGGCGTCGAACTCTGCCCCTTCGCGCGAAAGGTGCAGCTTGCCTGAGCTCACCACACCCGTCATGCGGGGCTTTGCGTCATGTGGGTTGAAGAAGACGTCGAAGTTGGCCGCTGTCAGCGTGCCATGCACCTGCCACACATGACCGATGGTCTTCATGGTTCCGGTGAACTGGTTCTTGTCCTGGTGCAGGTCCAGGAACATGCGGTCCTTCTCACCGTTGTCCAAAACGCGCCACTGGCCAACCCATTTGCCGGCGACCGATTGCCCCCACGCAGCCGGCAGGAAGGTGGCGAAGGTGAGACACATCGTGATTGCAAGAGCTGACCGCTTCATTGCTAAACCTCGTACTCAAAGCTACTCCGGAGCCGCTTGGACTCCGGAGTAGACATTCTTTGCTGGTTCTTCGTTAGAAGTTGAACTTTGCAGAGAGTTGCAGTTCACGAGCGGGATTCGCCGGCCCCTGTGGCCCCTTCTGAATGGTTCCCCAGTTGTCGTTCGTTGGATCGTTGTTATAGCCGTCACCATACTGTGAGTAGGAGAAGTTCGGGTGATTGAGTACGTTGATGGCGTCCATGCGTATCTGCAGGTTGAGCTTTTCGTTATAGGAGAAACGCTTCGAGATGCTGGTGTCAAAGTTGTGAATGGACGGGTACCGAACACCACTAAAAACGATGTTCTGCTGTACTGAGTAGGCAGAGTTCGTCCGAATAATGGCCGGTGTACCCGTGCAGCCCGCCTGCGCATACGACGGTCCCGGTGTCACGATGCCTGTGTCCTGATCCTCGTAACCGACACAGGGACTTGCCCCACGCAGGCGCTTGTACGCATGTGTCGCGTCCGGCAGAAGCTCCGTGAAGGGCGTGTGGATCGTGTTGTTCAAACGGAAGTTAGCGAGTGAGCTAGTTGCAGGGTATTGATTGTTGGGGTTCCATGGATTGCCGGAGTTAAAGACATAGGAAGGTGCAATTTCCCAGCCGCCAATCGCCGCATCAACAATGGGATTGGAGTGCCCCAGGAACTGACGCCCACGGCCCACCGGTACAAAATACACGCCAGAGAGCGTAATGATCTGCGGACGGTCGTTGGTCTGCAGCGACCGGCCGAACACGCGGTTGACCGGATCGATGACGTTGCCAGCCTGCATGTTCTTCGACCAGGTATATGCGAAGTGAAGTGTCAGATCGCGCGAGGCCCGGTGTGCCGCGGTCACCTGCAGCGAGTTATACCAGCTGTGGATCAGGTTCAGGTTGCTTTCCGTAATGCTGGTGAATTGCGGAAAAGGACGTGTAAACGCACCGCTGGAGATGGTCTTGTTGGTGTAGTACCCAGTTCCCTGGAACGCTGCGACGCCGACGAACGGGCTCGCCACCTGCGCGGGAGACGATGTGCCATCACAAAGCTGCCGGTTGCCACCACGCTCCACGTCGCACTGCGCGTAGTACGCGGTGGAAACGTGGTTAATGTCATCGGTTCCAGGCAGACCGTGCGCCCGGGTTGAGGTCACGCTGATGTCCAGTGTGTCGCGGCGCGAGAGCTGTTGTTCTAGGGAGCCGCTGTACTGCCAAACCGATGGGATTTGATAGTTCGGGTTGACAAAGGTCAGTGCGCCACCGGCACCTGTCGCATAGCCAAGGCCTGCACCCAGCGGCTGAACAAAACTTGGGTATGGGTCGGCAAGGTTGCCGTATGGCGTAATCCCGTTGTTCGTCGAGTTGTTGTAGGTCGTTGTTGAAGAGAAGCCACCTGCGCCGCCACTCGTAGCTGCACTGCCGCCGCTACCGTTCACTGATTCATCATTAATAAAGAACTCACCAAATCCGAAGCGGAGCGAGGTCCTTTCAGAGAACGCGTAGGCTGCGCCAAATCGTGGCTGGATGTTGAGCAGGTTGCGTGCATACGCACCCCGTTGCGTGCCGTTGACACCCGCAAAGGTGAGGCCGCCCGTCAGCGGGCTGGTCAGGCCGGCACGGTTCGTGATCTGCGCGTCAATGGGATTTGCCGCAGTTGTGCTGAATGCGCCATTCAACCGGTTGTGCCGCTCCGTACGGGCACCCAGTAGGTCATACCTGACACCAATGTTCAGTGTGAGCTTGGAGGTGACCTTTAGGTCATCCTGCACCCACATGCCGAAGTAATGCTGCGAGTAGAATGGGCTGAACTGGTTGCCGGAACTGCCGCTGTTTGGATCGCCAAGCAGCAGGCTGGCGATGGAACTGCCAGCGGTGTAACCCGGCGCATACGCGTAACTCGGGCCGAGTTCACCCGTGAATGTACTTGTAAAGCCGAACTGGTTGTTCTGACCAGGCGCGGTCGTGGTGTACTGCAGCAGGCGCATGTCAAATCCGGCCCGCAGCGTGTGACGTCCGTGGATATAGGTCATATCCGGCTCGTAAGCGAGTTCATGCGCCACGTTTCTGCGACCAGGCGTGGTCGAGCTAAGCGGAATGAAGGCCGCAGCACCTGGCTGGTTGGCCGTCGCGGTGACGTACGGAATCATGCTTTGCTGAAACGAGTTGTTGATGAAGTTCTGTGAAAAGCCCAGCTGCGACAGGTAGTTGCCACGTGTGCCGAACGTAAGCCCCTGCTTGTAGGTGCTTACGATGGCCTTGTTGTTCATGATCAGGTTGGGCGAGAACGTATGGATCTCCTCCAACGCGAACTGCATTTCAGCGGGTTGCACCTGACTGGAGATCTGGTTGGCCGCGTCACCAACCGGGATGCCGTTCGGATTCTGATTTGCGAAGCGCTCGAATCCACCCCAGCGCAAGGTGGCGCGATCATGCTCGCCAAACACCTGATCGAGCTTGATCGTACCGTTCCGAGCCACATCGCTTTCGACCTGAATGTAGTAGAAGTTGTTCTGGTATGGCGCAAAACCCGGGCCGGGGTTGTAGTTCGGCGTGATGCCAGAGTAGAACTGCGCCAACGCCGACCCGACCGGGTTGATCCGGTTCTGTGGAATCATGTTGTTCGGAAACGGTGAGTGCATCATCTTCGTCTTGCCGTCCAGCGGGTCCTTGAAGGGAACGAGCGGCGAGAGCGGATCGTAGATGATCAGCGGCATGAGCGACTTGGTGACGGTGTTGTAGTACTGCGCAGTCGAGAAATCACCTTTCAGCCATGCCGGGTTAGGAATGGAAGAGATAGTCGGAGTGGTGTTCGGGATATTTTCGTACTGCTGCTCCCACTGCATTTCAAAGAAGGTTTTGTCTCGACCGCTATATAGGTGCGGGATCGTTACGGGACCTTCCAGCTGCGCACCGAACTGGTCACGGGAATGGCGTGCACGCGGGCCAGTCGGGTTAAAGTCGTACACCCACGTGTTTGCGTCCAGAAACGGACGGCGCGCATACTCATAAATGGTGCCGTGCACATGGTTGGTGCCTGACTTCACCGCGACATTGACCACGCTGCCAGCAGAGCGACCGTAGGAAGCATCATAGGCATTCAAGACAACTTTGAACTCGCCAACCGAGTCCAGTGGCAAGTTGTACCCTGAATAGTTGCCAGCGTTGTCGTTTGTCAAATTGTCGATGTACTGGGCCGCAGGATTGATGCTCACGCCGTTGGCTATGAGCCCCTGGTTCACATTGTCGAACTGCCTGGGATAGATCGGATTCGTCGTGATCTGGGTGCCGGGGACCAGGGCGAAGAGTGAAAATGCGTTGCGTCCGTCGAGTGGCAGTTCCTGAACGCGCTCAAATTCGATGGTTTCGCCACGATCGGCCTTTGCCAATTCAATCTGCGCCGCATCGGCATTCACCACAACCGACTCATTCACGCTACCGGCTGGCAGCAGAAAGTCCATTTTGGACGTCTGGTCGATGTCAAGGTTGATGTGGGTCTTCGTCAAGGCTTCAAAACCCGACATGGTCGCTGTGATGGCGTACTTGCCGACCTTCAAGTAGGGAACCGTGTAGTCGCCGGCCCCGGTGGTTTTTACAACCACGTCCGTGCCTGTGTCTTCATTGTGCACGGTGATTGTCACTCCGGGGATTGCGGCACCGGAAGAGTCAGTCACGTGACCCTCAAATTGCTGCACACCCTGCGCTGATGCAACTCGGCCTGACACGCTGAGGCATGCTCCCGCTATGGCTAACGCACCCCATGGAAGCGCTCTCCTGCGCCTCGCATGTGGCGACGATGTACTTCTTACTTTCTGCATACTGCCTCCGAGGTGGGCGATCCTGAACAGCGCAAATCCGTGTGGACTCAAGGTCCAGCCACGCACTTTCAAGACATGTTCTGAATACAGACAACCAGAACCACCATGTTCTCGCTGCACCGTCTGCGCCCTCTTCTGCTGACCACAAGGCTCTACGCAAAATCTCTTCCTGTTTTCTTTCTCACCAGACAACTTGTTTCGTTTGTTGTAGTTCTGTCGTTTGGTACTTCTTGGTTTTACTTTCGCTCCTGAGGTCGGAAGACATCTCCTCCCAAAGAGCCAGCCCTGGATTGCACAAGTGACGCCAGCGTTCACTGCTGCGAGTCTATGCTTTCGCGGTGTATTCTTTGCCCTGTGCTAGAAACGCTGGCAGATACGAAGAAAGCTACTCATGTGGCATTCGGCCTGTTTGAGGCTGACCTGAGAGCAGGAGAGCTCCACCGGGCGGGAAGTCGCGTCCGGCTGCAGGCGTTACCATTCAGGGTCTTAACAGTGCTGCTGGAGAAACCAGGCGAAGTCGTCACGCGCGAGGAACTCCAGATGCGCGTCTGGGGGCCTAACGTCGTCGTCGACTTTGAGCACTCGCTCGCGAATGCAGTGAAGAAGTTGCGCGAGGCTCTTGGCGATTCGGCTGACAACCCACGTGTCATCGAGACTCTGTCCCGCCGCGGGTTCCGGTTCATCGCGCCCGTGACCGTGGCGGACCGTTTAACAGAGCAGGTACCGCCGGCACTCAGCAAGGCTGTGATCTCAATCCCTGAGCCTCAGCCCGTGCAGGAAAGTTCGCAGGCTATCCCAGTAGCCGCCGCACCTTTGCGCCGTCTCAAGGTCCCAACAGGATGGCTTGTCGTCCTTGCCTTTGCTGCAGGCGCACTCCTGGCAGGTTATGGTCTCCAGATTTGGCATACCCAGCGGCAGTCTACACTTAGCCCGCGCATGTCTCAGATCACGCGGGAAGGAACCATCTATACGCCTAAAAACAATCTGATTGGGTTGATTCCCGGCTTTGTAAGCGATGGTTCGCAGATCTTCTCATCAGCGCAGGAGGCCGGCGAAGTTGCTCTGAAGCAGATTTCACTCACTGGTGGTGCCAGTCGCACGGTTTCCCTACTGAGTCAGATCAGGTCACCGCAGGTTGAGGACATCTCCGCGGACGGTACAAAGCTGCTGGTTCGCAGCAACATTGCGTCTTCCACACCGCAACCCCTCTGGGTAGTGCCTACGGATGGCTCTTCTGCTTTTCGGATTGGGAACGTGCTCGCACTGGATGCAGTCTGGATGCCGGATGGTAAGTCCATACTGTACTCGTCAGACAATCAATTTCTGGTTGTGTCGGCGGATGATGGCAGATCGGCTCCGTTTGCCGGGGTTGCTGGCCGCGCTTTTTGGCCCAGATGGTCTCCGGACGGCAAGCAGTTACGCTTCACGATTGTCGATGCTGTGAACCATACTTCAACTCTGTGGGAACTTTCGGCAAGTAGCAGGAACGCCAAGCCTATTCTGAAGTTGAGCGACGCTTCTGTCCGCCAGTGTTGCGGCGTATGGACAGCGGATGGACGAACATTTGTTTACGAACGAAGCCAAGACGGTGTTTCCGACCTTTGGAAAACGAATGCATCGCTCAGCGAGAGACCCATACGCGTCACCAATGGCCCTCTGAACTACAGAGCACCTGTACCCGGTCGCAAGGGCAGCCAGATCTTCTTTGTCGGGCAAGACTTCCGCTCGATGCTGGAACGGTATGACCCTGACCGCAAGGAGTATGTCTCGCAGCCAGGCTTCCTTGCTTCTGCGGACCACATAAGGTTCTCCTCTGACGGTGCCTGGGTCTCCTGGGTAGACCCGGATCAATCTCTATGGCGAGCTCGAGCGAACGGCAGCGAAAAAATGCTACTCACGCCCCCATCCATGCATGTGTACATGTCAAATTGGTCGCCTGACAGTACCCGTATCGCCTTTATGGCGCGTGAGCAACAGAAGCCTTGGCAAATCTACATGGTAAATGCCGATGGAGGACCGCCTGTTCAATTACTAGTCGAAACCAAGAACATCGGCGACCCGTTTTTCTCTGCCGATGGGAAGTCCATTGTGTTTGGTAGCGTCGGAGAGTTCGTAGGTGATCCAAAGACAAGGGCCCTTTACTTTCTGGACTTAGTCACGCGCCGTGTCACACAAGTGCCCGATTCGTTGGGCCTGTTCAGCCCGGCTTGGTCGCCTGACGGACGCTTTATCGCCGCGATCACCACAGATCAAAGCGAGGTGGTCCTGTACGACACCAGAACGTCTACCTGGAGAAGACTGGCGCACACATCAGCAGCATGGCCTATCTGGTCGAAAGACAGCGGCAGCCTTTTTGTTCACGCGTACCAGGCGAACGACGCGCCCATTCTGCGAATTGCGGTTGCAACCAGCAAAGTCGAGACGGTTGCGGACCTTAAGGGCTTTCGCGTTGGGCCCCTTGCGCGTGCTACCTTCGCGGGTCTCACTCCTAGCAATGTTCCTCTCATGCACGTTGAAGCCACCAGCGGTGATCTTTACAGTTTGTCTTTAGACCAGAAGTAGAGGTGCAGAGGGGCACCTTTCTATTAGACCAACAACATCTTCGCTGAGTATTTCGGCGAGGACGTGCGCCCCTACACGATGGTCCTGATCGACAAGGTGTCCGATGGTGGCTGGGGGCGGGCCGATGAAGTCCTGACACTTGAAACGATGCCGCAGAGAAGTAAGCCTGCTTAGAGCCTGCACGCCTAGGACGGCCAAGCCCGGCTTGCAGATCTCTCGTCACTTCGCTCAACGCGCAACGGCGTGCATGCAACCGGATGCTCGAGTTCCGCTACATCAAACCATGCCGTTCCTGAACATACTCTCAGCGCATTCCACGACGGCAGCACTCGAGGGTCGTGCTTGCCATTGCAACAACGAAGCAGCCTTTGCCGTATCAAATGTTCGACGTTTCCCAAGCATCGGCGCCATGAATCGCGCTTCATCTTGGAAGACAGCAGCCACGCGAAGAACTAGATCGGGCAGTTTCCGCATGGTTACGTTTGCCGCACGCGGCCCGAGGCCCTCTCGCAACAGACTGGCGATCTCTGACATCCAGAGAAAGTCGCCAACCCCGAGAAAGCGTTGGTTGGCCGCCTCGGAGCTTTCCGATGCTCTCAACTGGAGCTCGACTAAATCTTCAATGTCTGTAATTGCAAAGCCTATGTGCGGAATGGCCGGAACCTTTCCTTGAAGCAGACGGTACACCAACTCTAATGAGCCCGAGACGGTCGGGGCCATGACGGGTCCGAGGATCATGCCCGGCAGAATCGTTGTCAGGGTCATACCCGAACGGTCCTGGCGGATGAACTCCCAAGCCGCTTGCTCGGCAAGAGTTTTCGATCGGGCATACTGCCCAAGACCCTTCTGCTCTGCATCTGCCCAGACCTCTTCGTTGGTGCGAGGCTGCCTTTCGCCTGGTTGACTTGGCGCTTGCGCGGCTACCGTGGAAGACGTGTAGATAAAACGCCGAACTCCATGCTTCGCAGCTGCTTTTAGTACTCGAAGCGTGCCCTCGCGAGCCGGACGAACAAGGTCGGCCTTCGGCTCTCCCTGTCCCATGGGGGAAGCCACATGGAACACGGCATCGCACCCTTCTACGG
>CALMRM010000306.1:5870-9611 GCA_937871605.1 uncultured Terriglobus sp. | reverse complement strand
GTGATGCTCTGCACCGTGGAGCGGAAATACCCGGCGACCTCACCGTTCTTCACGCGATTGTTGATATCCGGCAGAATCCAGTACTTCACATGCGGGTGCATCGCTGCACCCCGGTGCACCAGCGTTACCTTGGCGCCATGCCGCCACAGGTCCAGCGCGGCGATCGCGGCGGAATTTTTGCCGCCGATCACAAGTACGTTCAAGCCAAAGTACGGGTGCGGCTCGTCGTAGTAGTGCTGTACTTTGTTCAGGTCCTCTCCGGGAATGCCGAGGTAATTCGGCAGATCGTAGTAGCCGGTGCTGACGATCAGCTTTTTCGCATGAAAGGTCTGTTCGCGACCGAAGCGGTCGGTGGTGTGCACGGAGAAGGCTCCATCGCTGCCGCTTACGCGATCCACCAGGTGATACTGCCGCACATCCAGGCGGTAGTGCTCGGCCACCTTGCGGTAGTACTCCAGCGCCTCGCTGCGCGTGGGCTTCTGGTTGGGGCTGCTGAACGGCATGCTGCCAATCTCCAGCAGCTCCGGCGTGGTAAAGAACGTCATGTGCGCCGGGTAGTGGAAGAGCGAGTTGCACAGGCAGCCCTTGTCCACCAGCACGACGCGCAGGCCTGCGTTCTGCGCGTCAATAGCGCACGCCAGTCCAGTAGGCCCAGCGCCCACCACAAGTACGTCGAAGAATGTGTCAGAAGGTTTCGCTGCCATACCGTCCAAGTATGATGCGGTGCGCTGTGCAGCAGACTCAACCGTGCCGCCCGCGCTGTTTACTGCGCCAAAGCCTCCGCATCCTGGTGTGTCGTCGGCTGGGTCGCATGCATCTCTACACCGCAAGACCCCAGAGAGGCCTACCGCATGATCCCGACCATCGACACCATTGAAGACGTCAAGCGTGCCCACACAGAAGCACCCATCCATGCGTTGATCGAGCGGCGCTGGAGTCCGCGCTCCTTTGCCGATACGCCTGTCTCGGACGCAGACCTCAAGAGCATCTTCACCGCCGCGGGCTGGGCGGCCTCCAGCCAGAACGAGCAGCCGTGGCGCTATCTCGTCGGCCGCAAGGGTGACGAGACGTACAAGAAGCTGTTTGATTCGCTGCTGCCCGGCAATCAACTGTGGGCCGGTACGGCGCCGGTGTTGTACGCCACGCTGGTCAAGAAGACCTTTGCCGCGAACGGCAAGCCGAACGGCTCTGCCCTGCACGACACCGGCGCGTCTGACGCCACGCTCTCCCTGCAGGCGCGGGCATTCGATCTGCACACGCACGGCATGGCCGGCGTGGACAAGGATCTGCTGCGTGCGTTCTTCGGCATTCCAGGCGACTTCGACGTGGTCGCCGTGTGGGCGCTGGGCTACCTGGGCGACCCGCACGCCGTACCGGACAAGTACAAGCAGGCGGAGCTGGACCCGCGCACCCGCAAACCGTTGAGCGAGTACGTTTTTGCCAGTTGGGAGCAGGGCGCTCTCTAGCACCCGCTGCTATTTCGAAGGACCCGAGGCTGAGGCCAAATCAAAGACCTCATTGGTGAAGTCACCGTGACGAAGCACCAGCAGCGGCTGTTTGCAAAGGTAGCCGTGCATCGCGGGCGAGTCGGTGCCTGCCTGGGCCGGCTCTCGGAAGGCGTAGCAGCCATTCGCTTCCGGCCGGCTCCGGCTGGCGATATAGTACCGAACGCCGTAGCCGTGGAGCACGTCCAAAAGGTTTCGTTGTGATCGGATGTTCTGCAGATACGCTTTGTCCATCATCAGCCCTTCCAGCTGAATGACAGGGTCCGGCAGCAGGTAACCCACCGCCCCGGAACGGTCGCCCATGGCGTAGGTACCGGGGTGGGTTGCAGCAAAAGCGACGAGCTCTTTGGCCGCAACATACGTTAGGTGGTGGCTGGGGCTTGTGGTCTTCACCAACAGGGCGCTATATGCCAGCACAAAGCTGGAACAGAACACGAGGGCTGCGTACTCCCACCGGCGTACCGTACCTGCCACTCGCACCTGCTGTGTGGGCGCCAGCACAAGAAGAGCTGCCATCCCGGCAACCGGCCAGGCATAGAGGTACCACTGCCAGATGCTCCAGTCACTCAGGCACACAATGGCTGCAAGGTGAACAAACGCAAACAGCAAAGCAGCAAACAAGACTCCACGCCTGCCTGATCCGTCCGCCCGCCGGTGCCTGAGTAGCGATAGCACGGCAAGAACGGAGCCGAGAACATACAGGGTGTAGAGCGGAGCCTTGAATGCGAACAGCTGTTGCGCGAAGGAGAGGAGCGCCGCTGGCGATGGTGTGTGGTGCAGTCGAAGCTGCTTTGCCGTTCCGGAGACAGGCAGCAGCGTTCCAAAGAGGACTTTGTTGCTCCAAAAGTAGACCGCCAAGGGAGAAAGGCCGACGCAAATCCAGACGAGGTTCTGCCTGGCAGAAGTCCGTATCAGGGGCAGGCCATCGAACAACAACAGCAGCAGTACAAACAGCATGGAATCCAAGCGGGACAATACCATCGCGCTTGCGAGCAGTCCGTACAACAGACTGTTGGAACGGCTCCACTGGAAGGTACCACGCAGGCGAAACAACAACAGCAGCAGAGCCAGGGCAAGTGTCAGACCTGACTCCATGCCTGTTCTGATCAGGATCAGCGACGTGCTAAAGATGCAAAGCTGTGCACAATGGCTGATGGCGCGATCGCATCGCAGCCGTGCGACACGGTACGCAAGGTATGCCGTTGACAGTGCGAGCACAAACTGCACCGACTCAAGTGCCACCACGAAAGCCGTGGTGCTCGACGCCCTCAACAAACCGCCCGGCGCGAACAGCCATGAAAGAGCTGTCAGAACAAGAAACCAGAGAGGATGGTAGCCGTTCGTTCGATGGACTCCACCGAAGGTGGACATGCCGTGCAACGCAAGGTTTCTGGCAGCCTGGGCGTAGTAATAAAAGTCGTCTTCAAAGCCGGCGCCAATCGCATCTGGACCGAAGCGAAGGTTTCCGAAAAAGACCAGCCCAGCGCAAAGGCAGAGAATGCACCAGGTAACAGATCCAGGCCATAGACCAGTTCGCCAGTCGCGTGGCGCAACGTCAGCAGAGGCTTGCATTGCGACAGTGTAAGTGAAGATGGCTGGGCCAAATAGACAAACAGCCGTCAGAGCAAAACCGCATCAGCTGCAACGCTTGACGCAGTCGCTTATTGCAGGATCGGAACGCCACCCAGCGTCTGCGTGGCGGCGATGCGCGCAGACCACTCTGCAGGCCCAGTCGTGTGGACGCTGGTACCGTCGGCGCTTACCGCCACGGTGACGGGCATGTCCACGACGTCGAACTCGTAGATGGCCTCCATGCCGAGGTCTTCAAAGGCAAGCACGCGCGCCGCCTTGATCGCCTTCGACACGAGGTACGCCGCGCCTCCGATCGCCATCAGGTACACCGCACCGCTGTCGCGAATGGCCTCGATGGCGGCCTCGCCACGCTCGCTCTTCCCCACCATGCCCAGCAGGCCAGTCTCCTCCAGCATTTGGCGGGTGAACTTGTCCATGCGGGTGGCGGTGGTGGGGCCTGCCGGTCCAACCACTTCGTCGCGCACCGGGTCTACCGGACCCACGTAGTAGATGAAGCGGTTGCGGAAGTCTACCGGCAGGCGCTCGCCACGGTTCAGCATGTCGGTCATGCGCTTGTGCGCAGCGTCGCGTCCGGTCAGCAGCTTGCCGTTGAGCAGCACGGTTTCGCCCGCCTTCCAGCTGCTCACCTCGGAGTGGGTGATCG
>CALMRM010000306.1:0-5860 GCA_937871605.1 uncultured Terriglobus sp. | reverse complement strand
CGTGTCCAGGTTCACCCGGCGTGCGTTGTGCGGGTTGTAGGTCAGCTCTGGCCAGTCCGCCAGCGATGGTGGCTCCAGCACGGCGGCACCGCTGCCATCCAGGTGGAAATGCACGTGACGCGTAGCCGCGCAGTTCGGGATAATGGCCACCGGCAGGTTTGCCGCGTGCGTGGGCGCGTCCAGGATCTTGACGTCCAGCACGGTCGTAAGCCCACCCAGGCCCTGCGCCCCGATGCCAAGCGCGTTCACCCTGCGGTAGAGCTCGAGGCGCAACTCCTCCAGCTTGGTCTTCGGTCCGCGCGCCATCAGTTCCTGCATGTCGATGGGGTCCATCAGGCTCTGCTTAGCCAGCAGCATCGCCTTCTCTGCCGTGCCACCAATGCCGATGCCCAGCATGCCCGGTGGGCACCATCCCGCGCCCATCTGCGGCACCATCTTCAGCACCCAGTCCGCCACCGAATCGGACGGGTTGAGCATGGCAAACTTCGACTTGGCCTCGCTGCCGCCGCCCTTGGCCGCCACGGTCACGTCGACGCCGTCGCCCGCAACCAGATCGACTACGACAGAGGCCGGTGTGTTGTCCTTCGTGTTCTTGCGGCTGAACGCGGGGTCGGCCAGCACGGAGGCCCGCAGCGGGTTGTCCGGGTTCAGGTAGGCGCGGCGCACGCCCTCATCGCACATCCCCTGCAGGTCCAGCGTCGCCTGCGTAAACCGCGCCCCCATGCCCACCTTTACGAAGATGGTGACGATCCCGGTGTCCTGGCAGATGGGCCGGTGGCCCTCCGCGCACATGCGGCTGTTGATCAGGATTTGTGCCATCGCGTCCTTGGCCGCGACTGACTCCTCCAATTCGTACGCCCGCGCAAGGTTGCGGACATAGTCAGCCGGATGGTAGTAGCTGATGTACTGCAGCGCATCTTCCACGCTGCGGATGAAGTCTTCCTGCCGGATCTCTGCCATCGCACCTTCTATTGTAGGTGCGAGGCAGGAGACATTTCACGCGTCAGTCGGTTACATCGAGCGCGGCAAAAATGTGCTCTACGTCCAGCACGATCGGCGGTTTCGTCAGCCGGAGTTCCCCGCTCCGTTGCTCGGTAAAGGCCTCGTTTGTAAGCGTGTAGGCGATGCGACGCTGCGGGTCAAAAATCCAAACCGCCGGCACCCCCATCCGCAGGAAATCCTGGCAGCGTTCGCGCATCGCGTTGATGCGGTCCCGCGGCGACAGCACCTCCACACACAGCAGCGGGGCCTGCCGGATGATGGGCGTACGCAGCCCTGCTGGCAGCAGGCAAACGTCCGGAATGCGGAAGCGCGTTTCAGCCACCTGCACCCGCAACTCCTGCATGGCGCGATACCCATGTGGACGCCCCTGCTCCAGCAGGGCCAGCAGCATTACCTGCTGGATGTCTGCGTGATCGTACTCGCCCACGTTTCGCCTTTCAATGACGCCGTCCACGTACTCGCGGTCGGGCCTGTAAACGTGGTTCAGGTAGCGTTGTACGGGCACAAACGCCTTGACCGGAACGGGAAGCGTCGCCATCGTTTTTCACCCCTCGGTATGGCGCCGCTTCTTGCTGCGAGCGGCGGCAAACAGCGCTTCGACACGCACCTGGACTGCCGTGCTGGGCAGATGCAGCACGCCTGTCTTCCGTTCCTCAAGCCTGTCGTTCGTCAGCTCCCAGGCCGTCTCCGCTGCAGGGTCAAAGATCCAGACCACCGGCACGCCCATGGCAAGGAAGTCGGTGCAGCGCTCGCGCATGCGCTTCAGGTTGTCGCGCGGCGACAGAACCTCGACACATAGCAGCGGGGCTTCATGGATGATGCGGGCAGGCACGCGGTCTGCCGGAATCAGGCACACATCCGGCACACGGTAGCGCGTGGCGCCGGCCTGCACCCGGCACTCCTGCAGGGCGAAAAAACCACCCTCATCCTCCAATGCCGTCAGCGCCAGAAGAACCATCTTCTGTAGCGTCGCATGATCGATTTCGCCCACGTTCCTCTTCACTATGAGGCCATCCACGTACTCGCGGTCGGGCCGGAATGTCGACTGCAGGTAGAACGCTGGCGGCACACGCGGGTGTCGAAACACCTGCGGTGGTGCGGCTGCATCGGGCTGTGTATAGGTCCCCATTACTCGATCTTCAGATTACGGGTGATGTCGTCGCGCGTCTCGAACGACGTCACGGACTTGGTGACGCTCTTTTTGTCCTGCACCGTGGCCCACACCTCATACTCGGCCGTGCGCGACAGTTCCATAAAGCGGAAGGTGCCCTTCTCATCCGCGGTCATGCTGCGTACCTTTTTGGAGCGGTCGTCCTTCAGGAACACCGTGGCACCCTTGACCGGCGCACCATCCTTGTCTTGCACGGTGCCCTGCAACACCCGCACCGAAGCGAGCTTCGGTGTGCTGTTGTTGATGTCACCGAGCGCGCCCAGATTCAGCTTGGGTCCCGCTCCGCCGCCGCCCCCGGGAGGCCCAACTCCCTGCGCATGCAGCCCTGTGCCAGTCACAAGCAGCAACACAAAACCAGGCAGCGTTAAGGTACGGACAGCGGGCAGCAGCAGGCGACGGCACAGCATCATGCTCCACAGTGTACCGCGCACCCGCTGCGTTTCAGCACAGCTGCGTGGCGTGCCCCGCTCACCCTGTCCAGCAGCCTGCGCGGCCTACAGGCCACCCTCACTACCGGATACGGCCAATTCGGTACACCACGCCAAACTGCACGCCCAGATTGTTCTGCAGAGTGCCACCAAAGGTGGTCCCCAGGTAGGTGGGCTGCACCCGTGCCGACAGGTTGTTGTAGATGTTGTAATCGCCAAGGATGTTGACGGCAAAGGCTGGCCTGCTGTTTGAGTCCGGCCACATGCCAATGTCCTGCGAAGGCAGCCCCTTGGCGTCGCCACCGAACTTGCTGAGCGCCACGCCGCCCGTTACAGAGCCGCTGACGGAGTACTTTTCCTTCGCGCGAAAGCGATACTGCGGCCCGGCCATGAAGGTGTACTCGCTGATCTGCGGACTGAAGACGTTGTTCAACTCAAATACGTTCGGAATGTTGGCCTTGCCGTACATACCCCGCACATCGCCCACGATCGAAAGCTGCGGGTTCAGCGCGTACGCAGCCGAGCTGAAGAAGTTGACCTCGGTGATCTTCTGCAGGTACTGCCCGGTACGGAACCGCAGGAATCCGCCACCCCCGGCAATCTCCCACCGGTGCGAGTAGGTATCCAGAATATTGCGCTGAACACGTGCCTGGCGATTTGCGCGGATGCGTCGGCTAACACCACCAAGCGAGGGCGAGACCTGCTCGCGCGCGGGTGCCTGTGCCGTCGTGGCAGGGGCTGCCTGCCCCGCGGGTGTAGCCGCGTCCGTGGGTGCGGGTGCCTGCCCGTGAGCGGCGGCAACGGTGAACACAGCAGCGGACAGGAGCGCACAGCGCGCGGATGCGGTGAAACGGAACATCAACCAATACTCCTCAGGAGACCCGCGCCGTTGCTACGGTAAGCGGTAGGCAGTTGCCGCAGGCTCGACAGCACCCTGGCAGCCAGGCTCCCAGAACACCTTAACCATTAAACCACCCGGGCCCCTCAGCAGGCGCAAGGCTCTGCTGAGTTCAGCCTTTAAGCTTAGGAGAGACACTCGTGCCACCCGGCAGAACGCGCGGCCCACGCCGTAGGAAGCAGACCCGTACCGTGCCGTTTCTGGCGGGGCTGGGCACAGGCGTGGCACTCATCTTCGTATGCGTGCTTGCCTATCTGCTGCTTGGGCGACCGCCGGTCGCCGCGACAGACAGGCCAGCCCTGTGGGAGCCGCTGCTGACCACGCTGCCCCTGCGCCAGCGTGTGCACGCCGAAGCCAAAGCGCCGCCGTTCGCTGCCAGCGAAGAGGGCTTCGAGCATGGTGCCCGCCTGTACCACGTGCACTGCGCGCAATGCCATGGTGTGCCGGGCCAGGTCTCTGCACTTGGCCTGCAGATGGCACCTCGTGCACAGCAGTTCTTCTCGACACGCAATCGCCACGCCACCGCCGAACCCGCTGGCGAGATCTTCTGGAAGACCGCCTACGGCATCCGGCACAGCGGCATGCCTGCCTACAACCACGTACTCGGCAACACGGAATTGTGGCAGGTTAGCCTGCTGCTGCATGCCGCAAACACAAGCCTGCCAGACCCGGTCTCAGCCATCCTGCTGCAGGGCAGCGCACCGCCCCAGCCAACTCTCGTTGTGCCATAGATCGGTTGTGGATCAGGGTGTGTCGCCAATGTCGAGTCCAGGCGATGGTAGTGGATGAGGGTGTCGATAGTGACGAGTCAAGGCGATGGTAGTGGTTTAGGATGTGTCGACAGTGCCGAGTCCAGGCGATGGTGTTAGTCGCGCTGAAGGCGCGTGTTGTAAAAGCCTGGGGCAAAGCCCCAGGTATAAGGCTGTATTTGCTGTGCGGGCTGAAGGCCCGCGTTAGGTAATGCCACCCGGCCTGATAAGCAGCGGAAAGTGAGATCCATTCAAGCTGCGTAACGCGGGCCTGCAGCCCGCAGGCTTTCATCTTCGCGAAGCTGGTCCATGCTCCCGCTTTTACAACGAGGCCTTTGGCTCGCAGGACCGTGCGCCCAATGCAGCGTGTAGGTTATCCCGGTGGAGAGGTCAGGCTACTCTTCTGGTAACCGGAGACTGCATTGTTAAGAAAGCTATGCATTGCTGTTACGTTGAATCCGAGCCTGCGAAACACTATCACCTCAGCATTTGCGGCATACGGATGCGTGTTGTTCCAGGCAGGCAGAACGGCAGCCGTTTGAGTCAACTGCAGGCGACTGTAGAACGTCTGCGCAGTGCTTTAGGTAGCATACCCATAGCCAGAGCCACCGTATGCACCTTCTCGACGCACTTGCAGCCCTGCAACTTCCCCGCGTGCTGCCCAACCTAGCGATCCCCGCACCGGCGCGCATCTCTGCCGTGTTCTTCCATTACTTCGAGATTGCGGCCATCTCACTTGGCGCATTGGGCGGTGCACTGGCCCTGCGCCGCGAACGCAAGTCACCCTACGATGTGATCGGCCTGCTTGGCCTGGGGCTCATCAGCGGGGTAGGCGGCGGCGTGGTGCGCGATGTGTTGCTGGGCGACGGTCCGCCCCTTGCGCTGCTGCACCCGTCCTACCTTGCCTATGCGCTGTGTGGTGCTGCAGTGGCCATCCTGTTTGGGCAGAACGTGGGCCCACGCTTGCTGGCCACCATGAATGTAGTCGATGCGCTCGCGCTGGGCCTCTTTACCGTGGCGGGCAGCACACGCGCCATGAGCTATGGCCTTGGCTTTCTACCCTGCCTGGTACTGGGTGTCACCACGGCGGTTGGTGGCGGTGCACTGCGCGACCTCTTCAGCGGACGTGCACCGGCTACGTTCAAAGAAGGCGAGCTGTACGCGTTAGTCGCCACCACGTCGGCAGCCATTTTTCTCTGCGTGCAGCGGTTAGGTGTGCCCGTGAATCATGCCGCCGTCATCGGCACCGTGGTGGGCTTTGGCCTGCGCCTGCTTGCCATACGCTACGGCTGGCGAACGCGTGCCGTGGGGGTTCTACGTTGAGCCCTGTGCGTTTACGGCTCCGTTAGCGCCAACGCGCTCTTCATTCCACTCGTTCGACATGGAACCTTCCAGAAACTTAGGGAATTGGCCGCCGGAATTCTATAAGTTTTCCTTGCCATTCGCATCCTGGCGCGCTTACTATTCGCCACAGTTCAGTTTCAGATCTGGTGCTCCTTGGTACAAAAGCGGCAATTGGCCGCGTGATTCGCTGCGTTCCAAGGACCACTTAGGACCTTTTCCAAGGGATGGTACGACATGTCGTGGTATGCCTATTGCATCGCGGAAAGAA
>CALMRM010000305.1:15337-17177 GCA_937871605.1 uncultured Terriglobus sp. | reverse complement strand
ATGGCGGCAAGGGCGAGAAGGACACTGCGGAGCCGCTGCCCGCCTCTGCGGTCAAGAATCCTGTGCTGTGGCACCAGCCCTCAGACATCGCCTCACTGGACCTGCTGAATGGCCAGGGTGGAGCACAGCGAAAGCCTGTGCCGCCATTCACCTTTGAGGATGAGGACTTGAACGGAACGAATCCGAAGATGGACGTTCGCGACAGCGGCGGGACGAAGTGGCGGGTGAAAGAAGGTGAGGAGGCAAGGCCAGAGGTCGTGGCGTCTCGCCTGCTGTGGGCAGTGGGTTACTACGCCAACGATGACTACTTGCTCCAGACAGCTACCGTTTCCGGCGTAGAGATCAAACGCGGTTCGAGCGGCTTTAAGGCAGGCAATCTGTCCGAAGTGCGGTTCTCGCGAAAGCCAAGCGGCGAAAAGAAAATCGGTATTTGGGAGTGGCGCTCGAATCCCTTCACAGGTCAGCGCGAGTTCAATGGCCTGCGCGTGATGATGGCCGTGATGAATAACTGGGACTTAAAGGATGTGAACAATTCCGTCTACTCTGACACGCAGAACGGTACGCAAATTTTTCTGGTGAACGATGTGGGTGCCACGTTTGGTGCAAATGGCGTGGGCTTTACCCGGGCCGGATCTAAGGGCAATATCAACAGCTTTAGAGCATCGAAATTCATCAAACGGCTGACCGCGACGGAGGTGGATTTCTCCACGCCCAAGCCGCCGACCGGTGTGCTGCTTACCAGTTTCGGCGGCTCCGCTAAGTCGTACTTCATGCGCGCGGGACTCAGTTGGATTGGGAACAACATACCGCGCGCAGATGCGCGTTGGATAGGCACTCTGCTTGCGCAACTCTCGCATCAGCAGCTTCTGGACGCGTTCCGCGCCGGAGATTTTCCTGCGAAGGACGTCGATGGCTATGTGGAGATTGTCGAAACCCGGATCGCAGAACTCAAAAAGCTTTAAAGGTCTGCTTACACAGCGATGACGAACGTGTCTTCTGTCCGTGTCACGCGGTTGTACAGCGTGTCGCGCTCGATCGGTTCGCGGCCTGCCTCACGGATCAATCGCTCAAGCTCTGCCCTGCGCATGCCCTGCGGCGTGGTGGCACCGGCTTCGTGATAAATCTTCTCTTCGACCACGGTGCCGTCGATGTCGTCGGCCCCAAAGCGCAGGGAAATCTGCGCCATCTTGGGTGTCACCATCTGCCAGTAGCTCTTCACGTGCGCAAAGTTATCCAGCATCAGCCGACCCACGGCAATCTGACGCATGTCATCGAAACCTGTCGTTCGCGGCAGGTGGCCTAGCACGGTGTTTTCCGGATGGAAGGCCAGCGGAATAAAGGTTTGAAAACCACCCGTTTCATCCTGCAAGGCACGAAGCCGTACTAGGTGATCGACCCTGTCCTCTTCCGTCTCAACGTGGCCGTACAACATGGTGGCGTTTGAGCGCAGGCCCGCGTGGTGCACCATGCGAGCTGTGTCCAGCCACTCGCTTCCGTCAATCTTGTGATCGCAAATGATGTGGCGAACCCGGTCTGAAAAGATTTCCGCGCCACCACCTGGGCAGGAGTCCACGCCCGCAGCCTTCATCTGCTGCAGGGCCTGGGGAATGCTGATCTTGGCGCGTTTGGCGAGAAAGGCCACCTCTACCATGGTGAACGCCTTGATGTGCACTTTGGGAAAGCGCTGCTTGAGTCCGGCAACTAGATCGAGAAAGTACTCAAAGGGCAAATCCGGGTGCAGGCCACCGACGATGTGGAACTCGGTGACGGCCTCGCTATAGCCGGTGGGTGCGGAGGCCCACGCCTCTTCTAACGCCATGGTGTAGGTGCCGCTATCGCC
>CALMRM010000305.1:0-15271 GCA_937871605.1 uncultured Terriglobus sp. | reverse complement strand
TCTTCTTGCCGAACGCACACAGGCGGCAGCTGGCGACACACACGTTTGTGGGATTGATATGGCGGTTGACGTTGAAAAAGGTCAGATTGCCGTGCAGGCGCTCGCGCACCAGATTCGCCAGCCATCCGACGGCCAGCATGTCCGGCGAGCGGTACAGGGCGATGCCGTCCTCTAGGGACAGGCGGGTACCCGCCTGCACCTTCTCTGCGATGGGCAACAGCGCAGCATCATCGGTCTGAAATTCGTGGCGCGGGCGTCCTGTAGGTGACTCTGCCATGGCTCTAGTTTAGACGCACTGCAATGGGAAGAGGGCTCCAACCAGTACGGCAGGAGCCCTCATCGCGACGGTAATCGTTAGCTGCCGCTACGGGGCACCGTGGCCTAATCCACCATGCGCGGTTGCAGAACGACCCCATCGAAGGGCGTTATGCCGACCAGGTGGTCACCCACGGGACGTACCTCGCGCAGTTCCCACCCGACGTTCTGGTAGGACACCTTAAGATCGGGCACGTGCACACTGAACACCAGGTGCGATGGCTGGCTCGAGGTCACCAGGATACGATTGCTTGGCTCATCGTAAAAGATGCCACTCACTTCCGGCACAAACAGGTTCTTCACCGACTTCCAGGCCGCCCCATCATTGTCGGAGTACCAGATGCCCTCGCGACCACCCACCCAGATGCGCCCGCCGCCATCCACCGCAGCCGCCTCAATCCGGGTAAGATCCTGCGGCTGTGTGATGTTGTGAAAGGTGACACCTTTGTCGACAGAGAGCGAGAGAACATGCAAATCTGCCAAGACCACCCGCATGCCGTTGCCCTGCACCACGTGCCACGGCTGGTTACTTGCGCTCCGCACATGCTGCCAGCTCTTACCATCGTCAACAGAGGTGAGCAGCCCGGTCTCTGTACCGGCGAAGACGATGCCGTTGTAGGCAGTCAGCGCGTACACGCCGGTGCTTGACTCTTCAGGCGTAGGTGCGTGTACGGGAGCCGTGCCCACGGAGGGCGACCGTTTTGCTGCTTTGCCGACCGGTGCTTCTGCCGAACTCCGTACGGCAGTGCGACCCTTCGCGACTGGATGGCTGTTTGCCTCGACACGCGACGCTTTCTGCGCAGCGATCGGAGTGGCCGCTGTCGCGGTTGCGACCTCTTCTGCAGGCAGCGGCAGTGTAAGGCCAGAGCTTTGCCAGGTGTCGCCAGCCAGCCGGTAAATGCCGTGCCGCGTGCCCGCCAGCAGGGTGCCACCGCCTGTCTCCGCCAAGGAAAAGACATCGGCACCGTTCAGACCCTTGCTGGTTTGTCCCCACGACAGACCGCCATCATTGCTGCTGAACACACCCCCCGCCGCCTTGTCGTTGATGACACCGACGTACAACTGCTGCGGCTTCGAGGTAGCCTGCGCAACTGCGGAAATCTGTCGCGTCGAGAAACCCTTGTTCGAGTCTGTAAACGTGAGCCCACCGTCTGTAGACAGCAGCACCCCCGTACGGTCTGTTGCCAGCAGCACCCGCTTGCTGTTCTCTGGATCGATATTTACGTCGTTGATGATCCAGCCGGGATTGCCGTTGCGGGCAAAAGAGTGGCCGCTATCGGTCGTTCGCCAAAGGCCCTCAGTGGTACCGGCAAAAACCGTGGAGGGATCCTTGGCGTCTTCCATCAGCACGCGGGTACGCCTTGCTGTCGCGGGAATGCCCTGCACCTTGGTGAACTTGGTCCCCTCATCGGTGCTGCGATAAATACCCGAACATGCCGAAAGGTAGATATTCTTCGCGTTGCTGGGATCGACGATGATAGAGAACACATCGGAATCGTCGATGATGCCCTCCTTCATGTTGGTCCACTTCGCACCACCGTCTGTGGTCTTCCATGGCAGGTGCCATGTGCCGGCGTAGATAGTCTTGGGATCCTTGGGGTCAATGGCGATGGACTCGATCTCGTGCAGCTCTGTGCTGCCCTCTGGGCTGATGAGCGCCCAGGTGGAGCCGCCGTCCGTGCTACGGTACACGCCGTCCAGCGCGCCCAGGACAAGCGTCTTCGGATCTGACGGAGACGCGGTAAGGGCACGGAGGGAGTGACCTTTCATCTGCTCGTTCACTGCCCACGTCTTGCCACCATCCGTACTGGTGTACAGGCCGCCATCCACATGGCTGAGTACCCAGCCGCCAATGAGTATGTGGTTTGGATTGGAGGAATCCACCACGATGTTATCCAGTGCAAGATCGTCCCGCTTGCCAGGACGAGCCAAGCGCTGCCAGCTTTGGCCACCATCGTGCGAGTCATACAACGTGCCAGTCAATGTGCCGAGAAATACATGGTTGTGGTCCTTCGGGTCGGAGGCGAAGGAGCGTGCGTCACCACCATCTGGACCATAGGGGAGCCACGGGGCCTGAGCAGGGGCGGCGAGTGTGCACAGCACTGAGAGTGCAGGCAGGGCAAGGCAGGTACGCAACAAAGACTTCATGTACATCCTTGGGATTGCTCCCGAAATTTAAGCACTGTTCAATTTTAGAGTTGCCGGGTACCTCGTCAGCCTGGAGGAACCCAGGCAGATACATGCAAGTACAGGCGGAACTCACTTTACCGTTCTGCACTGTGCCTTCTCCCATTGAGAACGACAAAGGGGCTGACCCGAAGGTCAGCCCCTTGCGTGTTTGCGTTTCGTTTACTTACGACGGTGAGCGCGTGCACGGCCATTGCGGGGCTGTGCCTTCGTCTTGCTCTCATCCACCGCGGTGCCCGTGGAGGGTGCAGTTGCACCGGACGGTACCAGGGTGTTCTGCACCGAGTTCGAGCTGTCCGTGCCGGTGTAGCCGGTGATGCGGGAAGCATCAATGCCCTTTTCACCCACCAGGTATGCCTTTTCGTTGACTGCACGCTCCGCGGCGAGGCGAGTGCCACCCTTGGTGGAAGCCGAATTGCCCGTGGCAACCAGCGTCGCGCCAGAGTTCCGCTGCAGGTTCAGTGCGATGTCATCCAGGCAGGCCTTCGCTTCGTTGTCCACACGCGCCGGCCGCTTCTTGTCGCGGTCGAAGGTGATGGTGCAGAGAGCGGAGCTTGTTGCTGCTGGCGGCGGCGCAACCGGCGCATTGATGGTGACAGAGGTGGTAGCGGTAGCGTTGCGACCCTTGTCATCCGACACGTTGCAGGTCACGGTAATGGTGCCCGGAGCTGCGCCCGTGGTGGATAGGGTTGCGGTGGTTCCACTGCCGGATACCGCCCCAGAGGTCGAGCTGTAGCTGTACGTGTAGTTCACCGGACGGCCGTAGCTGTCTGAAACCACTGAGGTGATGGTCGAGGATCCACCTGGCGCCACCGTGGACGGGCTTGCCGAGCAAGTCAGTGCCAGAGCGGGCAAAGGATTGATCGTGAACGGCACGGTGCAGTCTGCAAAGCGGCCAACCTTCTGGCTTTCGGTGACAGTTCCCTTCACGTTGTAGTTGCCGGGGTTTACACCGGTAGTGTCCACCGTGGCGACGTTGCTGGTGCCAGAGACCTTGCCACCGTCAGAGGTCCACGCGTAGGTCGCGGTCTTCTTCGGGTTCAGGTTGGTAGCGGTACCCGTGACAGTGATCGGATCACCGGCATACGCGGAAGTCGGGCTGGCCACGCAGCTGTAGGTGACCGGCGGCGGCGGCACGATGTGGCCGAAGTGCATCAGGATACCGGAGCTCAACTGCGCCGAACTGATGTTTGCACGTCCGCCAAGAACGCCACCCGTGGGGATACCGACGTATGGGCCGTAATCTTCGTGAATATAGGTGTAGTCAGCCTGGAACAGACGGATGCCAAACGCGTGGTTGTGGAAGGGCAGGTCATAGTCCATACCGCCACCCGCGCTCAACGAGGGTCCCCAGCGATAGGGCTCGTGTTCGAACGCAGCAGGATTCTCGCTGTTCGGTCCACCGAGGTACGCGCCGCCCGCCAACGCATGAGCGAAGAATGTCACGCCGTTTGTAGGCAGACGGAAGATCGGACCGGCCTGGTACAGGAAGAGGCCGTCATTCTGGCCGTTCGGATGGGCTGCCGCGGAGATCTCGATACCGGCGTACTTACTGAAGTAGTAGGCACCAGAACCGATGGCTCCAACGTTGACGGAGGAGTATGTGATCCCAGCCGGCTTTACCGTGCCATGGCCGCTCCAGTATGAATAGCCGAGGAACACATCCACACGGGATGGGTTCGGACCTGCTGGTGGGGCGGCTGCTGGCGTTGTTTGCGCACCTAGGCTAGCAGCGCCCAGGCTGACTGCGCTCGCTGCCAGTAGCGATCGGCCCAGTATGCGAAACGGCTGAAATTGCATGCGACGTATCCTCCGCGGAGTCTTTTTCTATGTGAGTGTGGGCTCTACTGCGAACGGCCCACTTGTACCAAGTGCGATTAAAGTCTATAGCAGTATTCCCCTACTGCCGGAACATCTGCCATCGTAATATTTGCCAGATCGGCAGACCACCCTGGTTTACACCAGAAATGCCCTTCCAAATCCAAGGTCGAACCCTTCTAGTTACTTTCGTTTGAAGAGCAAAACTGCAAGATGGTCATGCGATGTTCAAACTTCCGCGGATGCTGCCCCGCTCCTTCTGAATTTTTTCCTGCAGCAGCGTAATGGCGTACAGCAGTTGCTCTGGGCGGGGCGGACAACCAGGAACATAGATGTCCACCGGGATGATTTGGTTGACGCCCTGTAACAGAGCGTAGTTATTAAAGACACCACCTGAGGTGGCACAAGCCCCCATGGAGATGACCCATTTGGGCTCCGGCATCTGCTCGTAGAGGCGACGGATGACAGGAGCCATCTTTTGCGACACGCGCCCAGCCACCACCATCAGGTCGCTTTGCCGCGGCGAAGGCCGAAACACTTCCGCGCCAAAACGGGCAATGTCGTAGCGCGACCCACCCATGCTCATCATCTCAATGGCGCAGCAGGCCAGTCCAAATGTCATCGGCCAAACCGAGTTCTTGCGCACCCAGTTTACGGCTGCATCCATGGAAGCCAAGACAACGCCTTCCGGCTGCTGCGGACCCCAGTTCACTTCCCTCAGCTTTTCGCGGTTTTTTGCGAACGAATCCAGCGTGCCAAAAAAGTAGCGATCGTTCTCCTGCGGTGCCGCCGGGCGACCGCTGCTCGTAGTTTCCGCTGCTGTGGATGCCATACGGCTTATTCTATGGCATTTGCATGCCAGCAACAGCAGATTCCCTGGAGCCCTCTCCCTGTCCTATACCGGGACGGGACAAACATCTGCAGAAGACGGCCAATCTGTTGTGTACAGTAGACGAAACGGTCATCACCAACAGGTCCAGAAACGCCCTTCCCGCGCCCCACGTGCGGCTGGCGTTCAGGCGCTGCTATCTCAATCGTCACGGGTGAGTTGCACTATGCACGATGTCTCTCGTCTCTTCCGCCAGCGTGGGTTCGCCCTGCTTGTGACACTTCTTCTCTGTACGGTGGGGGCTGAGGGGCAGGTGCAGACCGCCGGTCCTGGGCAGGAACTGCATGGCATGTCGGGCAGCGCCGTGCCGACAAGCGGGTCGGAAGCCAGGCTGACCGCACTGGAGAAGCAGAATGCCGACCTCCAGGCGTCCGTCGCTGCCGCACAGTCTGCCGGTGACAATGCATGGATGCTGGTGTCCGCCGCCTTTGTACTCATGATGAGCGGACCGGGGCTGACGCTCTTCTATGGCGGTCTGGTCCGGCGCAAGAACATCCTGGGCACCATGATGCAGACCTTTGCCATGATGGGCATCATCCCGGTGCTGTGGGCGCTCCTGGGCTACTCGCTTGCCTTTGGCGAGAACACCGGGCCCCTTGGCTCGTTCATCGGCGGCTTCCAGAACGCGCTGCTGCACGGCGTCGGCCTGTTGCCGGACAAGGTATACGTCACCACCATCCCGCTGCAGACCTTTATGGTGTACCAGCTCATGTTTGCCATCATCACGCCCGCGCTGATCACAGGTGCCTTTGCCGAGCGGATGAAGTTTTCTTCCATGTGCGTGTTTATGGTGCTCTGGGCGCTCTTTGTCTACAGCCCCATGGCGCACATGGTGTGGGGCAAGGGCGGCCTGCTGAATGCGGCGCTTGGCGGCAAGTTTCCCTGCCTGGACTTTGCCGGGGGCACGGTCGTGCACGTGACCAGCGGTGTGTCTGCGCTGGTGTGCTGCCTGTACATGGGCAAACGGCGCGGCTATCCGAAAGAGCCCATGCCGCCACACTCGCTCGTGCTCAGCTGTATTGGCGCGTGCCTGCTGTGGGTGGGATGGTTTGGCTTTAACGCCGGCTCCGCGCTGAACGCGAGCGGCCTGGCCACCTCTGCCTTTGTAGCGACGCACTTTGCCGCCGCTGCGGCCGGCTGTGCCTGGACTGTTGCGGAGTGGATCAAGACGGGCAAGCCCACGGCTCTGGGAGCCATCTCCGGCGTGGTTGCCGGGCTGGTGGGCATTACACCGGCAGCTGGGTTTGTCTCCCCTATCTCGGCCTTGTGGATCGGTCTGCTGACGGGCCTGTTCTGCTTTTCGATGGTGTTCTTCGTCAAATCTAAATTCGGCTACGACGACTCGCTAGATGCGTTTGGCGTACACGGCGCGGGCGGCACCCTGGGCGCGGTCCTGACGGGCATTTTCGCGCAGGCAGCCATTAACCCGATCTTTGGCAAAGACAGCCGGGGCAACACTCTGCCATCCGGCGTGATGGATGGCAACCTGCACCAGTTGTTCAACCAGGTGGTAGGCGTGGCGATTGCCTGGGGGCTGTCCATTGTGGGCACTCTCGTGCTTTTGACCCTTGTCGATAAGGTGATGGGTCTGCGGGTGAGTGCGGAAGACGAGCAGACAGGCCTGGACCTGTCACAGCATGGTGAAGAGGGCTACCACGCGGAACCCGCTTACTAGTTCGTTGCCGCCCGCGACCGGCGTCCCGGGCGACAGCATCCAACGGGTCCAGTGAACTGACACGCGGTACCTGCGCATGGGACCGCCGCACCGACTTTTGAGAGTGGCGATATGCATAAGATTGAAGCAATCATCCAGCCGGGTAAGCTGGATGCCGTAAAAGAAGCCCTGATCGAGGCTGGCATCGAGGGCATCACTATCCTGGAGGCGCGCGGTCATGGGCGTCAGAAGGGTCACACGGAGTTTTACCGTGGACGCGAGTACTCTGTGGACGTCCTGCTGAAGGTCAAGCTTGAGACCGTGGTACCGGACAGCATGGTGGAAGCCGCCGTGAGCGCTATCATTACCGCGGCGCAGACCGGCTCCATCGGCGACGGCAAGATCTTTTTGACCAGGGTTGACGATGCCATTCGGATACGCAACGAAGACCGCGGCGACCTGGCGCTGTAGCCGACCACGACGTAGCGGCCTGCCAGAGCGGCAAAGGCGAACGGCATGACAGAGTTCGACGCTGTTTGCGAGGGGGCGCGCACCCACTACCAAGCCACGATGGCAGAGCTGCGTGCGGTGTTCCAGCGGGATCGCCGGAGCGGGCCAGAGGTTGTGCAGCAGCGCACAGCCGCCGTTGACCTTCTCATCCGCACTCTGTGGACATCGCTGTCAGCAGAAGGGAATGCCGCGCGGGCGCACGACATCGCGATTGTCGCCGTGGGTGGGTATGGACGGCAGGAGAGCTTTCCCTTCTCCGATATTGACCTGCTTTTCCTCGTCGCAAACCAGGCTGCCGAGCAGACCGCCCAAACCGCACTGCGCAGGCTCTCAAAGGCGCTATGGGACAGCGGTGTGCGGTTAGCCGCAACAACCCGGCAGCTCTCGGAATGCGCTCGATTAAACCCGGGCAATCCGGAGTTTGCGTTGGCACTGCTGGACAGCAGAACGGTGTGTGGCGACGGCACACTGGCACAGCAACTGCACGCGGAGGTGCTGCCGCAGCTGCTGTCCAGAGACAGCGTTGCGATCACCACGCAACTGCTGGAACTGACACGCGTCCGGCACGCGAAATATGGTGACACCCTTTTTCACCTGGAACCGAACATCAAGGAGTGTCCCGGCGGGTTGCGCGACCGCAATGCCTGCGATTGGCTGGCGCGCCTTACAGAGGGTGCGCCGGTTGCGGGCAACGAGTTACGCGAGGCGACTGCATTTTTGACCTCACTGCGCTGCTTCCTGCACTTCCGTATGGGACGGGACACGAACATTCTGGAATGGCGCACGCAGGACGCGGCTGCGGCAGAGGACGTGGGAGGGCCAGGCACGCAGCCGCGTGACCCGGCAAACTGGATGCAGCTTTACTTTCGCCACGCACGCACGGTCGCGCGTGCCCTGCACCAGCAGATGGAGCGCGTGCCGGACCGCAGTGTTCTGCCCTCGCTGACACAACTACTGCGGCGGGCCCTGCCGGAGCCGACTGGTGGCCTCACCATCAAGCAGGGCCGTATCCGCTTCACAGCGCCAGCCATCGCGAGCGACCCAGCAACAGACGCTGAAACAGCCATGCAGGTCTTCCAGTTAATGGCTAAAACGGGCGCGCGGCTCGACCTGGAAGCCGCTACCCGGCTCGAAAACAGGCTACCCCTGCTCTCGCAGGCACTGGAGGGCGGTGCTGTCCTTTGGCAGCAGTTGCGACCCATCCTGCTGGGCCGGCATGCCGGGCTGGCACTGCGCACCATGCATGAACTGGGTGTGCTGGAGCTCGTCGTGCCTGAGTTCCACGGCATCGATGCTCTGGTGATTCGCGATGCCTACCACCGCTACACCGTGGACGAGCACACGTTCGTGGTCATCGACAACCTGCATGGCTTGCCCGATGCGAAGACGGGTGCGATGGCAGAGTGGGCGACCAAGTTCGCCGCGGTTCTGCACGATCTGCAGCATCCCGTGCTGCTATACCTGGCGGCCTTGCTGCATGACACCGGCAAAGGGCGGGCCACAGGAAATCACGCCGAGGAGAGCGCAACCCTCGCCGCAGGTGTCCTTACGCGCCTGCACATGGACGAGCACAGCACGCGCCTGGTGCTGACGCTGATTCGCAACCACCTGGAGATGAGTGCCGCGCTGCGCCGCGACATCTTTGACGCAGAAACGGTACGGACCTTCGCCCGCAAAGTGCAGTCACCGGAAGAGCTGCGAATGCTGGCGCTGTTCACCTTTGCAGACATCCAGGCGGTGCATCCGGACGCTCTGACACCCTGGAAGGCGGAGAACCTTTGGCGCCTGTTTATCGCAACGGCCAACTACCTGGATCGCAACATAGACGAGGAACGCGTGGACACGCGCGTCTCCAGTGACCTGGTTCTGCGCGTGACGCAATCCCTACCAGACGAGCGCCGCGAGGTGCTGCAGTTTCTGGAAGGTTTTCCCCAGCGCTACCTGCAAACACGGTCACCCGAGCAAATCCGTGCACAATACCGCATGGGCAAGCTGCTGGCCCAGGACCCGGTGCAACTGGACTTCGCCGGGAGCGGCGACCTGAGCGAATTGACGCTCGTCACGCCGGATCGCCGGCTGCTGTTCTCGCGCATCGTGGGGGTGCTCGCCGCATGGGGCATGAACATTGTCACCGCAGATGCCTTTAGCAACGCCCGCGGCACGGTGGTCGACAGCTTTCGCTTTACGGACAGCTTTGGAACGCTGGAGAAGAACCCCTCCGAGCGGGACCGGCTGCTTCGCGACGTGCATGACGCCATTGGCGACGCCGCACTGGCGAAGCGGCTGCTGGAGGGGCGCAAACGCTCGCGGCGGCGCGGTCCTCTGCTGGAGATTGCAACGTCCGTGCACTTTGATACGGAGTCGTCCAGCCATGCCACCCTGCTGCAGGTCGTGGCGCAGGACGTGCCGGGCCTGCTGTACAGCATCAGCGTCGTCCTGGCAGAAGCCGCGTGCGACATACGCGTCGCTGTCATTGATACGGAGGGCGAGACAGCCATCGACGTGTTCTATCTCACGCAGAACGGCGAACCCCTGAACCCGGACCTGCTGCCCACCTTACAGCAACAGCTGCTCACCGCAATCCAAGGCAACGCCGGTTAGCGTGTACTGTGCGACAGCAGAGCGTCAAGCATCGCGTCCTGCTCCTCACCCACGCTACCGCGGAACACGGGTTTGCCCGCCCGCCGGTACCAGTACCGGGCGTTGGCGTCATCGCCCTCCTGACGGTGCAGCAGTGCATGCACCCAGGCGGCATCGGCATCTTCGCTGGATTGAGCAGCTTCGTGCGCGGCATTCCAGTCGCCGTGTGCGGCGTGCCAAAGGGCCTGCAGCGCCATGGATTCCCGCTCGGTCATTGGCTCCGCAAGAAAGCGGCTGGCTGCATCTGTCACGCGCGCACTCCTGTTCTAGCATCAGGATACGATGTCCGACACCGCAGCACGCGAAGACAGGCCGTGCCTTGTACAGGTGCGCTCACTCTCAAAAAGCTACCGCACGGCGCATGGAGCGGTGGAGCTGTTTCGGGACCTCTCGCTGGACGTGCCCGCCGGGGAACTGCTCGCCATTGTGGGGGCAAGCGGCGCAGGCAAGAGCACGCTGCTGCACATGCTGGCCGCGCTGGATGCACCGACCACGGGCCATGTAACCGTGGATGGCATCGACGTCACGAGGCTGAGGGCCGCAGGCCAGGCCGACTTTCGCAACCGCACGGTTGGCTACGTGTGGCAGTTCCACTACCTCCTGCCAGAATTTACCGCGCTGGAGAACATCGCCATGCCGCTGCTGGCGCGGGGCATGCCACGTGCGCACGCCCTGGGCAAGGCCGCGCAATGGCTCCGTGAAGTTGGGCTTGCAGACCGCGCAACGCACCGCTCCGGTGAGCTTTCCGGTGGAGAACAGCAGCGCGTCTCCCTGGCGCGGGCGCTGGTAACTGAGCCTAAGCTGCTGCTGGCCGATGAGCCCACGGGCGACCTGGACAGCCGCACCGCCGAAACCATCTTTGCCCTGCTGCAGCGTCTGCACACGACGCACGGGCTCACATCGGTCATGGTGACTCACCACCTGGGGCTGGCTGGCCGGTGTAGCCGGGCGTTGGTGCTGCAGGAGGGCCGGCTGCAGCCTCTGCAGGGTAACGGCAGCCTGCAGTAGCGATCCTTACCCGCGCCGTTTTGAAGCACAGCACGTCTAAGTGGAGATACCGACCAGTCCTGCGTGAACAAGGGGTGTTCGCTGTGTGAAACTCCGGGTTCAGCACTGCAGTAGACTGGTGAGAGCAAGGATGTGGAGTCGAGCCGTGTTTGCCACACGGTTTTGTGTTCCAGGTGTTTCCGCATCCAGTTCGATCTGATGCGGGAACGAGCAGGAACCATGCGTTTGCAGGCGGCGAGGCCGTCGTAAACACAAGGGGGAGCATGTTCGAGCGTTATACCGAGAAAGCGCGGCGCGTCATTTTCTTTGCGCGCTACGAGGCCAGTCAATTCGGCTCGCCCTACATCGAAACGGAACATCTCCTGCTGGGGCTGCTTCGCGAAGACAAGGCGCTGACTAACCGTTTCCTCCGTTCGCATGCGTCGGTGGAATCCATTCGCAAACAGATTGAGGGTCACACCACCATTCGCGAGAAGGTGTCGACCTCCGTGGACCTGCCGCTTTCCAATGAGTGCAAGCGCGTTCTGGCCTATGCCGCGGAAGAGGCGGAGCGGCTGAGCCATAAGCACATCGGAACGGAGCACCTCCTGCTGGGCCTGCTGCGCGAGGAAAAGTGCTTTGCCGCGGAAATCCTGTTGGAGCGCGGTCTGCGGCTACCCACCATCCGTGAGGAACTGCAGCGCACCACGCAGGACAAGCCAACGGCACAGCAGCAGAAACAGCAGCAACGCGCCACCAACGCACCGGCGCAGCAGGAGCAGAGTATGCTGGCGGAGTTTTCGCGTGACCTCACGCAGGCTGCCATGGATCAGCAACTCGATCCACTCGTCGGCCGCGATGGCGAGGTGGACCGTGTCATTCAGATCCTGTGCCGCCGCACCAAGAACAACCCTGTCCTCATTGGCGAGCCGGGTGTGGGCAAGACTGCCATCGTCGAAGGCCTTGCCCAGAAGATCGCTGACGGCGAGGTGCCGAGCTTCCTCGCGGAAAAGCGGGTACTCTCGCTGGACCTGTCGCTCATTGTTGCCGGCACCAAGTATCGCGGTCAGTTCGAAGAGCGGCTCAAGACCATCATGAAAGAGCTGATGGAAAACCAGAACAGCATCGTTTTCATCGACGAGCTGCACACGCTGGTAGGTGCGGGTTCGGCAGAGGGTTCGCTGGACGCCGCCAACATCCTGAAGCCGGCACTCAGCCGCGGTGAGATTCAGTGCATCGGTGCCACCACGCCTGCGGAGTTCCGCAAGTCCATCGAGAAGGACCGCTCGCTGGAACGTCGGTTCCAGGCGGTCAAGGTTCCGCCGCCGAACGAGGAAGATGCCATCAAGATCATCATGGGCATCAAGGACAAGTACGAGAAGTTTCACGCCGTCAGCTACACCGACGACGCCATCACGTACTCCGTTACGCACTCAAGCCGGTACATTCCTGACCGCTTTCTACCGGACAAGGCCATTGACCTGATTGACGAGGCTGGCGCGCGCGTAAAGCTGCGGCAGACCACGCTGCCGGAAGAGCTGACGGAGGTACAAAAGCGCATCAAGTTCATCGTGCACCGCATGGAAAACGCCATCGCGAACCATGAATTTGAAAAGGCACGCTTCTACTCCGACGAGGAGCGTAAGGAGCGTGACAATCTCCGCGCCCTGCGCGACAAGTACCACCTGGACGATTCCTCTTCCGGCATCGTGACCAAGGAGGACATCGAGGACGTGGTGAGCCGCTGGACAGGCGTGCCCATCACCAGCCTGAAGGAGGAAGAGACCGCCAAGCTCCTGCGCGTAGAAGAGGAGTTGCACAAGCGGGTCATCTCACAGGAGAAGGCGATCAGCGCCCTGTCTCGAGCCATCCGCCGGTCGCGTGCGGGCCTCAAGAACCCCTCCCGCCCCATCGGCTCGTTCCTATTTCTGGGACCGACTGGCGTCGGCAAGACAGAAATGGCGCGCACGCTGGCGCAGTTCCTGTTCGGCTCGGACAAGTCGCTCATCCGCTTCGACATGTCGGAGTTCATGGAGAAGCACTCGGTTTCGAAGCTGATTGGCTCGCCTCCGGGCTACGTGGGCTACGAGGAAGGGGGGCAGCTGACGGAACGCGTCAAGCGTTCGCCATACTCTGTTGTGCTGCTGGACGAAATCGAAAAGGCGCATCCGGACGTCTTCAACCTGCTACTGCAGGTGTTTGAAGACGGTCACCTTACCGACGGTCTCGGCAATACTGTCGACTTCAAAAACACGATCCTCATCATGACGTCGAACATCGGTGCCAAGCACCTGATGAAGCGGGAAGGGCTCGGCTTTCAGTCGAACAAGGACGAGGTCATCTTCGAAAAGATGGAGGAGATGGTGAAGGGCGAGGTCAAGCGGACCTTTAACCCTGAATTTATCAACCGCCTTGACGAAATCATCGTCTTCACGGCTCTCTCTGACGCAGACCTCATGCAGGTCCTTGAGTTGCTGGTGCAGAACTTGAATGTGAACCTGGTTCATAAGGCGATCACCATCTCCGTAACAGACGAGGCCAAAAAGTGGATTCTCGACAAGACGCTAGTTGACCGCACGTACGGTGCGCGTCCACTGCGCCGCGCGCTGCAGCGCTACGTCGAAGACCCGCTCTCGGAAGCGCTGATCGCGGGACAAATCACGCAGCGGCCAGCGTTTCTAGAGGTATACCTCGGGAACGATCAGCTGTTCTACCGTCCCGTGGCGCAGGAGGGCGACGAGCAGTTGGAAGGTGCATCGTTGTCGCTCATCTAGGCGAAACCACAAACGAAAAGAGGAGGCCTGCGGGCCTCCTCTTTTCGCATCTGGTCGTGCGCACTACACCAGCGAACGGCCCTTCTTGGCAACATCCTGCACCTGCCCAAACGCGGTATCAGCAATGCTGGCCAGCTTGTCCTTGGCGTCAGCATAGGCAGAACTCAGCGAATCCGTCGCCTTTGCATATGCGTCGTCCAGGTCCTGGACGCGCTCCTTGTAGGAGGACTGTGCCTCTTTACTCAAGCGTTCTGCCTGGTCCTTCACGTAGTGGCTGGTTTCGTCGACATAGTCGGCCGCGTCATCGTAGGCCTTGCCGATCTTTTTGCGTGCTTCCTTGCCACTTTGCGGCGCGTAGAGCAGTGCCATCACCGAACCCGCGGTGAGGCCAGTCACAAATGCGATCCAAAAGCTTCTGCTGCTCATAACAATCCTCGCTTTCATACTCTTCCGTAAGTCTTTGCCTCAGATGGGATGGTACGAGTGCAGGTTGTTTCTTGCTCTGCAACACGCTGCGCCGCACCGCTCAGACCAAGCCCGCCAGCGCCCTTGCCCGAACGAAAATGCGGGTGAACATGGCGCGGTCAAGCCGCCCCGTGTTGGTGTTGCGCAACGAGGGGTGATAGCTGGCCAGCAGAACCATGCCGTTGGGCAGCCGGTGCTCTGCGCCGTGAGCAAAGGCGAAGGCGCTTCGTCTTTCGATGACTCCCTCGCCTACCAGGAAGTTCAGGTAGCCGTCGAAGGCGATGCGGCCCAGCGCCACTACCACGCGCAGCCGCTTCAGCGCATGGATCTCCGCAGAGAGGTGCGAGGCGCAATTCCGAATCTCCTGTGGCGTGGGTTTGTCCGCGGGAGGCGCACAGCGGCAAATCGACGCGATGCGCGCGTACCGCAGCGTAAGACCATCGGTACGGGAGGTGGCACCGGGCTGGCTGGCAAAGCCGGTCTCATAGAGCACCGGATACATGAAGTTGCCTGCGCCATCTCCCGTGAACGGCCGGCCTGTGCGATTCGCCCCGTGCGCGCCAGGTGCCAGCCCCACAATCAGAACGCGTGCGTTTGGGTCGCCAAAGCCCGGCACAGGCAGCGTCCAATACTCCCAGTCGAGATACGCACGACGCTTGGTTTCGCCTAGGGCCGTGCAGTAGGCCCGCAGGCGCGGACAGCGTGTGCAGGCGACGACGGATTGACTTACCTGGAGCAGTTCCGCGGCAATGTGCGCGGCACGAGTGGATGGCATAGCAGACTAGAGCATGGTAGCTGAGCCGGTGCGGCTTTGCTGCCTGCTACAAGCTCTAGCTGCTTACCGTTCCACAGCGTTTGACCCCCTGTGCCCACGTCCGTACCATACGGAGAGGTGGTTGAACGCCAGCGTCCCCGCGGCCCACCCACAGACCCATCCCAGAAGGCATTCGATTTTGACTCCGAACGAAACAGCTGAGGCACCCGAGATGAGCTCGGTCGAAACTACAGAGCAGACCCCGCCCGCCCACTCCT
>CALMRM010000304.1:5943-10407 GCA_937871605.1 uncultured Terriglobus sp. | reverse complement strand
TTTGCGACGGACATGGCGAAGCGCCTGCCCATCCCCATTTTCCACGTGAACGCGGAAGACCCGGATAGTGTTGTTCGGGTTGCCGCCATTGCGGCGGAGTACCGCGCGACGTTCGGCTCCGATGTGGTGGTTGACCTGATCGGGTATCGCCGCCACGGCCACTCCGAGGTGGACGATCCTACCGTCACGCAGCCGCGCCGCTACGCCCGCATCAAGGAGACGGCACCGCTGTACAAGAGCTACGCCGAGCGTCTCGGCGTGGACGCGAGCGCCGAGATCAAGCAGGTCGCCGACAAGTTCCTGACCGATCAGGCACTGGGCAAGGAGGCGGAGCACCCGCCCGTGCTGAGCGAACTGCCCGCGTACTGGAACAACTACCAGGGCGGCTACCTGCCTGCGCTGGACCCCGCCGTTACCGGGTTGCCAGACGGCGAGATCAAGCGGTTGGTAGGTTTGCTAACTACCTATCCGGATGGATTCAACATACATCCCAAGATCAAGGCACTGCTGAAGCAGCGCGAGGAGATGGGTGCTGGCACCAAGCCGTTCGACTACGGCACCGCCGAACTGGTGGCGTATGCGTCGCTGTTGGAGAAGGGCACGCCCGTGCGCCTTTCCGGGCAGGATTCTCAGCGTGGCACGTTTAACCAGCGGCACTCGTTCTTTACGGACACCGAGACGGAAAAACGCTGGTCTCCGCTGCAGCACCTCGCACCAGAGCAGGGCCGCTTTGAGGCGTACAACAGCATGCTGAGCGAGGCTGCGGTGCTGGGTTTTGAGTATGGCTACTCGCGCGACTACCCGGAGACGCTGACGCTGTGGGAGGCGCAGTTCGGCGACTTTGCCAACGGCGCGCAGATCATCATCGACCAGTTCATCGCGGCGGGCGAGGCCAAGTGGCATCTGTACAGCGGCGTGGTACTGCTGCTGCCGCACGGCTACGAGGGTCAGGGGCCGGAGCACTCATCCGCACGCATCGAGCGCTACCTGCAGCTCTGTGCAACGGACAACATGATCTTGGCCCAGCCCTCGAATGCGGCGCAATATTTTCACTTGCTGCGGCGGCAGGCGCTTTCCCGCTATCGCAAGCCATTGATTGTCTTTACCCCAAAGAGCATGCTGCGGCATCCGGACGCGAGTTCATCGCTCACTGCCTTCAACGCGGAGCGATTCCAGACTGTCATGGCAGATGGCGAGGCGAAGGACGTCACACGCATCCTGGTATGCAGCGGCAAGATTGGCCACAACCTGCGTGTGGAGCGCGCCAAGCGAGGCGACTTCTCCAAGGCCATTGTCTTTATCGAGCAGCTGTATCCTTGGCCCGGCGAAGCCCTCGAGGCGGTGCTGGCGCAGTACCCCCATGCGGAAGAAGTGGTGTGGGTGCAGGAGGAGCCGGCCAACATGGGCGCGCTCACCTTTGCCCTGCCGCTGCTGAAGCGCAACGCCGGTAGCCGCCGCGTGCTCAGCATCAAGCGTTCCGCCTCAGCCAGCCCCGCGACCGGTTCGGCAAAGGCGCATGAGTTGGAAGAAAAGGCACTGATCGACTACGCGCTGCGGTAAGGGCCGTTCAGACAAATGCGGAAGTCCCTTTAAGGCCGCAGCACGGGTATACCATCGGAGCACCATGGAAGTGACACTCGACATACAGCAGGACCAACTGGACCGTCTTGACGAGTTGCAGCAGGAGCGCAAGGCCAGCCGGGAACAGTTGGTTCGCGAAGCACTGGCCGCCTACCTACCGCCCTCGAAGAAGAAGCACCTGCTCGAATATTTTGGAGTGCTCAAGGGCCGGGTTGAGGACGGCATGGCGTTCCAAGACCGGATACGCCGGGAATGGGATCGCGCTGAGTGAACAGTGGAACAGTGCTGCTGGACACGAACATCCTGATTGACCTGATCGGCGGTCTGGAAGTTGCGTTTCCGTACCTCACCCTAGAGGATGGTTTTGCCATTAGCCGCATCACCTGGATTGAGGTACTAACAGGCCTCCGTCCAGAAGAAGAGTTGATTCTCAGGGATGTGATGAGTAGCACCTCCATTCTTGATCTTTCAACAGAGATTGCCCAGCGAACAATTCAACTACGTCGTACTACCAAGCTGAAGTTGGCAGACGCGCTGATTTATGCCACGGCTCTTGAGCATGGCATGACACTGTACACGCGCAACACCCGAGACTTCCCCGCCGAATGGCCAGGCGTGTACATTCCATACACCGTACGTCTGCAGTAAGCTCCATTCATTCGAATACACTCAACGCATGAAGGCCGTTGGCTATCGCACACCCTTGCCGATTGACGACCCGGAAGCCCTGCTCGATATTGACCTGCCTGATCCCGTGGCGCGGGATCGCGACCTGCTGGTGGAGGTCAGGGCTATCGCCGTCAATCCCGTGGACGCCAAGCAGCGCAAGAAGGTGCGGCCTGATGCGGGGCAGGAATACAAGGTATTGGGCTATGACTGCGCCGGTGTGGTGGTGGGTGTGGGTAAGCTGACGTCGTTGTTCAAGAAGGGTGACGAGGTCTACTATGCCGGGTGTATCGCACGGCAGGGCTGCAACGCGCAGCTGCACACAGTCGATGAGCGCATCGTGGCGCACAAGCCGAAGTCGCTGTCGTTTGCAGAGGCGGCGGCCATGCCGTTAACCAGCCTCACTGCATTTGAGTTGCTCTTTGATCGGTTCGGCGCGGACCGGCGTGTGACCTACAACGCGCCGCGCAAGGGGTCGATCCTCATCATCGGCGCGGCGGGCGGTGTGGGCTCCATGCTCATCCAGTTGGCCTCGCACCTGACGCCGCTGACCGTTGTCGCCACCGCCTCGCGCCCGGAGACGACGGAGTGGTGTCAGTACCTGGGCGCGCATTACGTCATTGACCATCATCGTGACATCCGCACACAGATGCAGGAGCTTGGCCTGGGCGAGGCAGAGTACATCGCACTGCTGAGCGCGACGGACACGCATTACCCCGGCATCGCAGAACTGCTGGCACCGCAGGGCAAAATCGGCATCATTGACGATCCTCAGAAGCCGGTAGACGCGCGCGTGCTGAAGCGTACGTCCGGCACGCTGTGCCGGGAGTGGATGTTTACGCGCAGCTATTTCGAGACGCCGGACATCCTGCGGCAGCACGACTCGCTCACGGAAGTGTCGCGGCTGGTGGACCTGGGCACGCTGCAGACAACCATTACCAGCAACTACGGCCTGATCAACGCGGCCAACCTGAAGACGGCGCACGCCTGGATCGAGAGCGGCCGTGCTTTGGGCAAGATCGTGCTGGAGGGCTGGGAGTGATGGCTAGACCGCCTGGTCTGTTAATGGACGGCGTATGTGTCGCGCCTTCAGCGCTCATGCCGATGTTTGCCGTTCTACCTAGGCCTTCGGCCTAGGCTGTTATGTTCAGGGCCGTTGGCCTTATATGGCCGACGGTCGCATCAGGCTGTTGAGTTTCCGCCCGCGACCTTCGCGTGCACTTCCTTCGCGCCCTCTGCGTTCTGCTTCTAGCCTGCCGGGGCTTCCACGCTGACTTCCTTGGCGTACACCTGGTGCGTAACGCGGGGCAGATCGTCGCCCTTGTGGATGGCTCGGACGGCCTGCAGCAGCTGGGCGTCCACGGTAGTCATGCGTTCGCGGCTGCGCAGGTAGTCCAGCCAGCTTTCCATGACAAAGCTCTCTTCCAGCCGCTCGGGGTTGTTGCTGTCGCGAAACACGCCCCAGCGGATGGCACCGATGCGCAGGCGCACGTCGCGCAGCTTGTGGACAGCGGCGACGAACTCGTTGTAACGCTCGGCTGGCACGGTGTAGTCGATGAGGATGCGGACGGGGCCGTCCTCCGGCGCGGGCTCCAGTTGCAGGTGCGGTACGGGCCTCTTCCACTGATAGGGCGACAGGTCTGGCGGTGCGCCGCGCAGCACGTGCAGGCGCAGGGTAAGCGGCAGCAGCACGGCCATGGTGATGGCGCTGCTGGTCAGCGCCACGGTGACGGAGGTGTGCTCCGCCACGTAGCCCCACACCACGGAACCGAGCGCGAGGCCGCCCTGGAAGACCATCTGGTACATGCCCAGCGCGCGTGCCTGCACCCAGCCTGGCGAAGACAGCTGCACGTTGACGTTGAGCGTGGACATGGTCGACGTCCACGCAAAGCCGCCTGCGATGAGGAACAGGATGTCGAGACCCACGTTGTGCACAAAGGCCAGCACCAGCAGCGTAGCAATGTATTGCACGCTGGCTGCAGCCAGGATCGCGTCCGACGAGAAGCGCGCGCGCACCCGCGCCAGCAGCACCGCCGCGACCACCGCGCCCAGGCCCAGCGAGCCGTTCAGGATGCCGTAGCCCATGGCGCCGGAGATGCGAAGCGGATCGGCCCAGAACCTGAAGGCAGCCCCATCCAGCAGCAGGGCCTGGGCTGGAAAAGCACCCATGGCAGCGGGTCCGGCAGGGATGCCATCACCAGCGGACTCGAGGTGACC
>CALMRM010000304.1:0-5933 GCA_937871605.1 uncultured Terriglobus sp. | reverse complement strand
AGCAGTGACCAGACCGCTGCGACTGAGAAGGTGAACAGGAATGCCCGCAGAAACACGGCCTGCAGCGCGGGTGCGTAGCGCAGGAAACGTAGCCCGGTCTCGACCGAACCCATCATGCGCTCAGCGGGCAGCGCGCTCTTGAACAGCGGTTTGCGGTGCCACACGTACAGCACACCGATGACCGCGGCGAACGATCCTGCGTTGAGCGCAAAGACCCATCCTGCGCCTGTCGCGGCTTTGACAAACGCAGCGACCAGCACGCCGCCTAGCGCGGGACCGACGGCGCGGGCAAGGTTGTTGCTGGCGGCGGCGAGGGAAACGGCGTTCGGCAGCTCCTCGCGCGGCACCAGCTCCGGCACAATGGCCTGCCACGCCGGGTTGTTCATGGCGGAGCCGATGTTCATCAGGAACGTGAGGCCCAGCAGCGCCACCGGGCCGATGACGCCGGTGAGCGCCAGCAGCGCCATCAGCGCGACGGCGATCATCTGCCACGACTGCCAGAAGATCAGCAGCCTGCGCCGCTCGAAGATGTCGGCCGTGGCACCCGCGAACAGGCCGAACAGCAGCACGGGCAGGCTGGCCGCGGTCTGCATCAGCGCGATGAGCAGGGGCGAGCCGGTGAGTGCGGTCATCAGCCAGGTGGCGGCGGTGTCCTGCATCCACGTGCCCACGCCGGAGACGGTGCTGGCGATCCAGCGGTCGCGGAACAGCGGAATGCGCAGCGGGCCGAAGCCGTCGGCATCGCCCGTTTTCAGCGCGGGTGCGGGTGTTTCGTCAGGGTTGTCCTGGCCTGCTGCGGGATCCATCTCCCTCTATGCTAGCCGCTCCGTTACAGCAGGCCGCCCAGCAGGATGTTGACCACGGCCACGACCAACGCACACAGGAACGCGGCGGTGAAGTTGCGCACCGCAAAGCCACGCAGCATGCGCGCGACGATGTAGATCATGATCGCGTCGCAGATCAGATACACCAGCCCTGGCAGCAGCCATGTGAGCGGGAATACGATCAGGCGCAGCAGGAAGCCGAGTGTCGCATTCAGCAGGCCGATGAGCGCGGCGGCAATCATGGCCGTGCCGAAGCTTTCGATCTCGACCGAGGGCAGGACGTACGCCGCGATGAGGAGTGATAACGCGCTCAGCAGCCAGACGAGCAGAAGGTGCATGTGTGCTTGGATGGAGGCTGTGGCGCGGGGTTGTGTCCGGCCTACTGCGCCGTATCGGAAAACAGCAGGTGCGCCAGCGCGTCCACCTGCTCTTGCAGGCGCTCCGGCTGCGGCAGGCCCGTGTGGTCCAGCGTGGTGATGATCTCGCGCGCGTGCTGTACACCCGTCGCGGTGCCGCTCTGTTCCAGCAGCTGCAGCAGCTTGTGCGCGGCATGCAGGGCTGTGGCACGATCCTCCGCGTCGATGGTGCGCGAGTTCTCCAGGTCGGCAGCGGCATCCTGCAGCACGCGGAGTTCTTCATGCGCTTCTGCAATCAGGTGCGCGCCTGCAAAGGCATCGGGCGGGGTCAGGTCGGCCATGTGTGCCAGTGTAGCTGGTTCAACCTCGGCGTTTTCACTTTAGAGAACTCCCAGACTTTGTCATCCCGACCGAAGCGAAGGGACCTGCTGTTTGCCCCCGGAGCAGCACTGCAGCTCGAGAGGAAAGCAGGTCCCTCCACTCCGCACTGCGTGCTCCGGTCGGGATGACAAATGCTAGGGACATGGCAAATGAAAGGCCAGCCCGCAGGCTGGCCCTCTTACTGGCGAAAACTTACGCCGTAACCGGCTCCAGAACCTGTGCGAAATGCTTGCCCCTGCGCGCCGCTGCAGCCTGCTTGTGGAAGGCGTACCCGGCGATCAGCGGGAAGGCAATCGTGGCTTCGCTGAACACCATTTGCTCGTAGTTCAGATCCACCTTGCCCCAGCTGCTGGCTTCCTTCAGGGTTGAGCCGCTGAGCGCACCGTCGCGCGCGTCTGCCACCGTGATCTGGATGGCGTACTTGTGCATGGAGGCTTCCACGCCCAGGATGTCGGCAGCAACAACAATGTCCTGCGCGAAGTTCTTGGGCACGCCGCCACCAATCATCAGCAGGCCGGTGGTCGGGTTCTCGATTTTGAGTTGTGTCAGTTCGTAGAAGTCCTTACCGCTGTCGATGGAGCACACCGGCTTGCCCTTGCGCGCGTGCGGGTGCGCCACGATGCCGAAGCCGAACGAGCAGTCGGAGAAGGCGGGCACAAAGATCGGAACGTCGAGTTCATACGCGGCCAGCACGATGCTGTCTGGGTTGCCGTTCTTCGGCGTGCGGCCGTTCGCCTGCAGGTACTTGCCCATCTCGCGAATGTACTCGCGCGAGCTGTACGCGCCCGGCGTCATGCTGTTGATGATCTTCTCGGTCGTCTCATCGCAGATGCGCAGCTCTTCTTCGTCGATGAAGGTGTCATAGATGCGGTCGATCATCATCTCGCGCAATTCCGCGTCGCCCGCGCCGTACTTGTACTCTTCACCCGCCACGTAGTGCTTGAAGCCGAGCGCTTCGAAGAAGTCCTGGTCCACAATATTCGCGCCGGTGGAAACGATCGCATCCACCATGTGGTTGCGGAGGAGGTCGACGATGACCTTCTGCAGGCCCGCGGAAATCAGCGACCCGGCCAGGCACAGGATGACGCCGCACTCCGTGTCGCGCAGCATCCTGTCGTAGATCGTGGCGGCACGCGCCAGATCGCGGGAGGAGTAGGCCATGGTGGCCATCGCATCGACCAGCGAGACGACGTTGTGCTCTGTGATGTCGATGTGCTGGATGGGGGTCTGGAGAAGTTCCTGTTTCGTCGGCATGTCAGTTCCAAGTTTATCGTGTGCCTTCCACTGCCGGTAGGGCAACCTGCATGAAGTTTCGGTTACGGCTGCCCCGCAGGTTTCGGCTGGATGGTGGCAGGAAAGAGTGGAACCTTGCGCTTGCCGTCGAAGCTTACAAGCGTTTTGCTCAACTGGTTGAACTCAGCCAGATCAGAGGACTGGATGACCCAGCAAATGGCGCGGTCGTGGGCAAAGGTGGCGAGGTCCATCAGCAGCACTTCGTGTGGCTGTCCGCTGCTGTCTGTGGACTGCTGCCGTATGGCAGACATATGAACCCGCTGCGCCGTCAGGTCACTGCCGTAGTCGTAGACGAGGGGCTGACCCATGGCCTGGGCACCGTGCTGCGCATACAGTGCTTTGGTGATCGAGGCCAGCAGGCGGTCATGATTGCTCCACTGCTCCTCCGTGGCGCAGGAACGCTTGAACTCCAGCAGGGTGAGCGACGCCAAGGGCCCTTTTGCACCATCCGGTGTCCGTACGGAGAGGAGCACGGCCGCGCAGCGTTTGGTATCTGCACCCTGGTTCGCTGGCGTGTCTGGGACGAAGTCCGCCGGGTAGTCGAAAGTGATGCCGAGGCTTGCGTCGGTAAACGTCTGGCCTTGTGTTTGGGCACCCGCTATTGGCTGAAAGGCGAGTGGGAGCGTGCACAGGAAAAGCAGCGAAGCAAGCATCCGCAGAGTCATGCATTCCCTTTCGTAGCGAGTTTGCGTTTACAACGCGTTCTTTGCAATCACGTTCTTGTAGAAGTCACTGCTCAGCTTGGGCGTGCGCTTCTGCGTGGCGAAGTCGACGTAGGTGATGCCGAAGCGCTTGTCGTAGCCGTCGGCCCACTCGTAGTTGTCGAGCAGGCTCCAGCAGAAGTAGCCCTTCACCGGCACACCCTCCGCGGTGGCGCGCTGCAGGTTGGAGAGGTAGTTCTTCAGGTACATAACGCGGTCTGTGTCGTAGATGTGCCCGTCGGGTGCGACCTTGTCGTCCGACGAGGCGCCGTTTTCCGTGATGTACAGCGCCTTGATGCCGAAGACCTCAGCCGCCAGCCTGGGTGCCCAGCACAGCGCCTCTGGGCCGATGGTGAGCCACGGGCTGAGCATGTGCGGGTAGGACGAGGGCCCGGGGACGACGGCATAGCCCGCCGCGTTCTCTGCCGCGCGCACATACGTGGGTTGGTAGATGTTGATGCCCTGGAAGTCAGTGGAACTGCCGATGGCCTTGAGCTCGGCAGGCGTGAACTTGGGTGCGTCCGCGCCAAGCCGCTGGAGGTAGGCATCGGTGTAGTTGCCGGTTTGCATGACGGTGAGATACCCGGCGTTCTCTTCCACCATGGCCTTGTGTGACGCGGCTACATGCTCCGGCGCGTCAAAGACTGGCGTGATGGCTTGCAGGTTTTCAGCGGAACCCACCTGCGTGGCAGCCTTTGTCTTGGCACGGATGGCCTGCACCGCCAGTCCGTGGCCCAGCACGGCGTGGTGGCGTGCCTGCGCCAGCTTGCCCGGGGGTAGCTGCAGGCCGGGCGCGTGAATGCCGTTGCCGTAGCCCAGATCGATAAATGTGCTGATCTCGTTCATGGTCATGAAGTGCGTGACCAGGTCGTTGAGCTTGCCCGCGGTGTAGCCGGCATAGTCGGCAAAGAGCTGCGCTGTATCGCGGTTTTGCCAGCCGCCTTTGTCTTCCAGTACCTGCGGCAGGTCCCAGTGGTACAGCGTGCCGTACGGCTCGATGCCCGCGGCGCGCAGGGCTTCCGCGAACTTGCGATAGTGATCGATGCCACGCTGATTGGGCTGGCCCGTGCCGTTGGGAAAGATGCGCGGCCACGCCACGGAAAAGCGGCAGGTCTTCAGGCCCAGAGTCTTCATCAGCGCAATGTCTTCCGGGTAGCGATGGTAGCTGTCCGTGGCTATGTCACCGGTGTCGCCGTTGTGCGTTTTGCCGGGTGTGTGGGCAAAGGTGTCCCACACGCTGGTGCCGCGGCCATCCTCATGCACCGCACCTTCCACCTGGTATGACGCTGTGGCCGAACCCCACAGGAAACCCGCGGGAAAGCTGAGCGCCTGCCGCGAGCCAGCCGCAGTTGGTTGCTGTGCGGCGACACGGTGCACAGGCAGTGCGGCGCTGGCTGCGACTGCGCCTGCAAATTGGCCAAACTGACGGCGTGAGAAGCGGTTGGGCATGGTCGTTGCGGTCCTCGCTCCTCATCCTAGACCTGTGTCGAGCGCGCTGCTGTGTCTGCGTCAACATGCGTTAACGGAGTTCTGTCTTGGTAGGCTGCTTACAGCATGATCATCAACTTCTCGGAACGCGCGCATAACCATAACTGGGACCTTGACCCCATAGTGCGCTCGCTGCTGGACACCGACTTCTACAAGCTGCTGATGCTGCAGTTCATCTGGAAGCATTTTCGGCACACGCGTGTGAGCTTTGGCCTGCACAATCGCAATGCCAAGTTCCGGCTGGGCGAGACCGTGCCGCGCGAGGCAGTGGTGGCGCAGCTGGAGCATGTGCGGCGGCTGCGCTTTCGGCGGTCAGAACTGATCTGGCTGGCTGGCAACACGTTCTATGGCACACGCGGGATCTTTGAGCCGGAGTTTCTGGAGTGGCTGGAGCACGGCTTCTGCCTTTCGGACTACCAGCTTGCCGAGCGTGACGGCCAGTTCGAACTGACGTTTGAGGGCGAGTGGGTCGCGGTGACCATGTGGGAGATTTATGCGCTTTCCATTGTGAACGAACTGAAGACGCGCGCCGCGCTGAAGGGCATGAGCGAGTTTGAGCTCGACATCCTGTATGCGCGTGCCAAGTCGCGGCTGTGGGGCAAGATCGAAATGCTGCGTGGCGTGCCGGGCTTGGCGGTGGCCGATTTCGGCACGCGGCGCAGGCACTCGTTCCTTTGGCAGGAGTTCGTCGTGGAGGCCATGCACGCCGAGCTGAAGGGTACGTTCACCGGGACCAGCAACACGTATCTCGCGTATAAGCATGACCTGGAAGCGATCGGCACCAACGCGCATGAGCTGCCCATGGCACTGGCGGCGATGGCGCGCAACGATGACGAACTGCGTGCCGCGCAGTACCGCATCCTGGAGCTGTGGCAGCAGACCTACGGCGG
>CALMRM010000303.1:429-5896 GCA_937871605.1 uncultured Terriglobus sp. | reverse complement strand
AGAGAAGGGCGTACGCTTTCTGCTGCCGGTGGACCATGTGCTGGCCGACCGCTTTGCGGCGGATGCGCTTACGGAAGTTTTCGACGGCACAGGCGACTTCCCCCCTGGGCAGATGGCGTTGGACATCGGCCCGAAATCCATCGAGCTGTTCGTGAACGAGATCAAGGATGCGAGCACCATTGTGTGGAACGGGCCCATGGGCGTATTTGAAATGCCCGCGTTTGCCAAGGGCACGCTCGCCGTTGCGGAGGCCGTGGCAGGCAACGTGGATGCCACCAGCATCGTGGGCGGTGGTGACAGCGTCAGCGCGGTGCACATGGCGGGCGTGGCAGACCGCATCACACACATTTCGACCGGTGGCGGAGCGTCGCTGGAGTTCCTGGAAGGCAAGACACTGCCTGGCGTCGCGGCACTCACCCAAAAGTAACGGCCGTGAGCGGCACCCACCAGCAACACCCCACCCCGCAGCCCACAGGAGGACACGCGGACCATGCGCAAGCCGATCTTTGCCGGTAACTGGAAGATGTACAAAAACCCAAAGGAGTCGGTGGAGTACCTCGACCAGTTCCTGCCGATGCTGGAGGGGCATGAGGCCAGCGAAATCCTACTGTTCCCTACCGCCACATCGCTTTCTACTGTGGTGGACCGCATTCGCGACACCGTGGTGCGTGCGGGTGCGCAGACCATGCACTGGCGCAACGAGGGGCCGTACACGGGACAGACATCGCCCACCATGCTCACCAGCATCGGCACCACGCACGTGTTGTTGGGCCACTCCGAACGGCGGCTGTACGCCAATGAGACGTACGAGCATGTAAACCTGAAGCTCAAGGCGGCCATACAGCACAAGCTGGTGCCGGTACTGTGCCTGGGCGAAATGCTGGCAGACCGCAATGACGGCTACACCAAGGACACGCTGCTGGCCCAGATGGGCGCAGCGCTCTCAAACCTGACGGCGAGCGCGGTGCGGAACCTGGTGATCGCCTACGAACCAGTGTGGGCGGTGGGCACTGGCTCCATCGCCACGCCAGACGTTGCCAATGAGGCTCATGGCATGATTCGGGACGAGTTGCGCGACCTGTTTGGCAACAACGTGGCCGATAGCATACGCATCCTGTACGGCGGCTCTGTAAAGCCGGACAACAGTGCCAAAATGCTGGAGCAGCCGGAGATCGATGGTTTGCTAATCGGCGGTGCCAGCCTGGATCCGATGTCCTTTGCAGCGATTATTCATAACGCCAATTAGGAAACAAACATGAAGCGAACAGCCCTGCTGTGTGGGCAGGGCTGTTCACGTAAAGCGATCACACCCCACGGCCTAGCGGCGGTGGTGATGGTGGCGGTGGTGGTGATGGTACTGCGCGTCTGCTGACAGAGGCGCAAATGCGCTGCCCATGATGACAAGCGTCATCAGGAACAGCAGGCTGCGAGTGGTCTTGGTCACGAGAACTCTCCTGGGCACTACTTCTACAGTTTGACCCAGAAGTGTGTGGACAGGTTGCGTTCTTGCAAGAGGTATACGACGTGATGCCCTGGGTGAGCCAAATCAGGGTGCCGTAGGCACATCAGTGCACCACACCCGCCTGGTCGAACGGCCAATACACAAAACTCGCCTTGCCATAGATGAGCTGCCGCTCCACCGGCCCAAAATCGCGGCTGTCGCTTGAAATGGAGCGATGATCGCCCATGACAAAATATTCACCTGACGGCACGGTCATTTCCTCCTCGGAACGGTCGTCAGTGTAGCGTGTGGGCACATAGGGTTCAGCCAAACGCTGGTCATTCACGAACACCCGGCCGCGATCGATGCGGATGCGGTCACCCGGCAGCGCGATCACCCGCTTGATGTAGCTCTTTGCAGGGTCACGCGGGTAATGGAACACAACCACGTCGCCGTGGTGCACGTCACCTACCCGGTACGCAAGCTTGTTGATGAAGAGCCGGTCCTGGTCCTGCAGCATGGGCACCATGCTGGTGCCCTCTACCCGCACCGGTTGGTACAGAAAGAGGATGATGAAGACAGACACGGCGACAGACGCCAGCACGTCACGTAGCCAACCAAAAGACGTACCCGGTGCTGTAGTACCGTTCGTGCCGTTCACAACTTCACCTGCAGGTAAGACGCGGTCCAGGCTCGACCAGTGCTGCGTCTTCCCGGAATGGAAGGGCGCGCGCTGAACGGTAGGGTATCCCCGTGCTTACCTTCTGCATCGTAGTGCCGTTGGCCGTAAAATGCCAAAGGGCGGGGGACCCAGTACCATGCCTGCAGTCATGACAGACGAGCAAACCACCGCGGCGGTTTCGCTGGATTCGCAAAACTTACGTGCGTTGGCGACGGAGCGGCCAAACGAGGCCTCAGAAGGGCTGGACACAAAATCCTCGCTCGACATCGCACGCATCATCAACGCAGAGGATTCGAAGGTCGCAAACGCAGTAAAGAAAGCACTCCCAGAGATTGCGCAAGCGATGGATGCAGTGGCACGCTGCCTGCGCGATGGGGGACGGCTGATCTATGTGGGTGCCGGCTCCTCCGGCCGCATTGCGGCGCTGGACTCTGCGGAGTGCCCCGCGACCTTTTCGACTCTGCCGGCGCAGGTGCAGTACATCATGTGTGGCGGCCCCAAGGCGCTCGCCTCTGCAGCCGACGTCAATGAGGACAGCCCGGAGATGGGCCAACGCGACATCGCCAAGCGCCGTCCCACGCGTAAAGACATTGTGATCGGCATCTCTGCTTCTGGCCGCACGCCCTACGTAGTGGGCGCAGTGGAATATGCCCGCCAACGTGGAGCACATACTGCGGCCATCACCTGCAATCGCGATACGCGGCTAGCGGATGCGGCAGACATCGCCATTGTGGCTGAAGTCGGGCCAGAGGTCATCAGCGGGTCGACCCGGCTGAAAGCCTCCTCTGCGCAAAAGATGATCACCAACATGATCACCACCGGAGCCATGACACGGCTTGGGTATGTGTACGACAACCTGATGGTGAACGTGCACATGAAGAACGAGAAGCTGGTGGAGCGCGGCATCGGCGTGCTGCAGCGCGTGACCGGCGTGGACCGCGATGTGGCCATCCGGACCATCAAATCCGCGGGAAAGTCGATCCCGATTGCGGTCGTGATGCTGAAGGCCAGCGTCGACAAGATGGAGGCGGTTCGTCGCCTGCAGAAGTCCGACGGCAACGTGCGCCGCGCCATTGAGAACTCTGCGCTGGAACTCTAGCGGCACAGCCAGCAGAGCAAGAACACCGTTGAGCGTGCGACGATCCTGTTGCACGCTTATCTGTTTGCCGTCACGTTGCTACGGAGGCCTACGCCCGGCATGCGGACAATGCGTCCACGCATCGGTCTGGTGCACGCGTTCGCGCAGCTAGCGGGTTCGCTGCGATTGTCAGCCACCCTGGGTCCCACCCGGTGGTCGAAGCGAAACGGAAGTGCGCAGAAAGTTGCGCGCAACGTCTCTCCCCGGCGGTGTTTATGCTTCATAGCGATCGCAACCAGCGATCCCGGAGCGACCATGAAAGCCATCCTATTGTCCGCAGCACTCCTTGTTGTACCTGCAGCCGCGGTGGTGGCGCAGGCACCGTCTGCACCTGCAGCGCAGGCTATGCCAGCACAGCCCCGGCACCACAGGAGCCCGCACACGGTCGCGTTGCGCATGGAAAGGCGACTAGGCCTGTCGGCTGACCAGGAAGCCCGGCTGGAACCGATTGTGGCCGAGCGCCAGCAGAAGGTAGCTGCCATTCGCAGCAACACGCAGCTGAGCGACGCAGAGCGGCACCAGCAGCTAAAAGCCATACAGCGAGACTCACGGGCACAGATGAGTGGTGTACTGTCGCCCGGCCAGATGCAACAGATGGACGCGATGCGCCATGCACGGCACACCGCAGCCGCGCCGGCCGCCGGCGTGTCCTAAGCTCCTCCCCCAGGAGGATGTTGGCACCCGGGCAGCACAGCCTTCCCAGGTCTGTGTTTGCCGCGCTTGCGGCACTCTGCTGCCCGGGTACCAGCACCAAGGTCGGTACCTCACCGAGCGCCGCGCGCTCCATACGGTACGCCTCTCCCGCCGTTTCCGTAGACTGGTGCGATGGATAAGTTCGTCATTCGCGGGGGCAATCCCCTGCTCGGCACCATTCGCGTCTCCGGCGCAAAAAATTCCGCGCTGCCCTGCATGGCCGCCGCCATCCTGACCGCCGATGAAGTCGTGCTCGAGAACATCCCGCAGGTGCGCGATATCGACACCGAGCGCAAGCTGCTGGAATCCATGGGTGCCACTGTCGAGTTGGGTTATGGGCGCGCGCAGCACCGCACCACCATCCAGTGCGCCGTGCTCAGCGAACCTGAGGCGAAATACGAGATCGTAAAAACGATGCGCGCGTCGTCGCTCGTTTTAGGGCCCCTGGTAGCCCGTGTCGGCGTGGCACGCGTGGCGGTACCGGGCGGCTGCGCCATCGGTGGTCGGCCCATTGACCTGCACTTGCGCGGCCTGGAGAAGATGGGTGCCACCATCACGCAGGAGCATGGCTCCATTGAGGCCAAGGCGGAGCGGCTGCACGGCGCACACATCCTGTTCGACAAGATCACCGTAACGGGCACGGAAGACCTCTTGATGGCCGCCACCCTGGCCGACGGCGAGACGCTGATGGAGAACTGCGCGCAGGAGCCTGAGGTGACGGACCTGGCCGCCATGCTGATCGGCATGGGCGCGAAGATCGAGGGCGCGGGCACCTCCACCATTCGGGTGACGGGCGTGGAGAAGCTCCATGGCGTGCGCCATCGCATCAACCCGGACCGCATTGAGGCAGGCACGTTCCTGATCGCAGGTGCCATTACCGGTGGCGACGTGAACGTGGACTGCTGCAACCCGCTGCACCTGGCCGCAGTCATCGACAAGCTGGAGCAGTGTGGTGTGCGCATGGAAGTGGGTCGAGACAACATCCGCGTGCGCAGCGAGGGCGTAAAGCTGCACGGCGCAGACATGAGCACGGTGGAGTACCCCGGCTTTCCGACGGACATGCAGGCACAGTTTATGGCATTGGCAACGCAGGCCGAGGGCACGTCAACGATTACGGAAAACATCTTCGAAAACCGCTTCATGCACGTGAGTGAGCTGGTGCGCATGGGCGCGAACATTCGCGTGGAAGGCCGCACGGCAACGGTGCGCGGCAAGACGCCGCTGCAGAGCGCGGCAGTCATGTGCAGCGACCTGCGCGCGTCCGCCTCGCTGGTGCTGGCGGCGCTGGTGGCCGAGGGCGAGACGATCCTGGATCGCGTGTACCACATTGACCGTGGTTACGAGCACATTGAGGAAAAGCTGCGTGGCGTGGGCGCGCAGATCCGGCGCATGGGCGAGGTCTTCGGTAAGCGCTAGGCGCTGCTTTGGCGGCTCAACCTGGACAGGAGAGCGTCCGCAAAGTACGCAAAGGCTGCGCAACGTTCGCAAACCACTTGGCGCACGTTGCGGAAAC
>CALMRM010000303.1:0-419 GCA_937871605.1 uncultured Terriglobus sp. | reverse complement strand
CTTACGAAACAAAGCGTCCGCAACGTGCGCAGAGTTACCGCAACGTTCGCGGAGTCAACTTTGCGCAACCATTGCGCACTTTGCGGACGTTCTTCCACATGCTTTGAGTTCTTAGGAGTCGCGGGCGCGTGTGGTTATCATGGTGCTACCCCCATTCGTAGGAGCCACCGATGCGCCGCCTGCTCTCCGCTGCCGCCTTGCTCGCTGTGTCTGTAATGCTGACCGCGCCTGCCCAGATCACGCCGGTACCCGAGCGCACGGACTGGGCTGCGCCCGCTGCCGCGTGGTGGTCGCATGTGCAGTTCCTGGCGGATGACAGGCTGGAAGGCCGCATGACGGGCACGCGTGGGTACGAGCAGGCTGTCGCGTACGTCGATCAGCAATTCCGTGCGATTGGGTTGAAGCCCGCAGGTACCAAG
>CALMRM010000302.1:18895-20014 GCA_937871605.1 uncultured Terriglobus sp. | reverse complement strand
CACAAACAGCCCCATGATGATTTGATACATCGCGATCGCCAGCAGCACGCCGCCTCCCGCAGGCGTGGTCGTGGCACGCCCTCCTGCGTCGGTGGCTACACCGGCGTCAGTGGCGGGTGCGGCACCCGCGCCTGCTGCCACACCGGTCCCCGCTGCCACTGCAGCCCCGGTGGAGGCCGCAGCGCCTGCACAGCCCGCTATGCCTGAGGCACCCGCCGCGCCCGTGCGGCGCGTCATCATGCCGCAGACCGGGCCGCGGCCCACGTACACCGCGCCTGCCCCTGCGCCCGGCCAGGCACCACGCAGACCCATCTTTCAGCGCCCCGGTGGCGCGCCCGGCTTTCAGGGCGGCCCCGGCGGCCCACGTCCTCCGTATCAAGGTGGGCTCGGAGGGGCACCCGGTGCTCCTGGTGCGCGCCGTCCCATGCATCCCACCCGCACGTTTCCAGGCGGACCGCCCACTGGCGCTCCTGGCGCGCGGCCCGGCTTCGGTGCGCGCCCAGGGTTTGGTGCCGGCCGACCCGGCTTTGGTGGGCCGCGGCCCGGTGCTCCCGGCCTTGTAACGGAAGGTGCGCCCGGCACCCAGAAGCCTGGCATGCGCCCCGCGGCCAAGAAAGGCGCTGCGAACAAGAAGCGCTACGAGAAGAGCAAAGAAGGCCCGATGAAGGGCTTTGCGCCACCGTCGCGGTTTGGCGGTGCACAAATCGGCATGAACGGCGATGTGCCTATCACCCGCACCATCACGGTGACGGAGGGCATCACCGTCAAGGATCTGGCCGAGAAGCTTGATTTGCGCGGTAAAGACCTGATCGCAACCCTTTTGATGCGCGGTGTTTTTGTCACCGTGAACCAATCGCTCGACAATGACCTGGTCAAGGGTGTCGCTGCTTCCTACGGCGCGGACGCGCAGATCCAGACTGTGGAAGAGCAGCTGGAGAATGAGGCCATCGAGGGTCTGCTGGAAGACACCAGCGGCATGACGGAGGTCGTTCGTTCGCCGGTGGTCACGGTCATGGGTCACGTCGATCACGGCAAGACCTCGCTGCTCGACGCCATCCGCTCCACCGATGCCGACAAGGTCGACGTAGCCAGCGGCGAAGCCGGCGGCATCACCCAGCA
>CALMRM010000302.1:17945-18885 GCA_937871605.1 uncultured Terriglobus sp. | reverse complement strand
CGATACGCCCGGTCACGAAGCGTTTACCCGCATGCGTGCACGCGGTGCCAAGGTCACGGATATCGTTGTCGTGGTGGTGGCGGCGGACGACGGCGTGATGCCGCAGACCGTGGAGGCCATCGATCACGCACGCGCGGCGAAGGTGCCCATCATCGTGGCGGTCAACAAGATCGACAAGCCCGGCGCCAACCCCGAGAAGGTGATGCAGCAGCTTGCCGAACGTGGTCTGCAGCCTGACATCTGGGGCGGCGACACGCCCTTTGTGCAGGTCTCTGCGAAGCAGCGGCAGAACCTGGACGGCCTGGAAGAGATGATCTGCCTGGTGGCCGATACGAACGAGCAGAAGGCGATTGCCGACCGTCCGGCAGTAGGCACGGTCATCGAAGCCAAGCTGGATCGTGGCCGCGGTGCGGTGGCGTCCATTCTGGTACAGAACGGCACACTGCGTACAGGCGATAGCTACATTGTGGGCAACACATTTGGCAAAATTCGCGCGATGTTCGACGATCGTGGCCGCGCCATCGAGATCGCAGGACCGTCGACTCCGGTTGAAATCCTGGGTCTGGAGAGCATTCCCGATGCGGGCGACACGTTTATCGTGATGGCCGACCGTGATCGCGCCAAGGAGATTGCCCGTTACCGCACGCTGAAGGAACGCGAGGCACAGCTGGCGAAGAGCAGCCGTGTGTCGCTGGAGGGCCTGGCGGAGCAGATCAAGCAGGCCGGCGTCAAGGACCTCAACCTCATCCTCAAGGGCGATGTGCAGGGCTCGGTGCAGGTACTTATCGACAGCCTGCAGCGCATGTCCACGGAGAAGGTGCGCGTCCGCGTGCTGCACTCTGGCGTGGGTGCCATCACCGAGAGCGATGTGCTGCTGGCGACCGCATCCAACGCCGTCATCATCGGCTTCAATGTGCGGCCCGAGCGCAAGGCGCAGGAA
>CALMRM010000302.1:3812-17935 GCA_937871605.1 uncultured Terriglobus sp. | reverse complement strand
CGATCATCTACGAGCTGCAGGACGAGATCCAGAAGGCGATGCTCGGCCTCTTGGACACGGTCTTCCGCGAGAATTACCTAGGTCGCGCCGAAGTGCTCAACGTCTTCAAGATCACCAAGGTGGGCCAGATCGCCGGGTCCATCGTGCGGGATGGCACCATCACGCGGAACTCGCAGGTGCGGGTCATGCGTGACGGTGCAGAAATCTGGAAGGGCAAGCTCACCAACCTCAAACGCTTCAAGGATGATGTGCGCGAAGTGACCGTGGGCATGGAGTGCGGCATCGATTTAGGTAGCCTTCGCGACATTCGCGTCGGCGATTTGATCGAGGCTTTCTCCACCGAGAAGATGGAAGCGGAGTTGGGTGAAAACCTGGCCGACCGGCGGGCAGCGGCAGCCAAGGCGGCCGCTCGCGCCGCAGCGGAAGCACCAGTCGCTGAGCCAGCCACGGTGTAACCCACCAACAACGAAAACGGAACGAGGAGCGGGAAACACCTGCTCCTCGTTCCGTTTTCAGCTTGCCTCAGATGAGATTGGTGAAGATCGCGGGCAGCAGGGCAGCAGATATGCGCGGGACTGGGATCCCGGGTGTTGGGAAATGCACGCTCGGCAACTGTTCAAACGCTGGCTTGGCAAACAGGTAGCCCTGCATCAACGTCACGCCGCACTCCCGCAGCGCGGTGTACTCATCTTCCGCTTCGATGCCCTCCGCCACAAGGGTCATCCCGAATTGTGCGCAGACCGCGACAAAGGACCGTATCAGGGCCTGTGATTTGGGGCGCAGGTGAAGGTTGCGCACCAGCGCCATGTCGATCTTGACGGCATTGGCGGACAGGTCGGCAAAGAGACTCAGGTTGGCATACCCCGCGCCAAAGTCGTCAATCGCGATGGCGAAGCCATGTTTGTGGTACTCATTGGCAATGGCCTGCAAGTGCCTGGGGTTACTCAGCTCCTCTGCTGCGGTGAACTCGAAGATCAGGCGGTCACACGGAAACTGCACTTCGCGAGCTGTTTCGAGCGTCAGCCGAATGCAGGCCGCCGGACTGTAGACCGCACCCGGCAAGAAGTTGATGGAGAGTTTTGCGCCTGTGTCTTGCAGCCGCAGCTCGCTGGCCAGTCGAATGGCTTGGACACGGCAGCTCTGGTCGAAGCTGTAGCGGTTCTCGTCCGTGACCTGCGAGAGCACGCTGTAGGCGGATTCGCCCTTGGGGCCGCGCACCAGTGCCTCGTACGCATACACCTGCCGCGACTCGACATTCACAATGGGCTGAAATGCCATGCTGAAGTCCATGGGTTTCACCACACCGCCTCGGCACGCAGAACACTCAGTCGTCATGGGGTGTACATCGACAGTTCTGAGCTCGGCTCGAGGTCGATTCACCTAGGTATCCAACGTATGTCGCATATCGACATAGGCATCGCTCTTAGGTGTCCTGGTGTGAAAACCATGTCTCCTGGCTTACCGCCTGAGTTATCGATCTAAAACGATGTCGACGGAGCTGTCACCGTTGGACCATGCTGCCGCAACGGCACTGCCGTAAAGACACGGTCCAGAGCAGCTACCAACTCCTGCTGTTTGGCCGCGTGTTCCGGCTTGCCGTAGAGATTGTTCTTCTCCTCGGGATCGTTCGCGATGTCGTACATCTCCCACTCATCAACGGTGTAGAAGTGCATGATTTTGTGGGTCTCGGTGCGTACACCGCGATGCTGGCGCACATCTTCGTAGCCGGGGTACTCGTAGTAATCGTAGAGCCATTCCTTGCGCCAGTGCCGGTCGCCCTCGTTGGCGAGCTTCACCATGCTCTTGCCCTGCATCTCGTTACGCGGCTTGACGCCCGCCAGGTCCAGGATGGTGGGTGCGATGTCGAGGTCCAGCACCATCTCCTTGCGCACACTGCCCGCCTTGATGGCCTTGGGATAGCGGATCATCATGGGCACGCGGATGCTGGGTTCGTACATCAGGCGCTTATCGAACATGCGGAACTCGCCCAGAAAGTAGCCGTGATCCGATGAATGCACGATAGCCGTGTCGTCCATCGCTCCCATTGTCTCCAACTGGGTAAACAGGCGACCCACCATGTCGTCCACCGCGACCAGCCCGGCGTAGTAGTCCTTGCAGAGTTCTTCCACCGAGCGCGTCGCGTCTGGGTTGACGTGCGTGCCAATCTTGTTCTTGGCCTCAATCACCGCCTTGCTGCGGCCCGGCCATCCCTTGAGGTCATCGTCAAACGTGGACGGTTTAGGAATGGAGACGCCGTTGTACAGGTCGAGGTGCCTGCGCGGCCGGTAAAACGGTGCGTGCGGCGTCATGGGCCAGAACAGCAGGCAGAAGGGCCTCTCGCGAGGCTCCTGCAGCCAGGCGATGGCCTTATCCATCACGATGTCGTCGGCGTAGCCGTAGTAGGTCTTCTCCGGCCCCATCTGCGCACCACGGCCTTCAAAGAACTTGGGCTCGTAGTAGTTTGCGACGGCATCATTGAAGGCAAAGTAGTAGTCCCAGTTGCGGTCGGCGGCGCCGGCGCGGCAGTGTGCCTTGCCGACCAGGGCGATGTCATAGCCTGCGGCACGCAACATGTCCGTGAAGTAGGGCACATCCAGCGGCTTGGCGAGGTCGCCGTTCCCCAGCGCGCCGGTCGATTTGGAGTACATGCCGGGCAGCACGCTGGACCGCGCCGGGGCGCACAGTGCGTTGGTGCAGAAGGCGTTCTCGAAGCGGACGCCCTCGTTGCCGATGCGATCCTGGTGCGGCGTCTTGACAATAGGGTGCCCTGCCACGGACAGGCAGTCGGCGCGATGCCCCTCGCCGTAGATGAAGACGATGTTCGGCTGCTTGCCCTTGGGTGCGGCGGCAGCTTCTGCCAGCGCGTTGACGCTCGGCATTAGCATGGTGCCGGTGGCAGCCAGACCGGCCGTTTGCATAAATTCGCGACGGCTCAGCCCGTCGGCCTGTGGTGCCCGTTCGTCCTGGTGCATGCACATCTCCCGCTACGAGGAAGAGTACAGAAGCAGGAGCCAGGAGGTCTAACCGGCCTGGTTATTCTCGCGCAGCAGGTGCTGGGTCCAGCTGTCGAGGACACCTGGGTGTTTCTTCGCCAGATCCGCTCCGCTGACTGTGGCTTTGTTGCCATTCGGGGCGGGCAGCACCAGTTGGTTGACTGCGGCGGCAAACACCTGTGACGCGCCCGGTGCCAGGCCGTTGAGGCGCGCGCCCAGCCAGGCCTGCGGCGTAATGGTGATCTCAGCCTTGCCAGCCACAGTGGCCGCATAGATGCGACGTGCCGCCGCGCGCGCCGCAATGGAGACACCGGGCATGGTCGCACCGAAGGCGAACCAGCGGTACTCCTTATCCACATCGCCCGCAAACTGCACCTGCACATGCGCGCCGGTGCGCATCAGCCCCGGGCATACCGTGGTCACGCGTACGCCTTTGTGCCGCAGTTCTGCGTGCAGACCCTCCCCAAAGCCCACCAGCGCGTACTTGCTGGCCACGTAGGGCAACATATGCGGCACGCCAATCTTGCCACCAATGCTGGCAATGTTGACGATATGCCCGGAACCGCGCTGGAGCATCTGCGGCAGCACCGCTTGGATGGTGTAGAGCTGACCGAAAAAATTGATGTCCATCGCCTTGTGGAAGGCTTCGGTGGTCTGGTCCTCGATGGGGGCCACTTGCATCACAGCGGCACAGTTCACCACGACGTCCACGCGGCCATAGCGCTCGGTGGCACTGCTAATCAGGCGCTCGCAGTCCGCCTGCTTGCTGACATCGGCCACCACAATGTGCGCGGTGTTGCCGTTCGGGATGGCACCCTCGCCGTGCAGCTTGCCCAAGGCGTCGCGTAGCTCGTCCTCATGGCGCGAGGCAAGCACCAGGTGCGCCCCGTGCCGCCCGAACTCTCGCGCAATCTCCAGGCCCAGGCCGCGGCTGCCGCCTGCAATCACAACGACCTTGCCGCGCATCGCAGTCTCGCGCTGGTTGGCCTGGTACACCGCATTTGCGGCCAGGCCAGCACCGATGGCACCGAGCAACAGCGTGCTTTCCACCGGGTGTTTGCGGATGCGGCGCTTGGCCAGCCACCAGGCTGCCTTGCCGCTGGTTGTGAGCAGAGTGCGAATCATAGTGAGTCTGACGCAACGTGCACTGCGGCTGTTGCCGTGGTGTGTCGTTGAAAGCAGAACGCGAAGGTCGCTGGCTGAGACAAGCGAAGAGCGCGATGTCTTGCATGGCGCACTTCGCGTGCGTTTCCTTCGCGACCTTCGCGTTCTGCTTGCGCCAGTGGCCCAGTTAAGATGGAAACGGTCGACCATGGCAACCAAGCGACGCTCCAAAGGCGCGTACATGATCTCCGCCGTAGCGGACATGTACGCCATTCACCCGCAAACATTGCGCCTCTATGAGCGTGAGGGTCTCCTGCGCCCGTCGCGCTCCGAAGGCAACACGCGCCTGTATACGGACGAGGACCTGGAGCGGCTGGAGTTCATCCTGAACTTGGCGCGAGACCTGGGTGTCAACCTCGCGGGCATCGCCATCATCCTGCAAATGCGCGAGCGCATGGAGCAGATGAATGCCGACATGCAGAACTTTGTCAGCTACGTTCGCACCGAGATGCTGAGCCGTATGCAGCAGCCGCCCCGGGCAGAAGCTGGCCTGGTGCCACTCAAGCGAACCGTGCTGGTGGGCAAGCCGGTGAAGAAGCGTTGAGGCAGTCAGCCGGGCACATCCTGTTTTGGACGGCAGCAACGGGTACGGTGACCTCCGCCGTCTTTTGCGGCCTGGCCGTAGCGGCAGCGCTGCGGTTCCATCGTCGGCGACTCAGGGAGTGTGCCGCACCCGCGACTTTCACGCCGCCGGTGAGTGTCCTGAAGCCACTGCACGGCGCAGACCCGGAACTCGCAACGAGTCTGGAAAGCTACTTCCAGCAGGACTACCCTGCACCGTACGAGATCCTGTTCTGCGCGAGGCAGCAGGACGATGCAGGGCTGCAGGTCGCGCGGCAGGTCGCGGCGCGGTATCCAGAGCAGCCGGTGCGATTTCTTGCGTGCGGCGAACCGCAGTATCCCAACCCCAAGATGTACTCGCTCGGCGTTATGGCACACGCGGCAGCGCATGAGATCGTACTGCCCAGCGACGCGGACTGCCGCGTCGGGCGTGACTACCTCTTGCGCAGCGTGCAGGCACTGGCACCGGAGCAGGCGGAGGCTGCCGCGCTGTCATTTGCCCTCTATCGCGGCACAGTAGAAAGTGGTGGCCTCCTCCTTTACCTGGATGCCGCAGGCAAGAGCGTTGAGATGGCGGCCGGAGTGCTGGTGGCAGACATGCTGAGCGGCACCGACTTCGCCTTGGGCGTAAGCATGGCGCTGTACCGCAGCAGGTTTGAACAGGCAGGCGGTTTCGAGGAGTTGGGTGGGTACTGGGCCGAGGACTTTGTGCTGGGCAACCGCTTGGCTGCAGCTGGTGAGCGGGTCGACGTTAGCACGGAAGTCGTGGAGATGGTGCTGACCGACCGCGGCGCTCCCCGTTCGCTGCAGGACCAGCTGCGCTGGATGCAAAGCACCCGGCGCTCACGGCCGTGGGGTCACCTGGGCACCGGCCTCACCTTTGCCATGCCGTTCGGCCTGCTAGGCTTTGCTCTTGAAATGGGCAACCGTCAGTGGGCGTGGGCCTCGGGATTCCTGGGTCTGGCCCTGCTCAATCGCTGGGTGCAGGCGTATGTTCTACTGCGCGCGCTGGGCGAGCAGCGCCAACTCGTACGGTACACGCTTCTGTACCCGTTGCGTGACCTGCTGGGTTTTGGCGTGTGGCTTTGTAGCTATTTGCCCGCAGACACGCGCTACCACGGCACGCGCTTCCGCATTATGCCGGATGGACGGCTGCTGGAAGCAGCGCAGGCAACCAGCTAGGTACAGGCTCGCACTTACCGATTGCTGAGTAGCAGCTTGCCGCCAGCCGAGGCAAACAGGTGCACTGGCGCGACGCGCTCCAGATCGGCAATGCGGGCGCGGTCATACGTGAGGAGATAGACGTGCTGCTGCGATCGCCATGCGCGGTGCAGGGCAGCTTCGTCGTCGAAGATGGGCGGCACGTCTGGCCACAGCGACCCGAACCACGGGCCGTTGACGCGTCCGTTCACCAGCAGCAGCGGGTGCCGCGTGTAGAACAGCAGAGTCGAGCCGCTGGTCAGCTCTCCATCCAGCAAAATCGCGTCCTCCGGTCGCACTGCGGCCGCCAGGCTGGTGGCAAGTCCCTTGGAGCCGATGATGGGGTAAAAGCGCGCCAGACCGGTGTGGACGCACAGCAGTGCACCGCACATACTCACAGCCATCATCGCGTTGGCAGTACGTTCGCTGCGCTGCCGCAGCAGCCATGCCACCGGCCCGACGCCAAGCATGGCTGCAGCCATCCCCAGCAGCGGTGCACGGAAGAAGCCCATGGCAGACGCGGTCAGGTCATGCAGGTGTCCTAGTGCCAGGTTGTACTGATCCGGATTGCTGGTCAGCACGGCTGAGATGTCGGTGCCTGCAAGAGTTGGACGCGACACGATGCCAAGCACTGCACACACCAGAGCGAGAACCGTGGTGGTCGGCAACAGGAACCATGTGAACAGGCGATGGACGCTGCGCCGCATCTGCGTATCGTCCCCCTCGGCCCGCGCAAGCACATCGCCCGCCATCAGGGCCAGCGCGGGCAGCGCGGGCAGCGAGTAGTACTCCTGCCGCGACGACAGCGAGAAGAAGCCGAGCACCAGGCCGCTCCAAAGCAGCACCGTCAGCGCAGACCGTGTGGTTCGATCGCTCTCCATCGCGCGGTTCCGCCAGATCTGCAGGTAGCGCGCAGCCGCGGTGGGCAGCAGCACGAACCAGGGTGTGAGCCACAGAAAGAACATGGCCCAAAACAGGGGGAGCGGCACCTGCCCGTAATCGTGGGGAATGCGCAATCCGCGAAAGCGCAGCACATGCTCGTTGACAATGTAGAACCAGAACCAGCCCGCGCGTGCCGGCAAGCCCATTCCAGGGGGCATGGCAACTGCAGGGTTACGCAGCGCGGCCAGCACATGCCATGGCAATGCGATCAGCAGGAAGAGCGTGGCCGATGACAGAAGCGGCAGCCGCAGCAGACGACGCAGCTGTCCGGTGATGGCCGCATACAACAGGACAAACGCCGCCGGAAACAGGATGCCGATCAAGCCCTTGGTCAATAGATTCAGGGCCATCACCGCGGCAAAGCCCCAGGTCGCCCACCGCGGAGAGCGACCCTCCTGCTCCCGGTCGAGCGCCAGCAGGAGGAGGTAGATGCCCAGCGTCATCCAGAGCGCATTCAAAATGTCGGGGATGTAAAAACGCGTAAAGACGTATGGTCCCAGGCTGGTGGCCAGCACCAGTGCTGCGTAAAACCCACCACGCTCGCTGAACAACCGCGTGCCAAGCGCATACACCGCCAGAAACAGGCCAAGAACGCACACCGAGAGCAGCAGACGAGCAGCCCAATCGTACTCACCGAAGACCTTCATGCCTGCCGCTGCCAGCCAGTACATCAGGGGCGGCTTGTCAAAGAAGCGGATGCCGTCCACGTAGGGCGTCACGTAGTCATGGCGGTGCAGCATCTCGCGCGCGGCTTCAATGTAGATAGAGTCCACATCGTCCAGCAGACCGGGTGAAAACAGGCCGCCAAGGTGCAGCACACACCACAGGACAACAAGGACGGCAACGGAACGTCGCCTGGCGCTCGCCGACACCGGCTCCGAGACAGGCGCTCCGTGTTGCGGTATTGCCTGTGCTGTCGGGATCATGGCTGCTTCCATCTGTACGGGAAAGGTCGGGTAGTGTGCAAACGCTCGTCCTGCATGTCGGTTTAGTGCAGCAGCGGACGGTCTGTGATGAGCGCCTTGCCGGAGAGTTCTGCCAGGATCACCTCGTGCGGGCCCAGCAGGCGGTCGACATTGCCGCGCTTTTCTTCCGGCACAAAGAGCACCTTGCGGCGGCCGTTGCCCCAGACAGCGAGCAGGTCAGCGTTCGTGAGAAAGATGGGCGGTGCATCGCGAAACGTGGAGCCGAACCACATGGATGTGGTCCTGCCCTCCACCAGGGGCAGAACGCTGGCGGTGTAAAAGGGCAGGGACGAGCCATACGCTTGATCGCCGTAGAGCATAAGCTCGCTGCCCCGCTCAATGGTGCCGCTTGCCTCTGCGTGTGTGAAGTCGCTGGCCAGCGTGGCAGAGGACAGCATGGGAGAGAACCGGATCAGGGCCAGGTGTGCCGCCACCAGGAACACTGCGGACGTAAGCGCGACGGTCACCGTGCTGGCCACCGCTCTCTGCTTCCGCCGCAGCAACCATGCCACCGCAGGGCCAACCGCGAAGGTGACTGCCGCCAGCGCCGCGGGTAACCGAAGCGCGGCAAACGATGCGGTAGTCAGGTCGAAAAAGTGCGACATGGACAGCGTGTAGCCACCCACGCCGCGGTGTGCGAGCACCTCGCCGATGTCTGGCACGTAGGGCAGGGAACGGGAGCGCCACAGGCCAGCAAATAATGTCACAGCAATAGCTGCACCGATCACGACAAGGGCGGTATGTGCCCCGGTGATCCAGCCGCGTACGCGCCCACTCCGTTCCGCTGTGGTTAGGCCTGCGGCCAGCAGGATGGCCAGTGGCAGGTACGCGGGAAAGGTGTAGTACTCCTGGTTGGTGGAGATCGAGAAAAAGACAAGTACCAGCCCGGCAAACAAACCTAGCAGCAGTGTTGTCTTTCCTGTCTCTGTCGCCAACCAGGCTCGCGATGTGCTGCGTTTCTGCCACGCAACAACAGCGGCTGCGGGCAGAAACAGGCTCCAAGGAAACAGCCACAGGATGTGCAGGGCCCAGAACCAGCCGCCCGGCAGCTTGTTGTAGTCGTGCGGTATGCGACGGCCCAGAAAGCGAAGGAAGTGTTCGTTGACGAAGTAGAACCAGAAAAATCCATGCCCCTGGTAGGCGTTCGTGTTGCGCAAGCCCGCCAGCACATGCCAGGGAGCGGCGATCACCAGGAACAGCAGTGAGCCTGGTAGGAGCTTGAGTTCGCGCCAGCGCCTCCACTCACCCGTGAGAAGCAGGTACGGCGCTACCGTGCCCACCAGAAAGACGATAGCGATTAGCCCCTTGGTGAGCACCGCAAGGGCAAGCAGCGCATACGCCGCGTACATCCTGCGCGGGTCGCGTGTGGCGAGGGCCCGCTGCACGGCATAGAGCGCAGCAGCCAGACAGAGCGACAGCAGCACCTCAGGAATGAAGATGCGCGTGAACAGGAAGACGCCCGCGGAGGTCAGGATTGTGAGGCCCGCATACAGGCCGGTTCGGCTGCCCCAGCCGCGCCACGCCCACCGGTAGGCCAGCAGCGCCAGGCCAAGCACCGCAAGTGCCTGCGGCAGGTGCACGGCAAACGTGTTGACACCAAAGACCCGGAACGAAAGGGCTGCAAGCCAGTACGGCAGTGGCGCTTTTTCCAGGTAGCGGATGCCGTCCACGCGCAGGGTAACAAAGTCATGCGAAAGGAGGATGTTGCGCGCGGCGTTCGCGTGGGTAGCGTCCGCGTCGTCCATCAAGGGCGGCGAAAACAGCGCTGCGGCGTACACGGGTAGCCAAAGGCACACCAGTAGCAGCAGGTGCCGGTGCATGGTCCTGCGATCTTCGGTCATGCCCCTCGTGCTTCCCCTGCGTCCCTAGTGTACCGTTCGCCCCGCGTGCGTCTTTTGCCCGATAACGATGTCGCGCAGGGTTCCTTGTCCGGACAGTGACACAAGCCTCATGTACAGTGCAGTCACCGGCAGTTCGACCCGGTGCCAGCACGAGACACAGGAGACCCCATGCCAACCTTTGCCGCCATCGACATCGGGTCGAACTCCTGCCGTCTAGCCATCGCCTCTGTCCATTTGCACAAGTTGAAGCTCCTGCACGAGGATCGCGAAATTGTGCGGCTGGGTGACAGCGTCTTCCAGACGGGCGAGATATCGCCAGACGCGATGGCCAGTACCATTCGCGCCCTGAAGCGCTTTCAGCGGGCGGTGCAGTCCAACGTGGTGGATAGCGTGCGCGTGGTCGCCACCAGCGCCATGCGTGACGCGCGTAACGCGGCAGCCTTCATCGCCTGGGTGCAGTCCGCCACAGGCTGGACCGTGGAGGTTATCTCCGGCCTGGAGGAGGGTCGCCTGATCCACCTGGGCGTTGTGACCCACGAACCCGGTGCCCGTGGGCGCTGCCTCTTGATCGACCTGGGCGGTGGTTCCTGTGAGATCACCCTGTCTGAGGGCGGCCGCGTGCGCGAGATGGTTTCGATGCCACTAGGTGCGGTGCGCCTGCAGCAGGAGTTTCTGCATAGCGATCCACCCACAGCAGATGAGCTGCGGCAGTTGCACACCTACATCGACCGTGAGCTGCGCAAGCTGGAGCGGCTGCTGGGCAAGCCGGAGGTGGACATGGTCATCGCGACGTCCGGCTCTGCCGCAGCTCTGGCAGAGGCAAGCGGCAGCCTGCCTGCCGTGGCCAAGCGTCGCCCAGCCAAAAAGGCAGCCAAGAAGGCCGCAGCCCGGCCAAACCGTAGCCCGGTCGTGCTGGAGGCGCAAACGGGCACCATCCGCAAGCTGGCAGGCCGCCTGGCCCGAATGAAGAATGCCGAACGCCTCCTGGTGCCCGGCATCGGCCCCAAGCGCAGCGAAATCATTATCGGTGGCGCGTTTGTGTACGCTGAGGTGCTGGAGCGGCTGCACCTCAGCGGCTTTCGCTACTCGCGGCTGGGCCTGCGTGACGGCATCCTGGCGCAGATGCTGTCGGACAGCGACCAGCATGCCTCCGTCCACAAGGCCGTGGAGCAGGAGCGGCTGCGGGGCGTGCTGGAGGTCTGCCAGCGCTACGCCATCGACGCAAAGCGGGTGGAGCCCGTGCGCGCGCATGCCGTTAAACTGTTCGACGCCTTGGAGCGCGTGCACCGCCTGCCGCCGCAGTATCGCGAGTGGCTTTCGGCCGCCGCCATGATGAACGATGTGGGCAAGTTCATGAACCACCAGGGCCACCATCGCCACACGCAGTACATCATTGAAAATTCCGAAATCTTCGGCTACTCGCCCTCGGAGCGAACAGCCATTAGCGCCATCGCGCGCTACCTGGGCAAGAGCAGGCCCGACGCCATGGACCGACCGCTTCGCAGCATTCCGGTCGAACAGCAGGGCAACGTGGTGCGTGCAATTGTTCTGCTGCGCCTGGCCGTCGCCCTGAATGGCAACGGTGCCAACGACAGCATTCGTTTCGACGTGCAGGTATACCCCAAACGCGTGGGGCTGGTGCTGCACCCCGGCCACGGAGGCGCGGCAGAACTTGAGCGCTGGGCCCTGAACAAGGAAGCGGCTTATTTTCGCGAGATCTTTCGGCGCGGCCTTGCCGTGGAACTGGCATAGAGCGTCCGCACCAGGCGCGGATCCAGCATCCACTGCAGGGTAGCCGCGCCGCGCTCGAAGCTGAGCCGCGCAATGGAGCCTTTGCGCATGCGTACGGCTGCTGCCGGGCGGCTGGCTTTGGTGGCCTGCGCCGGCTGCATGAGCATGCCCACAAACTGCACCAGGTTCGGGCTATGGCCCACCACCATGACCGACTCGTGCGCGCCACACTCCACAACCAGCTTCTCAAACTGGGGGAACTGAGCCGATGGGGGCAGCGCATCGGACAGGAGGATCTTCTGCTCGTACCCGGTCTCCGTGCCCACAAGCGATGCGGTCTGCAGGCTGCGCTTCAAGTTTGACGACACAATCAGGTCGAAGCTGATGTTCATGGACGATAACGTATTGCCCAGCAGGAGGCAGTCGCGCTTCCCAGCCTTGTCCAGCGGCCGCCGCAGCTCCAGCAGCGGGTTGCTGCGGCGGGTTCCCGCGGAGCCGTGCCGCATCACGTACAGGTTCATCACGCCTCATTCTACCGGGTGCAGTGCCGCGCCGCAGTCCACACCTCTGCAGTCAGCAGGCCTGCCAAGCGCAGGTCACGCTGCTGCATCGCATACCCGCTCTCGGTAAAGACCCTCGCGTACTCCGGCAGTCGTTGGGCGCGCAAGCCTGTCAAAAGGCGAAACGCGAGGTACAACGACCGGATCAGCAGCCGGGCAGGCAGTTGCAACCACGTCGATGGCACATAGAACTCCGAGACGATCCATGACGCACCGGGCCTCAGTAACGGCAAGACCTCCACCGCCAGCCGCGCGATCTCCACCTCAGACATGCAGTCCAGGAAGAAGTGGGTCGCCACCAGGTCGTACTGCTGGCCACACGCGCGCGGCGGTAAGCCGTGCTGCAGGTCGGCCTGGTACGTGATCACGCGGTCACAGGTACCCTGCGACGCACACCGGGTACGCAGCGCCGCCAGCATGCCTGCGCTGCTGTCAACGGCCACCACACACGTGTGCGGAGCGTCGGCGAGAAGCCGCGCTGTAAACCGGCCATCCCCGTCGCCCAGCACCAGCACCGTGCGCGCCCCACGCACATCCTGCAGAAAGTGGGTGCGGCACCGCTGCAGCGAGCGCCCAAAGGCGCCGTACTCCATCCAGCGGTAGGGTCGTGCCAATAGGTCGAAGCTCCGCTTCATCACAGGCCCAGCCACGCAGACACCGGCCAGACCACAAGCGGCGTCAACAGCGCCACGTCGGCCAGCGCGCGTAGTGTTGCTGTGTGCAGCCGTGCCCGCCGCCCATGCAGCTGCACCAGGCAAGCAACCGCAGCAAGCGCTGCCACTGCAACAGCGCTGCCGCCGTGAACAAACACCGCCGGCACCATCAGCAGCGCTATGATCCAGGCGCCTCTCTGCAGGTGCGTACCCAGCCAGCGGGTAAGCGGGTCCGCAAGAGCGAGCATGCCCTCCCAGCGTCCAATGGCAGCGCAATTCAGCCAACAGACCAGGCCAAAACTTAGCGCCGCCAGCGGTACGCGGAAGCCCATCGCACCGTGAGAGACGTACACAGGCATGGCCGTTGCAGCGGCGAAAAACACGGCGACCAACGGCTCCTTGGGCACGCGGTGCAGACGCAGCAGATGCACCGCACACACATACAGCGCCAGTGGCAGCGCCAGCAGCAACCATGCCGTGCGTAGCGGCGTGGGCAGGAAAAACAGCAGCGTGAGCACCGTGCAGCAGCCTGCAATCGTAGCGATCAGCAGGGGTTGCGTGTGCCGCAGATGAAAGCGGTGGCGCTCCTGCACCAGGTCTCCCCGCACAGCATCCTGCACACGGTCCGCGACATACAAGACCCACACCGCGAGAGCCAGGGCAAGTGGGGCCGCTACCGATAGGTGCGCGCGAAATTGCCACGCAAAAAACAGTGTCCACAGTGCCGCCACGCACGGTGCGTCAAGGCTTAACAGATGCCAAAGCACAAGAGGACTGACACCCTGCGCCACGTGGGGCGGCGCTGAAACAGCGGTGGACACACCCTCAAGTGTAAGCGTGTCGCACGGCTAGCGCGTCTGCAGCGACGGGTCACTTTGCGCCCCGCCGCCTGCGTGCACCGACGTGCGAACAGCCAAGGCATTCGTTGTCACAAAGCGGACGACGCTCTCGCTCGGGATCTGCACCTGCTCGCCCCGGGTTACACCATTGACGGCCGCGCCTGTGCCGCCACCCGCCGCAGCACCGATAGCCGCGCCCTTGCCGCCGCCGAAGATGCCACCCAGCACCGCTCCAGCAGCCGCGCCAACACCTGTTTTCACCGCCGTATTTTTGCCGCGACCCTTGCCTTCAATGCTGTAGGGCTGCGTGGAAAGGCTGATGCGCTCTCCGTGGGCAGTCACACCGGTTAGCTCGACCGTCAGCAGCGAAGCACCCTTGAAGTGAGCCGCCTCATGCACGTCTGAGACGCGACCATTTACGTTGGCTCCGCGAGGCAGCAGGACCATGCCGTCTGCGATCACATCGGTCGCCAGCGCACCCGAAAATGTGTCGCCGACCTGGCTGCTGCCGCTGTCCAGCGTCTGCGTCACGCGCACAGGGAGCGTGCTGCCTGCTGGCAGTGTGACCACACGCGCCACCGGCGGCGGAGGCGTGCTGGGCTGCGCCGCAGCAGGTGCCGGCACGTACGCCTGTGCTGGTGCGGGTGCCGGCGCTTGTGTGCGTGTGATGGGTG
>CALMRM010000302.1:0-3802 GCA_937871605.1 uncultured Terriglobus sp. | reverse complement strand
CCCGGTGCTGACCGCCTGCCATATCGGGGCGGCGCTGCAGTCCGTGGTGGCGCGGCAGCGTGAACGGTCTCCCGCGGACGTGACGTTTGCACCGGCTCCGCTGGCGGCAGTGGCGTTGTGGATAGGGCTGTGGCTGGTGCCGTATCGGAATTGACGGTGATGTCGTTGACCACCTGCTTCACACCCGCGACACCTGCCGCATCGTTTGCCGCCAACGTGCGCGCTGCCGAGTTGCTGACTGCGCCTGTCAGCGTCACAATCCCGGTTCGCGCCACAATCTGTACGGGCTCCGCACTGATGGCTGTGTCTGCAGCCAAGCGCTGCTGCACCTGCGAGGTGAGGGTGGTGTCATCGACAGCCGGTGTGCTTCGGCAGCCTGTCAGTACCAGCAGCAGCGCCGCGGAACATGCTGCGTTTCTACGCCCTGTGCTGAGACCCTTGTGCAAGTGCATCATGCGCTGACCCTCCAAGATGGTGCGGCCCTGTGCCTACCACTGTACCTCTGACGTCGCGTTCGCGTCGGCAGTTTGCCAATCCCGCGCCGTCTTAGTGACTTCTAGGGATGGTTAGCCATGACGCGGCAACCGTCACGTACACAGTGGCATCCTTTTCGTAGTCCTGGCTGCGCGCAGTCTGTACCGTACCGTACGGCAGGTAGGGAATCGTTTCAACGCAGGATTTTTCAGCAGGGGTCGCACTTTGACGCCCAAAGGAGAGAGCAATGGCAGACGAGAGCAGCAGCAGCAGTTTGGGATGGTTTATCGCGGGCCTCGGCATTGGAGCGCTGTTTGGCGTTCTGTATGCGCCCAAGAGCGGACAGGAAACGCGCGACGACCTGGCGGCACAGGTGGGCGACGCAAAAGAAAAAGCGAACCAATATGTGGAGCAGGGCAAAGGGCAGCTGAACGACTACGTGGACAAGGGCCGCGACTACTACGAAAAAGGCCGCACCCAGTGGAGCCAGTACGTGGACAAGGGTAAGGACTTTGTGCAGGAGCAGCAGGGCAAGGCCGCCCAGGCAGTTGAGGCGGGCAAGCAGGTCTACCAGGAAAAGGTTGACGAAGCCCAGGCTTAGTTCGGACATCACTTAATAGCCCGCGGGCCCGTCTCGCGGGCCTTTGTCTTCAAGATGTAAGGTCGCCGCCCATGCAGGTCAGGTGCGGCTATTGAAAGGCATCACCATGACAGAACACCAAGCCTCCTATCTTCTCCTGTACACGGGCATTGTGGCCTTTGCCATCGTTCTCATGGGTGTTGCCGTCCTTGTGATTGCTTTGGCTGTGGCCAAACTGCTCAAACAGATTGCGGAGCTTACGGCAGAGGCCAAAGGCAAGGTGTACCCCATTCTGGAATCGGTGCGCGATATCTCCGAAAAGGGGCAGCACATTGCGGAGGTGGTACGCAGTGTTGCCGCAGATACCGAACCGAAGATCAAGCGGGTAACGGCAAACATCGCGGACACATCAGACATTTACCGCGCCAAAGTTGCACAGGTTGATACGTTGCTGACCGACACAGCCCAAAAGGCGCATCGGCAAAGTGACCGGGTCGATCACATGCTGACCAACGCGCTGACACGCACGGGTGAAGTGGCCAACAACCTGCAGCAGGCCATCGCCTCCCCGTTTGTGAAAACTGCAGGCCTGGTCAGCAACGCGAAGGTGGCTCTCGAAAACCTGTTGCACCGTAAGACCCGGACCAAGACGCCGAAGCCCGTCGCATTTGAAGGTGAGAACATCTACACCGGGTACGAGGACGACTACCACGCGTAGCCGCTATGCCAGCCAGCCGCCGCCGACTACGATCTCGTCCTGGTAGAACACAGCCGATTGCCCAGGTGTGATGGCGCGCTGCGGCTGGTCGAACTCGATGCGGACACGATCCTGCCCGTCCGGTACCAGGGTCGCGGGCGCAGGTTCATGACGATGCCGTATCTTGGCTGACACGCGAATGGGCTGGTGCAGGGTCTCGATGGCAATCCAGTTCAGCCGTTCCGCGTAGCCCACGCGGGTGTGCAACGCGTCTTCTGGGCCTACGGTCACGCTGTTTGTGGCTGGCTCAATGGAGAGCACGTACATCGCCTCAGTGGGGTGGTGGTTCAGTAACTGCTGCACGCCTTTCTTCTGTCCGACGGTGAAAGCTTGGATGCCCTCATGCCGCCCAACGATCTCGCCTGTGCCGGTGCGCAAGCTGCCGGCGGTGTCGGGCATCGATTCGCCCTGCTCCTGGAGGTAGGCTGAGAGGAACGCCTTGTAGTCGCCACCCGGAATAAAGCAGATTTCCTGCGAATCGGGCTTCTGTGCCACGCCCAGGTCCTGCTCTGTTGCCATCTCCCGCACGGTGCTTTTCTCGAAATCGCCCAGCGGAAACAGGGTGCGGCTCAGCTGCTCCTGGGTCAGGCCGAACAGGAAGTAGGTCTGGTCCTTGCTGCGGTCCCGCGGCCGCAACAGCAACCAACGGTCACGCTCCGTGTCGAACTCTACCCGCGCGTAGTGGCCCGTGGCGACGCGTTCCGCACCTATGCCGCGTGCCGTGCGCAGCAGCTCGTCGAATTTCAAGTGGTTGTTGCAGAGCGTGCACGGAATGGGCGTTCGGCCAGCCAGATATTCCCGCACGAACGGCTGTACCACCTCTGCCTCAAAGCGCTGCTGCTGGTTTACGACGTAGTAGGGGATGCCGACCTGCTCCGCCACGCGGCGCGCGTCGTACACGTCGTCCAGCGAGCAGCACCTGCCCTGCACCTGCTCCGGCATGCCCTCCTTGCCGGACAAGCGTCGCTGCTCCCACAGCTGCAACGTCAGGCCCACCAGGGCGTGCCCCTGCTGTTGTAGAAGTGCCGCCACAACAGACGAATCGACGCCGCCAGACATTGCAACCGCAATGGTGCTTGCCGCGTCCGGTGCCACCGGTGCCTTGCCCCGGGCTGTCAGCATCGTTTCCATGACTCTATTTTCGCAGGAGATACAGCAGAATAGGCAGTCGCCGGCCTGCCAGGTGTGCGCTTACCGGGAGCGAAGACGCCCGACCGCCGCAACAAGGATCTCCACTGCGCGGTCCACCTCTGCCCCGGTCGTCGATCGCGCCAGCGAGAGCCGCACACTGCTCCGCGCCTCGGCGCTCGACAGCCCCATGGCGGTCAGCACATGCGAAGGCTCCACCGCGCCGCTCTGGCAGGCGGACCCGCCGCTGACAGCAAGGCCGTTCAGGTCCAGCGCAATCACCAACTCTTCCGCTGCCACATTGGCAAAGCGGATGGAAAGCGTGTTGCACAGCCGCTCCGCCCTGCCGCCGTTGACCACGCTGCCCGGAATGCGCTCAAGCAGACAGTGCTGCAGGAGATCCCGCAACTGGCCCATCTGCTCCGGACCAGCGATACTCAACCACCGCCGCGCCGCCGCCGCACCCGCGCCAAAACCCACGATGCCGGGCACATTCTCTGTACCGGCGCGCCGCCGCCGTTCATGGCTGCCACCGTACAGCAGCGGTTTCAGCGTGACACCTGGTCGCACCCACAGGGCACCCACACCCTGCGGCGCATACATCTTGTGCGCAGACAGCGACAGGAGGTCGCACTGCAGCTCCCGCACGTCAACCGGCAATTTGCCGCAGGCCTGGATCGCGTCCGTGTGCAGCAGCGCGCCCGCCCGGTGCGCGACCGCGGCCAGCGCCTGCACCGGCTGCACCACGCCCGTTTCGTTGTTGGCCAGCATGACGCTCACCAGGCGCGTCTGCGGCGTCAACGCAGCCTGCACTGACGCGGGCTGCACGACCATCATGCGTCTTCCTAACTCCGAAACGCTTA
>CALMRM010000301.1:13624-18628 GCA_937871605.1 uncultured Terriglobus sp. | reverse complement strand
ACGCCGCCTGCTCTGGCCCATTAAGCAGAAGTACGGGCAGAAGATCTCCTGGGCCGATCTCATCGTCCTGACCGGCAATGTGGCGCTGGAATCCATGGGCTTCAAGACGTTCGGCTTCGCGGGCGGCCGTGAAGACGTGTGGGAGCCGGAAGAGGACATCTACTGGGGACCGGAAGGCAAGTGGCTGGACGACCAGCGCTACACCGGCGACCGTGAACTGGAAGTGCCGCTCGGTGCCGTGCAGATGGGCCTTGTCTATGTGAACCCGGAAGGCCCGAACAGCAACCCTGACCCGAAGCTCTCCGCGCGCGACATCCGCCAGACGTTTGGTCGCATGGCCATGAACGACATGGAAACCGTTGCCCTGATTGCCGGTGGACACACCTTCGGCAAGGCGCACGGCGCAGCCAACCCCGGCGACTACCTGGGCACGGAGCCCGAGGGCGCAGACCTGGAAGAGCAGGGCTTCGGCTGGAACAACACGTTCGGCAGCGGCATGGGGAACGAGACCATCACTAGTGGCCTGGAAGGCGCATGGACGAAGCATCCCGCGCGCTGGGACAACGGCTACTACGACAACCTGTTCGGTTACGAGTGGGAGCTGACCAAGAGCCCGGCCGGTGCTTACCAGTGGAAGCCGAAGAATGGTGGCGGCGAGGGGACCGTGCCAGACTCGCAGGATCCCAACAAGAGCCACGCGCCCATGATGTTCACCACGGACATGGCCATGATCATGGACCCGGCATACGAGAAGATTTCGCGCCGCTACCACGAGCATCCAGACGAGTTTGCGGATAACTTCGCCCGCGCCTGGTTCAAGCTGACACATCGTGACTTGGGTCCCGTGTCACGCTACCTTGGGCCGCTGGTCCCCAAGGAAGTACTGCTCTGGCAGGACCCGCTGCCCACGGCTGACTACCAGCAAGTGTCCGACGCAGATGTGGAAGAGCTGAAGGGCAAGATTCTTGCCTCCGGCCTGACCATTCCGCAGTTGGTTACAACCGCATGGGCATCGGCCGCAAGCTTCCGTGGCAGTGACAAGCGTGGCGGTGCGAACGGTGCGCGCGTTCGCCTGGAGCCGCAGAAGTACTGGGAGGTCAACCAGCCCGGCGAGCTCATCAAGGCTATCGAAGCGCTCGAGGTCGTTCAGAAGGAGTTCAACAACCGGCAGGATGGCAAAAAGGTTTCTCTTGCCGACCTGATCGTGCTGGGTGGCTCTGCCGCAATCGAGGAGGCTGCGAAGAAGGCCGGTCACGACATGAAGGTACCCTTCACGCCAGGCCGTGTGGATGCGTCGCAGGACCAGACGGACGTGGAGTCGTTCGAGGCGCTGGAGCCGATGCTGGATGGCTTTCGCAACTACACGCGCGACGGCCACGAGGATGTGGTTGCCGAAATGCTCCTGGACCGTGCCAACCTGCTCGACCTGACAGCGCCGGAAATGACGGCACTGGTGGGCGGCATGCGTGTGCTGAACACCAACTTCGGCCACACCGCGCATGGCGTCTTTACCAAGCGGCCTGAGGTGCTGACCAACGACTTCTTCGTCAACCTGCTCGACATGAGCACCAAGTGGACGAAGTCGTCATCCGCGCCCGGCGTTCTGGATGGCAAGGATCGCACGACTGGCGAACTGAAGTGGACCGGCACGGTTGCCGATCTCGTCTTCGGGTCCAACTCACAACTGCGTGCTCTGGCGGAGTTCTATGCCGCCAGCGACGCCCAGGAGGTCTTTGTGCGGGACTTCATCGCAGCATGGGTGAAGGTGATGAACGCAGACCGCTACGACCTGGCGTAAGTGCGTCGATGAAAGAAGGGCCGGGCTGTATGCCGGCCCTTTGCTCGTTAGGCGGCTTAGAACCTGCCGGGCCAATCTTGCGCGCCATGCAGGATGCGGAGGATTACGACGCGATCCGACTCCAGTTTGTACACAAGCAGCAACGGGCTTCGGTCTATCAAAAGATGGTAGGTACCCGCTGACGGGCCACGGTGGCCAAGGTGAGGAAAGCGTTGAAGCAGGCGGGCGTGCGTGAGAAGACTGCGCGCGATTCGCTCTGCAGCGGCAGAGCTGTACTCCGCATACCAATCCAGTCGAAGGAGGCGGTCACGGCGTGCCGCGTCTGTCCAGACCACCTGCATCAAGCGCGCCTGCGTTCGCGTGCTCGCCATGAGCGGATTTGCAACTCTGTGTCATGTTCAAACTCTTCTTGGGTGTAGAACACCGCACCGGGCTGTTCGCACTCGCGAATAGCCTCGTCTACTTGTGCCCGTACCCACTCGGCATAGCCCTCCGGTTGGGGTGTTTTGGCGGCTTCGGCCCAGTAGGCGTCCTGTTCGGCCTGGAGTTCGTCGAAGGTGCGGATATCATCCGGCATGTCAGATTCCTCGAAGCTCAGCATACCGCCTCCTGAAAACAGCGCATGAAAGATGCCGTGCCGTAGTTGACCAAGGTATGTCGTGGTCGCTAACATTCCTCCCATGAAGAGGCGTGAGTTCGTCAAAGGTTTGGCTGTGGCGTCGGCTGCGGCCGGTACAGCTCTGGGGCAGCAAAAGGCAGCACCACAGCCCAAGAGCCCTGCGGACACCCCGGTCGTGGATCAGGGCGCGCAGGCAACGGCTCCCAATACGGCGTCCGCTCCCTCGGCAAACGAGCGTCTACAGCGGATTTCGCAGTTCCACACACCCAACATCCCGGTGTCGCAACCAGACGTGGTCGCCACCACGGAGACGCGCTATTTCACTCCGGCGCGCTATGCCACGCTTGTCGCGTTTAGCAAGGCAGTGATGCCGGGCACGCAGGGCTACCCGGGTGCACTGGATGCGGGTGCACCGGAGTTTTTGGATTTTCTCATCGGCAGCTCTCCTGCTGAGCGGCAGGCCATGTACAACAGTGGGCTGGACCGGCTGCACGCCGACAGCATGAAGGAGTGCAAGGTGCCGTTTGCCCAGGCCGACGCAAAGCAGGTGGACATGGTCATTCGCCCGCACCTGCGCCCTTGGATCAACGACCACCCTCCAACGGAGCCCCACCTGCTGTTTGTCAACCAGGTGCACCGTGACATTCGTGAGGCCACGCTGAACGCCCCGGCCTACGCCAAGGCGGCAGAGGCGGCGGGTGATCGTACACCCGGCATCGGCCTGTTTGTGTCGCCGCTGGACCCTGGCATCGAGACGTGGGTTGCCAACGGAGCGCCGAAGGGTTCCGCTCCGCTCTCCAAGCACGCACACGCGTAACTGACAGTTAGCCGAAGAAAGCAGCGAGCGATGGCATTGAAGAAAGTAGACGTCCTGATCATCGGGTCTGGACACACGGGCGGCATGGCCGCAAAGATTTTGACGGAGAAGGGCATCGCGGTGACGATGCTGGACGCAGGCCCCATGATCAACTGGGAGCGCGACCGCACGCTGAAGCCGGTGTCCACGCTGCCGTACCGCGGGTTTGACGCGCCGGGCCGCCTGCCGCACGTTTTTCAGTCCAGCGAGTTCAGCGCAAACCAATGGGTCGATGAAAAGACGATCCCATACAACTACCCTGCGGGGCAGCAGTACAACTGGGTGCGCGTGCGCTCTGTCGGTGGACGTTCGCCGTACTGGGGACGCCAGTCATTTCGCCTGAGCGATTATGAGTTCAAGTGTAAAGACCACGACGGCTTTGGCGAGAACTGGCCCATCGATCTGAAAACGCTTGCACCGTACTACTCGCGCGTCGAGGCCATTTTCCGCGTGCAGGGTGCCTATGACAAGCTGCCGCAGTACCCGGATGGCAACTTTGTCGAGGACAAGTCGCCATGGTCCGGTGCCATGCAGCGCTTTCTGGACGCAGGCAAGAAGATGGGTGTGCCGGTCACCAAACCGCGCTCGTCACTGGGCACGGGTGGCATGGCAGCGTCCATCAACTTGCTGATTCCCGATGCAGTTGCCACCGGCAAGCTGACGACGATCCCGAACAGCATTGTCCGGCAGATCACCGTAGACAAATCCACCGGCAAGGCCGATGGGGCTGTTTTTATAGATCGCCACTCACACCGCGAAATGACCATCAAGGCACGTGTGGTGATCGTCGCGGCGGGCACGCTGGAAACCACACGCCTGCTGATGATTTCGGACATCTGCAATGGCAGCGGCGTGCTGGGCCACCACCTGACCGACCAAATTTACGGCGCGGGCATCGCAGCCTCTGTACCCGAAGCGCGAAACGGCAAGGCGACCCGCACCATCACGGGCGGCGGTGCGCTCATCCCGCGCTTCCGCAACCTGGACACCAAGACGCCGGGCTTCTTGCGTGGCTATGCCGTCAACGTGTCGGCAAGCAATGGTCCTGTGGACGCGCGTTGGTTTGCGGAGTATGGTCCGACCCTGGATAAGAAGCTGGACGAGTACAACGGCAGTGGCTTTACCACCAACATCATGGGCGAAACGCTGGGCCACTACGAAAACCGCGTGGAGCTGAACAAGCAGGTGGTGGATGCCTGGGGCATGCCCACGTTGACCATCAAGACCAAGTACACCGACAACGAGGTGAACATGGCCAAGGACATGGTGGACACGACCGCCGCCATGGCCGAGGCCGCCGGCTTTGAGGTGCTGGCCAAGAACTACCAGTTCAACCCGCCCGGCTACAGCATTCACGAGCAGGGCACGGCACGCATGAACGACGACCCCAAAAAGGGCGTCGTGAACCAGTGGAACCAGAGCCACGACGTCAAAAACCTGTACATTACCGACGCCAGTGTCTTCCCATGCTCCGGTTGGCAGAACCCAACCATCACCATGTGCGCGCTGGCCATGCGGGCCTCAGAGTATCTAGCTGACCAGATGAAAAAGGGCTCCGTCTAGTCCTGTTTTACGCAGCTTTTCTGCACGATTTGCTGCCACAAAGTGTACTGTTAGCGAGTCAAATAAATGCCGTTTCTGACTCAGGAACGGCATTTATTGCGTTCGGGAGTGCCTATTTTGAAGCTGCATCGCTGGTTTATTGCACTGATCGTATGTTTTGGGTGCGTT
>CALMRM010000301.1:11070-13614 GCA_937871605.1 uncultured Terriglobus sp. | reverse complement strand
CAAGGCACAGGCCGCAGTCGCAGGTCCTGCGGCTGCAACGGCCGCCGCACCGGACCAGCCCATCCCGTTCAACCACAAGTTGCATGTGCAAACGGCCAAGCTGGGCTGCAACGACTGCCACGCCCCGGTGAAGACGGGCGCACTGCTGACCATGCCGCAGCCGGACAAGTGCATGGCCTGTCACGTGGCCGTTGCCACTGACAAGCCGGACGTCAAGCGCCTGGCCGCTGCATACACCGCGAAGGAGAACATCGCCTGGAGCCGTGTGTACCGGGTGCCCTCGTTTGTGACGTTTAGCCACGCCACCCACACCGGCGCAGGCAACAAATGCGAGGACTGCCACGGCGATGTGTCCAACGCCGTCGCCATTGCCCCGGTGAAGGACATGAGCATGGGCGGCTGCATCGCCTGCCACCAGGCCAAAAACGCACCAGCCACGTGCGACACCTGCCACGAGACCATGTCGAGGAACGGCACCTCGCCCTTCGGCGCAGATGCTGTGGTGCTGGCACGGCTACACCTGGCACCGCCTGCTGCCCAGCAGGGCGGCTCGCTCTGGACTGCGCTGCACCCTGCCGTGACGCGCCGCCCCCTGCTGGCTGCTGCGTTCGGGGTACCGCTGCAAGCGTTTCTGCACGCGCCTAGCCTGTAGGTACGTCCTACACGCCTAGCTGGCGGCAGCCCGAAGGTATCCCTGTGCAAGCAGCGTCAGCTCTCGGCACAGGCTCTCCTTGGCCGCACGATGCGCCTTGCGGTCCAGTGCACCCCGGCTGACACCCGCCATGGCGTGCAGCAGCACTTCCGCAGAAGCGCCCGGTGCGGCGAAGTGCGCGTCCGGCGCGGTTTGCAGCATGCCAGACAGAGCGGCGATCAGGCGCCCGTGCATGGCATAGGCAATGCGCTTACCTTCCAGGTCATCGCTGATGGCGTACAGGGCAGCGCTCGCGTCCAGGTGGCGGAACTTTGCCTCGACAAAGGACGCGACCGCCGCCTCTGCCATGGTGGCCAGCGGCTGGCCATGCACACTGCCGCACGCGCTCTCCACGGCATCCGCCACACCATCAAGATGCTGCTTCAGCAGCGTTTGCAGCAAGGAACTCTTGTTGGGAAAGTACTGGTACAGCGTGCCCACAGAGACACCCGCGCGTGCCGCGACCCGCGTGGTGGTCAGCTGCTTGCCTTCCCGCAGCAGAACCTGAACAGCGGCCTGCAGGATGGCCTCTACGGTGGAGGCGGAGCGCGCCTGCACTGGCGTTTTCCGCGGCTGAAATGCAAGCTCTTGTACCGTGGACAAATGCGAACTCCGAACCTGAAGCTTTCTTCATCCAACTATACGCAACACGAGGAGATACACACCATGAGTTCAGCACAGCCGCTTGGCGGCACCTTCACCTTTCCCGGTACCGGCACCACGGTGCACCGCATGGGCTATGGTGCCATGCAGCTGGCGGGGCCGCACGTCTTTGGTCCGCCCAAGGATCGTGACGCTGCAGTCGCCGTCTTGCGCGAGGCGGTGGAGAGTGGCGTCAACCACATCGACACCAGCGACTTCTATGGACCGCACATCACCAACCAGATCATCCGCGAGGCGCTGCACCCCTACCGCAACGATCTGACCATCGTAACCAAGGTCGGTGCCAAGCGTGGCGACGACGGATCCTGGATCCTGGATGTGTCGCCAGAACTACTGCGGCAGTCTGTCGAGGACAACCTGCGCAATCTCGGGTTGGAGACGCTCTCGGTGGTCAACCTGCGCGTCGGGAGCACCACCGGTCCGAATGAGGCCTCTATCGCAGAGCCCTTATCCGTGTTGGTCCAATTGCAACAGGAGGGCCTCATCCAGCACCTGGGGCTGAGCAACATCACGCGCAAGCAGTACGACGAAGTACGCTCCATCGCGAATATCGTCTGCGTGCAGAACATGTACAACGTGGCGCAGCGCAAGGACGATGACCTCATTGACGCCTTGGCGGGTGACGGCGTGGCGTACGTGCCGTTCTTTCCGCTGGGCGGCTTCAATCCGCTGCAGTCCACGGTGCTGAACGACACAGCGGCCTCGCTCAACGTCACGCCCATTGTGCTGGCCCTGGCATGGCTGCTGCACCGCTCGCCCAACATCCTGCTCATTCCGGGCACGTCGTCGGTGGGGCACCTGCGCGAGAACCTCTCGGCGGCCTCGCTGGAGTTGTCGCCGGAGGTGTTGCAGACGCTGGATGGGATTGCAGCGAAGGCGTGAGTGCATGACCTCAGCGGCTAAAGCCGCGCGGTGTTCTGACGGTCATGCTTATCTCTGCGGCTAAGCCGCAACGCAGAGCAACTTCAGGCTGCGATAGCCTGGAGTTGCAAATGCGGTCTGTTACTGACTGCGAATGGCAGAAACTACGGACGTCTTCGCGCTGAAGGCGCGAGTTGTAAAAACCTGGGGCGAAGCCCCAGGTTTCGGTCGCCTGGTGGTTGCGGGATGACTGCGAATGGCAGAAACTACGGACATCTTCGCGCTGAAGGCGCGAGTTGTAAGAGCCTGGGGCGAAGCTCCAGGTTTCG
>CALMRM010000301.1:0-11060 GCA_937871605.1 uncultured Terriglobus sp. | reverse complement strand
TGGGAGTTTTGTAAACGAGCCAGCCAGTGGGGGGCGCACGGCCCGCGCTACGAAGCGTTCGTGCACCTGTACATTGGCTCGTTTACGCGCATAACGCGGGCCTTCAGCCCGCATCTGTTGGCCACAGCTACCTGGGGGCCCGTGCTATTCTGCCGCGCAGGAGGGGGTATGCAGAGCGCTGTCGTAGCGAAGGCTCGTGGCTTGATGCTGGCACGCCTCCTCATCCTTGCGGCTGTGTTCGCGATGGGCGGTTTCTTGTGGGTGGCCTGCGCGCAAGGCCTGCCTGTCGGAATCAGGGCTTTAGCATCTGCGGGTGCACTTATCTGCTTCGCCTTACCTGTCCGCGTGCTTTATGTTGCGGTCCGCCGTTATTACCGTACCGGCAGTTGGACGATCTCACAGGAGGAACGAGCGGCGTGGCGAGATCGCCTAGCCGCTCACCCGATGCAACCGTGGGTTCTGCCTGTCTATACAGCCGTGCTCATCGTCTTAGCACTCGTGAGCACGGTGTCCGCTGCCATCCGTCTCCACCGGCATGGTCCTGCCGCAATCGATGTGTTCTTCTTTCTTGTGTGGCTGCTGTTTCTTGCGGTGCAAAGTAAGCATTTGTTCCGGCAGTTGCGAAGATCCTCGTAGATCCCGGCCATTTGGCTATATGCGTTTCGAATTGTTACTGCGGTTGTCGTCCGGCAATTACGGTCGCCTGGCGGTTGCGGGCTGGAGGCGCGCTATGTAACGTTCGCGGTTCGTATCGGTTGGTAGTTTGCTTGGCATAACGCGGGCCTTCAGCCCGCATCTGTTGGCCACTGCTACCTGGGGCTTCGCCCCAGACTTTTACAACACGGGCCTTCAGCCCGCACCCTCGTCTTCGTGTCAGTCCTGTCGTTCGGCCGCGCCGAGTTTTTAGCTGAATGCTCAGCGCCTCAGTCCTGTCGTGCAGCCCCGCCGAGCCTCTAGTTGGAGGCTCAGTTTCGGCTGCACCAGGGCGAATGTTTTTCACGCCACCTACATGCGCTTTGTATTGTTGGCGCGGTTGTCGTCCGGCAGCTTGTGGTCGGGGTCGGCGGTGACGGAGGCGATGGGTGTTTTGTTGTCCAGTGTCCAGGTGTGCGTGCCGGTGGTCAGCCACGTCTCCACGGGCAGCGTGATGCGCTGCTTGGTGCCGTCGGTAAAGACGACTTCCACCGGCGTCGGCAGCACCAACTGGCCGTGGTTGGTGACCGTGACGGTGCTGCCCTCAATCTTGTCCACGGACACGTCGTACTTCCAGTTGTGCAGGTACCAGCCGTTCCAAAACCAGCTCAGGTCCTCGCCCGCCTCGCTGCTCATGGCGCGAAAAAAGTCGGATGGCGACGGGTGTTTGTAGGCCCAGTCACGGATGTAGTGGCGGAAGGCCCAGTCAAACCGTTCAGGCCCCAGGATCTGCTCGCGCAGCAGCACCATGCCGTACGCACCCTTGAAATAACTGACCGGATGGCCGAGCTGCAGCGTGTAGTCGTCAGCAGCAGCCATGAGCGTGGGCGCGGTGGGATCGTCGAGCACCTTCAAAATCATGTCCGCAGGCTCGCCACCGGCGGAGTACTCGCTATCGCGTTTGGGGCCGTACTTGCCGCCCGCGTACAGGTCGCTCTCTTCGATGTCGATAAAGGTGTTGAAGCCCTCATCCATAAACGCATGCCGCCGCTCGTTCGAGCCGACGATCATGGGAAACCAGTTGTGGCCGATCTCGTGCGCGGTCAGCCAGAAGAAAAAGGCGTCCTTGTCGTCGATGCCGTCGAAGACCATGCCGGGATACTCCATGCCGGTACTGAACCCCGCGACACTGACCGCTGTGGGCCACTCATACGGGTACCAGTGCTTGCTGAAGTTCTCGATGGTGTTCTTGACGTACTCGGTCGATTTGTCCCACTTGTTCGGCCCCACGCTCTCCGGCGGATAGACGCTCATGGCCAGCGAGGTCTTACCCTCGGGCAGGTTCATGCGCGCGGCGTCCCACACGAACACGGGTGAGGCTGTCCATACGGCATCGCGCGTGTGATCCATGTGGAAGTGCCACGTCAGGTCGCCGCCCTGCTTCGGGCGCGATGCTGGGTTGGTGACCTCTTCCGGCTTGCGGATGTAGACGGTCGCATCGCTCTTGCGGGCCTGGTCCAGGCGATCCATCTCGGTCTTGGTCAGCACATCCTTTGGATTCACCAGTTCGCCAGAACCGGCCACGATCATGTTTGCGGGCACGGTCAGGTAGTAGTCGAAGCGGCCGTACTCCAGGTAAAACTCCGCGCCAATGTAGGGCAGGGTGTCCCATCCGCGCAGGTCGTCGTACACCGCCATGCGCGGGTACCACTGTGCCATGTCGTAGATTTCGCCCTGCTTCGACATGCCCCACGACGTGCGGCCACCCCACACGCCGGGTATGGTGTAGTGGTACTTCAGGTGGATCTTGAGCTGGCCACCCTTTGCGCGCAACGGCTCCGCGAGGCGGATCTGCATGCGGGTGTCATCGACGATGTAGTCAGCCTTGGTGGTCTGCTTGCCTGCCTCGATCTCGACCGAGTCGAAAACAAAGCCATCCGTCGTGGTCACGGGCGGCGTTGCAGGCTCCGGCGTGCCCGGGCGGCGACGGCGGGCACCGCCGCTGGCCAGGCGTGAACGCGATTCCTTCTTGTAGATGTTCTGTTCCAGCTGCACCCACAGGCTGGGCAGCGCGTCCGGGCTGTTGTTGGTGTAGGTAATCGTCTCGTCGTTGCTCAGCTGCTTTTCCGCGGTGTGCAGCGTGGCGTGCATCTCGTAGCTGGCTTCGTTCTGCCAAAAGGCTGGGCCGGGCGCGCCGTTGCTGCTGCGGTAGGCGTTGACCGGGTCCGGCAGCGTGAGCGGCGCAAAGGTCACGCGCGGATCGTAGCCGGCCTGGGCTGCTGCGGCAGCAGAGGGACTCTGCGCAGACATCAGGACTGGCGTCAATGCAGCCAGCGTCAGCAGAGCTGCAGTGCAAATACGATCGAGTCGGAAGTAAAGCGCCACGGCGTGAGTCCTCCAGGGTGAACGGGACAGGCAGATACGCACCATCAGCAGTGTGTGGGCACTGTTGATAAAGCAACTGAACTATCAGGTTGGCCACAGTATACGCGGAACTGAACCGGAGATTGCCTCACCCGGCTACGCTCGTCAGCACAGCAGACGGACGTCTCGACCTCGGCGCGTAAACTTTGAATGTGCGTACGCCTCTCGTTTTCCGTTGCACCCGCATCGCTGCTCCAGCGCAGGGAGCCCTCGCTTGGAGGTAGTGTTCGGGGTCCACTCCGTGGCAGAGGCGGTGCGCGTGCGCCCCGGCGAGGTGGACCACGTCACCGTTCTCGCAGGGCCGCCCAACCCGCGTGTGGCCGCGCTGCTGGAGCAGTGCCGCGCGGCGCGAATCCGTGTGGCGCATGGCAGCCGCGACGAGCTCTCGCGCATGACCCGCACGGAAAACCACGGCGGCGCGGCTGCCTTTTTGCGTGAGCGCCGTGCCCTGGCATTGGAAGACCTGTTGCAGCCAACGAGCGGCGCAAAGCGATTTCTGCTGGCGCTGGACGGTGTTGAGGACCCGCATAACCTGGGAGCGCTGCTGCGCACGGCAGATGGTGCGGGTGTGGACGGCGTGTTGATTCCCGAACGGCGTGCCGCACCGATCAGCGGCACGGTCGCGAAGGCATCCGCAGGTGCCACGGAGCACGTCCGTGTGGCCCGCGTCACCAACCTGGTGCGAGCGCTGGAAGAGCTGAAACGGCACAATATCTGGATCGTAGGACTCGATGAGCGCGGCACCGCCGACTACGACCAGTTCGACTTTCGGGGCGACGTGGCCCTGGTGCTGGGGCGCGAAGGCGCGGGCCTGCACGACCTCTCGCGCAAAACGTGTGACTTCCTCCTGCGCATTCCCATGCTGGGCGCGGTGCCGTCGCTGAATGTGTCGGTGGCGGGAGCGGTGGTCATGTTTGAGGCGGCCCGCCAGCGCCGCCGCGTGGCAGACCCCCGCGCTGCCGGGCCGGATGCCGCTGAGATGTCGAACGCGTCAAAACCTCGTAAGGGCCTTGGCTCGTAGGGGCCGGCTTTCGTTGCACATGACCCTGTTACAGACCGCAAGCCGGATCGCGTCGCTCCTTACCGTTGCGGGCGCAACGTACCTGCCGGCGCAGACTGCCGCCCCAGCGCAGACCAACGGTGCATCCACGACGGAGCGGGAGGCGCAGCCGCCAAGGGGGAAGGTCCTCTTCGAGCGGCACGAACCCGCGCCGGACAGCACCCCGGCTGAGCCGGAAAGTCCTCCTGTACCGCCGGGCAAAGCGCAGCCGGCAGACCGGCAGGGTGTCTCCTCCAGCCAGCGCCGTGCACGAACAACGCTGCATCGCCGTGCTTCTGCGGCAACGCCGGCACAAGAAGGGCAGCCTGCAGCCATCGAACCCGCACCCGTCACGGGGGTGCCGGCGAGCGCGGAAGCACTCTCCTCGTCCAGCAGTACGGATGAGGGCGGAGCGCAGCGGCTCACACCTACGGCGGCAGACGTTGCGGCTACAAAGGGTATTTCCGCACAGGAGCGGATTTTTTTTTATTTATACGGGGTGGACCTAGATCTTCACCTGAATACCCACACGGGACAGACCGAGGTGCGGGCAAGAATTACTGTGCAGAATGGGGGCAGGGAGCCGCTGGCGCGCGTATTGCTGCGCGTCTCCAGCGCACTGCAGTGGGAGAGTGCACGCCTGGCCGGCCAGACTGCGATGCTGCCGGTGGCGCAGCATGGGCTCGCGGACGACCTGGACCACACCGGCCTGGCCACAGAAGCGATGGTACCGCTACCTGAACCGCTTGCCCCGGGAGAGTCTGTCCGGTTGGACCTCTACTACAGCGGCACGCTCGCGCAGACGGCGCAGCGTCTGACCGCCCTGGGCGCTCCTGCCGGGCGTGCTGCGCTGACGGACTGGGATACCGTGTCCGACACGTTTACCGGGCTGCGTGGCGAGGGAAATGTGCTGTGGTATCCCATCGCAGGCATACCGGCATCGCTGCGCGACGGCAATGCCGTGCCTGCGGCTGTTGAAGGGAGCCGTGTGGCAGAGCAGGGCAGCGCGTTTCATCTGCGGCTTACGGTGGAGTACACCGGCACACAACCCCTGACCGCTCTGTTTTGCGGAGAGCCGCATGCCACCACGGCCACGGGCACTACGGAGTCCGCTGAGGGGGGCGGGTTCGTCACTGCCGAGTGGACGCGTTCCTCGCTGGGGCTGCACACGCCATCGCTGTTTGTCACAACCGCCATGCCAGAGCCGGTTGCAAGCGATGCAGTACACGCCTTGACAGCGGATGCAAGGGCTGCAGGAGCGCTGGGTGAGGCTGCGGCGCGCCTCCGGCCCATGCTGCAGGAGTGGCTGGGTGCCACGCCGCAGAGCCGGTTGCAGGCGCTGGATCTGCCCGTGCCGGGCGCGGCTGCCTTTGCCGATGGAACGCTGCTGGTGGCGCCATTCAGCACGGCCCCGTCTGCGTCGCTGCCCACCCTGCTGGTGCAGCCGCTGGCCGCAGCGTGGTTGCCAGGCAGCATCGCGTCGCCGTGGTTGCGCGAGGGCATCCCTGCGTTTCTGCAGGTACTGTGGGCCGAACGCACCGCCGGGCGTGAGGCTGCGCTGGCCGGCTTGGCGGGCACCATGAAGGTGCTGGCAGCGCAAGCCGCGCCGGAGGGTGATAGCCTCTCAAGTTCGTCAGCCGCGGAAGCACCCGTGCACACAGCAGGACCGCCGCTGTCCACATGCACCGACCCGGCCTGCGCCCGTGTTCGTGCCGCGTACGTGTTTGGCATGCTGCGCACGCAACTGGGCGATGCCGCCCTGCAGCAGGCACTCTCCGGCTGGGCCGTGCAGCAGGCGGCGCAGCCGGGCCGCTCTGCCGCGGCTGAGACCAGCGGCATGGAGGCGCTGCTGCAGCAGGTGGCGGGCAAGCATGACCTCGGCTGGTTCTTTGCGAACTGGATCGATGAGGACCGTGGCCTGCCTGAGCTGCAGATCGTCACGGTGGCACCGCGCCTGGTGCAGCGCTCCCGGTCCACCGACATCATTGCGGCCCCCAAAAGGCCCGTGGCGGGTCCCATCGGTGCCGAGCCGGTGATGCCCACCGATCCCCGTGACATGGGTGAGCGCGACGCCGCCGCCTACGCCGCCGCGCACAGCAACGATGCCATGCCCGGCTCGTGGCTGGTGGCGGTCGAGGTTCAGAACAATGGCGGTGCCGACGCAGAGGTGCCGGTGACGGTGCGTGCAAGCGGCCTTTCCAACACCCTGCCGCTGCACGTACCTGCGCATGGCCGCGCAACGATCCGCATCCCGTTTGAGGCAGAGCCGGAAGAGGTGCAGGTCAACGACGGCAGCGTACCGGAGAGCATCCCGGTGCAGCACCGCCGGGCCCTGCGCACGCTGCAGCGGTAAGTCGCTGGATGCGTTAGTGCCGCCGCGAGTGTTTGCGAGCAGGCGGAGCCGCTGGTGTGGCAGTGTGCGCCGTCCAGGTCTGCGGCGTGCGCCAGCCACCCTGAGCCTCCAACGGTGCGACGGCGGAAGCAGGGAGGCCTTCGCCCAAGCGAGGCATGAGCATGGTGGCCTGGTCCACGTCTGCCCTGGTGCTGTACCGCAGCTCGTACCCATCTCGCGTGAGCGTGCCTTGCACGGGTGCGGACTCAGTCGGCAGGAACGCCCCGGCGGACCGGGCCGCCCCGGCACTCGGGTGGGCGGCCGGGGGGGGCGGCCCCCGGCGGGCGTGTACGGGTAGCCGAGGACCGGCCGTACCAGGCAGCGAAGGCCGAAGGCCAAACAGCACCACCCACCGATTTTGTCTAGACGCTGCAGCGGGGTTCGCTGACGTTGCTGCGGGCTGCGGCAGGGTGCAGGTGCAACGTAACGATCCTGACCAACGCGCAGATGCTTCGCCGCCCGCCTGGAGTGTTGCGGAAACATCCACCGTGCCGCCTAATAGAAGTGCAGGCGCGAAGCTATGCGTGAACAGTTCCGCCCAGGTAAGGGCGTAGCCTGCGGCTGCATCGTTCAGCGTTGCCGAACCACTGACCGTCTGCCAGTCCAGCAGGTTCGGTACCTCACCACGCAGCAGCAGCACCCCCGGCTTTGCCTGGTCCACGGCGCCCGGGTCCGAGTTGCCCAGCACCGGCATGGAGCGCAGCGCATCCATCATGCCCGCAAAGGAGAGTGAGGTGTCGGTGGGGATGGCGCAGCGAACATCGTGCAGGCTGCGCAGGAGGCCCGCCGTGGCAGCCTCGCAGTGTGCGTCTACCTCGGCGTTATGTTCCGGCAGCAAGTCCGTGCGATGCAGCGAACGCAGGTGCACATCGGTCACCAGCCGTCCAGCGCCCAGCGTACCGCGCAGCGACGCGGTGGCAGCCACTTCGCCACGCCAGCCCAGGTCGTAGCCAGCGGTAAGTTTGGCCGCCTCGCCCAGTGGTGTCGGCTTCCAGCCAGCCTGCAGGTCGATGGGCGCGTTCCCGAGGTCGGCAGCGCGACCCAGCGTGCCCTCCACGCGCAACAGGCCCACGTCGTTCACGTCGGTATCGGTGCGCACGGGCTTGCCCACCATGCGCAACCGCCACTGCTCCGGCTCCGGCAGCCACAGGGCAAACACGGCTTCCTTCACGGAAAAAGGGAGCTTGCTGTCGCCGCTCTTGATGTTGATGCGCGCGTCCGTCGCCTCAATATACGGGAAGCGCGGCGCGTCGCCCGCGCGTTGCTGTGCTGTGGGTGCGGAGTGCAGCTGCGACGCCTGCATGAGAATGGCTTGCAGATTCCAGCGGCCATCGCCCGGCCGGCGAACCAGGTTGATGCTCGGCCCGTCCAGGCTGATGCGCGACACCTCCAGTCGGCGCCGCCACAACGACGACACGCGTAGCCGCGCCTCCACCGTGTTCGCTCGCAGCACCGGTTCGTAGCCAAACTCCGGACTTTCACTCACGACGAAGTTGTTGATCGTGAGCCCGGGCACGGGCAGCAGACGCAATGTGATGCTGTCGAAGTGCACGGGCCGGCCCAGCGCACCGCTGATGGCAGCCGCCACATGACGCTGGTACCGGTTGATGCTGAAGGAAGGCGGCACCACCACCAGCAACAGCACGCAGAGTGCGGCAATCAGGGCCAACACGACGCGTCGGCGCACCGTCGGCGTCCACAGCGGGGGAGGCTCGTCGAAGGCAACATCCGTGCCGCTGGAAAGGGAGTCCTGCACGAGTGCCAGCCTACCGGATGAGGTGGAAGGTCCGCTTCCAACGCGTGTCGCTGACAAAGTGCGTGATCTCGTGCAGGAGCCACTTCACCGTCTCAGACGAGCCCGTCTTGTACTCCTGATCGTCTGGCGTGATGAACGACCAGTAGACGAACAGGGGGCGGCCAATCAGGTTCGCCTGCGGTACAAAACCCCAGAAACGCGAGTCGAGGCTTTCCAACCGGTTGTCGCCCATGGCAAACACCGAGCCCGGCGGCACCACGATTTCGCCGTTGTGGATGTAATCCTTGATCTCGACGGACCAGCTCGCTGCATTCTGTGCGGCAGCTTCCGCCTCAATGCCTTCCAGGTCACGCGGAAAGTCATCACGTGAAGTCTGGTACGCATGGCCTGGCTGGCCGTCATCCGCCGGCACGGAGATGTATGGCTCATCCACGCGCTCGCCGTTGCGGAACAGGATGCCATGCTCCAGGTGGATACGGTCGCCAGGCAGGCCGATGGCGCGCTTGACCAGGATCAGGTCCGGTTGCGGATCGCGCCCTGCAGGCTTGATGAAGACGATCACATCGCCACGCCGCACGGTCCGCTGGTGGTCCAGGGGAAACCAGGTGGTGCGAGGTGCCAGGGTGGCGCGATCCACTACCACGTGGTCGCCCACCAGCAGCGTTTCCTTCATGCTGCCAGACGGGATGGCGAAGTTCTGGAACAGAAATGTCATGACGAACAGGCCGATGACCAGCACGTAGGCCAGGCCCGCCAGCGACTCCGGCAGGGTTTCCTGGTGCTCTTCTTCCGCGGTGGTCACCACCGGCACTGTTTGTGTGTCTGTCGCCATCCCCACCGTCACTCGTGGCTTAGTGTACCCCGGCGCTTGCATCACCTCGCAGGTGCACTGCTGTTGCGGTTCTTGATCTGTCCTATCGACCGGAGCAGGGCGGCTTCTTCGCCCTGGAGTGGAGGAACCTGCTGTTTGCCTGTGCCCGCGAGAACAGCAGGTCTCTCCACTCCGCTTCGCTCCGGTCGAGATAGCAAGCCAAATGCCTCGCTCTGGTCGATAGGACGACCTACTCAGTGCAGCACGCGCAGGCTGCGCTCCGGCCGCATACGGCCGCGCGGGGTGGTGCCGTGCGTATCCACGGACAGGTACACCAGCAGCGGTTCACCCAGAATGGCCGAGCGCGGCACAAACCCCCAAAAGCGGCTGTCCTGGCTGTTGTTGCGGTTGTCACCCATGGCAAAGTAACCGCCCTCTGGCACTGGCAGTTCGCCATTGCGCATCCGCTCCCGCAAGTCCATCCACCACGCGGCATCCACGCCTGGGTCTGTTTGTTCCAGCTCCGGAAACTCGTCGCGATAGCGGTTGCGGTCCGACGGCGTGTAGCGGGTAAACGGCTCCTGCAGCGGAACGCCGTTCAGCACGACTGCTCCACGATGCAGGTGCAGCCTGTCCCCTGACACCGCAATCACGCGTTTCACCAAGAGTTCGCGCGGGTCCACGGGATAGTGAAAGACGATGATGTCGTCGCGCCGTGGTTGGCGGTACGGCAAGAGCCAGCGCCAGCGGCCCGCAGGTGCAAACACCTGCTTGTTGACCAACACGTAGTCGCCCACGAGCATGGTGGGTTCCATGCTGCCGGTCGGGATTTGCGAGGGCTGCAGCAGAAATGTAATGACAAACAGCGACACCACGGTGAGCCGCGCCAGCGATGCCAGCACCTGCCCGATTGCTTCCAGCAGCAGCATTTGCGCAGCCACCAGTGCAGCCGCCATGCGCCGCATCATGCAGGCTGGTCCGCTGCCTGCCCGGGTGAGAGGCGGTCGTACGCGCGGTGCGCCGCTTCCTGCTGCGCTGCCTTCTTGCTGGCACCTCTGCCCTCGCCCAGCACCTCGTCGCGCAGCAGCACTTCCACCCGGAACTGCTTGTTGTGATCGCTGCCAAGTTCTTCCACGGTACGGTACTGCGGCTGGCCGCCATCGCGTGCCTGCAGCAACTCCTGCAGCGCCGATTTCCAATCGCCGATGACGCCGCCAAAGCGCACACCCTGTTGCGCAGCGGAGCGCAGCTCCTCGAGGTGCGGCAGAAACAACTCTTGCTCCACGAACGTACGCGCCTGCTGCAGGCCGGCCTTGCCCGCGTCCAGGTACATAGCGGCTACCAGTGCTTCAACCGCGTCGGCCAGCACGGAGGCGCGCTGCCGTCCGCCGGTGGATTCCTCGCCGCGGCCCAGGTGCAGCGCTTCGCCTAGGCGCAGGCGAATGGCGGCCTCGCTCAGGCGCTTGCCGCTCACCAGCAGCGCGCGCATGCGGGTCAGGTCACCCTCGCGCCGCTCTGGAAACTGCCGGCACAGCAGCTCTGTGATCAGCAGCCCGGCCACGGCATCCCCCAGAAACTCCAATTGCTCGTTGTCGTCGCACGTGCGGTTCGGTGTGCCCGCGGGCTCGGCCTGCTCAAAGGCCAGGGAACTGTGCGTCAGGGCAAGTTGCAGCAGGGCAGGATCGCGAAACTGATAGCCGATGCGGCGTTCCAACGCAGCTGCTGGGGTGTCCGCGCTGTCGGGAGTCACTTGCCGCTGCTTCTTCATCCTGCACCCATAGTAAAGAAGGCGCGCTGTTGTGTCGGTCGCAAGCAGGGTTACTGGGCGCTGTTCCCGGCCGGCTCTTGGGACCCGGCAGCCTTGCGTTCGGCTGCTGCCTCAGCCGAGCGGCCCGTCTGCTGTAAGGCGTCAGCCAGGGCGCGGTGAGCCTCGGCAGACTGCGGCATGGCGCTCACCGCAGTCTGCAGCTGCGCCAGCGCCTCGGCTGCCTTGCCCTGTTGCAGC
>CALMRM010000300.1 GCA_937871605.1 uncultured Terriglobus sp. | reverse complement strand
CAGCGGAGCACCACCCGCGCCCGTGCCGATCACAACCGCGTCCACCTGCTCCTCCGGCGAGAAGCGCTGCATCGTCTCCGGTTTCTTCACGCCTGCTGCTTCCCTTCCGGCACCACGATGCTCTGCTCAAATGGCAATGCCGTGTTGGGCGTCAGTGCCAGCCAGCCTTCGCTCTCCGTAGGCCCATCGGTCTTGCCCGTGGCGCCGTCGGCAAAGCCGTAGTACTCAATCTTCTGCATGGTCGAGGGATGCGCCAGCCACACGCGCACCGCGTCGGTGCGTAACAAACCTAACCACTTTGACAATGGGAACTGCGCAGGACCGTCCACGTCGCCGTTGGCCACACAGCGCAGGTACCCCTCGCGCGCGGACACCGGCATGCGGGCGAACGTCTTCATGGGTGTTTGCTGCAGCATGTCGGCGAACACCTGCAGGCCACGGCGGTAGGCCTCGCCATCCTCAGGCAGATCGGCGAAGCGCCAACCCGAGTTTTTGCCTTGGCCAAGCCGCTGGTCGATGGTCGCCGCGATGTCCACACCGGTACCAATCGCTTGCTGCGGCAGGATGGCTGCCGTGATCTGTTCGAGCAGGGCGTACAGCTCTGGCGATAAGAAACGTTTGCCGGTAGCGGCTTCCGCGCGTTGCTCCAGCGCCTGCCGCGTGGCAGCGGAGGTACGCTGCACGACGGCAGGATCTTGCAGAATAGATAGGAACTCACTCATGGTCACGCAATCTGATGCGCGACCCCAGCCAACGTGTGCGGCTTCACTGCCGTGGAAACACATCTTCATCGCTCTCTGTTGACCACATGGCAAATCAAGTGGAGTACGCGAGTGCCACACACGCGGCTCGCTTCTTCAGCCTCTCGGCTCACAAATCGCGTCCAACGTCTTGATGGATATGTTGCTTCCCTTCTCGAGCTCGGGTTCCGGCGAACCGGTGCTGCTGTTTTTTCACTTCTTTGGCAGTTCGCAGCGCGAGTGGCGGCACGTGGTGCAACGGCTGTCGCCGCAGCACCACTGCGTAACCGCTGACATGGCTGGTTTCGGCGACGCTGTGCGCATCCCCGGCTATTCCGTCACAGAGATGGCCGGACACATCCGCAGCCTCATGGCGCACTTCGCCCCAGCGCCAGTGATTCTGGTAGCGCACTCGTTTAGCGGCAAGCCCGCCATGGTCATCGCCGCAGACCCGCCGCCGAATCTAAGCAAGGTAATCCTGGTAGCGCCCACCACGCTGGTGCCCGAACCTATCGCACCGGACGCTCGCAAGAAAATGCGTGAGCGTAACCTGACCCAAGAGGGTGCGGAAGCCTTTATCGCGGGCAGTCATCATCGCCCGCTGCAGGGGGGCGACTTGGACCTCGCGATTACCGACGTGCTGCGCGCCGACCGCGCCGCCTGGCTTGCCTGGCCGGACAGCGGCTCGCTGGAGGACTGGTCTGACCGGATTACAACGCTACGAATCCCGGCGTACCTGATCTGTGGCACTGAGGATGAGGCCATTCCGCTCGAATTTCAGCGGGAGCACACCCTGCCTTTGGTGGAGGCCAGCGGAGGACGCCTGATCGTCATCCAAGATGCCGCTCACATGCTGCCCAACGAGGCTCCAGACGAACTGGCGGCAGCCATTCGGGAGTGCCTCGGAGCGTAAATCGGCTTTCAGCAAGAAAGAGGCTCCCGGAGATACACCGGGAGCCTCTTTTACCTGTCCAATTCGCAGCTTGAAGGCGCAAACTGAGCGCATGTAGAGCGTTTCTGCTGTCTAAAAGACACGTTTCGCTGCCTCTCTGACGTGTTTTTGCAAGCAAAAACTAGCCCATTTACGCCAGCCTTACGCCGCTGCTTCGTCGCCGGCCACCTGCTTGGCCTGAGCGACGGTCGCACTCGGCTCGCCAATCTTGAAACGGGCAAACCGCCGCACCGTGATGTTCTCACCCAGCTTGGCTACCTTGGTCGCGATCACCTGCGCCACGGTCTGCGACTGCTCCTTGATAAAGGGCTGATCCAGAAGGCAGACCTCCTCGTAGAACTTGCCCATTTTGCCTTCGAGCATCTTTTCGATGATGTTGGCGGGCTTGCCGGTGGCGGCTGCCTGCGAGCGGTAAATCTCCTTCTCGCGCTCCACGTCGGCCTCGGTCACCTCGTCGCGGCTGATGAAGCGCGGGTCTACCGCGGCAATGTGCATGCTGATGTCACGCAGCAATCCTTGGAAATCTTCCGTGCGGGCCACGAAATCCGACTCGCAGTTCAACTCCAGCATCACGCCGATCTTGCCGCCCGCGTGGATGTAGTTACCGACGGCGCCCTCATTTGTGCTGCGCGAGGCCTTCTTTGCTGCCGATGCCATGCCGCGCTTACGCAGAACGACGAAGGCGTTTTCCATGTCGCCGTTGGCTTCCTGCAATGCCTTCAGGCAGTCGCCCATGGGCGCGCCGCTCTTTTCGCGCAGTTCTTTTACCAGCTTTGCATCGATCTTGACCGGGGTCTCGGTTGCCATTGTCCTGTTCCTTTTCGTGTGTGACTCGCTTGCGCAAAAAGAGCGTGGCGCCCTCACGGCAACCACGCTCGCCGTGCTGTGACTGGAGGAGCTTACGCGCCTGCTTCGACTGCGACCGGCTCCGGCTCGGTGTCCGAGGTCGGCTGTTTGCGAATGCCGCCGCCGAGGGCTGCATCCATGTCCACCGTCTCGTCTTCCGCCTGCTCCTGCGGTGTGGTCTCGATCGGGTTCGACTCTTGCACCTCGTCGTCATCCAAGCCGACGAAGTGCGATTCTGTCTGGATCGGGGTCACATCTGCGTACTCCTGCGAGATGCTCTTGTCGCCGATCATCTGCACACCCTCAAAGGCCGAATCGGCGATTTTGGTGGTGAACAGACGGATGGCGCGCAGTGCATCATCATTACCCGGGATCACGTAATCGACCACGGTCGGATCGCAGTTGGTGTCCACTACCGCGACGACAGGGATGCCCAGCTTGCGGGCCTCGGCCACGGCAATCGCCTCGTTGTTCGAGTCGATGACGAAGATGGCATCCGGCAGGCGGCGCATGGTTTTGATGCCGGCCAGGTTGGTATTCAGGTGCTTGCGCTCGCGCTCCAGGCGGATGACTTCCTTCTTTGTCATCAGCTCGAAGCGACCGTCAGTGGACATCTCATCGAGCTCGGCCAACCGCTTGACGCTCTTCTGCACGGTCACCCAGTTGGTCAAGAGGCCACCCAGCCAGCGGCTGTTGATGTACGGCATGCCCGCGCGCTTTGCCTCTTCGGCCACGGCGTCCTGCGCCTGGCGTTTGGTGCCAACGAACAGGATTAGCTTGCCGGTGCTGGTCAGGTCGCTGACGAACTTCGCCGCGTCCTTGAACATCTTCAGCGTCTTCTGCAGGTCGATGATGTAAATGCCATTGCGCTCGCCAAAGATGTACTCCTTCATCTTTGGGTTCCAGCGCTTGGTCTGGTGGCCGAAGTGAACGCCGGCCTCCAGCAGTTCCTTCATGGTGATTGACGCCATTGTGGCTCCTTGACATCCCGGCGGTGCTGCATGGCCGGGATTGATCCCGTTCGTCTGGGAGATTCGAAATCCCTAGAGGTTTTTTCACGGAACGACGGATGACCCGAGAGTCATCCGTCGCAGATGCAGATGTTTCTGTGGAACTTACCGCTTGGAGAACTGGAAGCGCTTACGAGCACCCTTCTGACCGTACTTCTTGCGCTCCTTGATACGGGCGTCGCGGGTCAGCAGGCCATCGGCCTTCAGGGTTTTGCGCAGTTCTGCATTGAACTCCAGCAGCGCGCGCGCGATGCCGAGCTTCACAGCATCAGCCTGCGCTGTAACGCCGCCACCCTTGACGGTCGCGACGACGTCGAACTCGCTGCCCACATTCGCTGTCACCAGGCTGCGCTTAGCGGCAAACCGCTGCTGCTCGGTGACAAAGTAGACTTCGAATCCCTTGTCATTCACCTTGAAACCACCGCTGCCAGGGCGCAGGAACACACGTGCGATGGCTGCCTTGCGGCGGCCCGTTCCGTAGTACTGAACCAAATCTGCCATACTCTCTGCTTTCCTCTGCTCTTATGCGGAAACGGTCAGCGGCTGTGGCTGCTGCGCGTCGTGCGGGTGCTTGTCACCCTTGTAAACCTTCAGCTTGGTTGCCATCTGACGGCCCAGCTTGCTCTTAGGCAGCATGCCTTTAATGGCCTGCTCCACGATGTCTTCCGGGCGGCGTGCCAGCAGCTTGAGAAACTCCTCCTCGCGCAGACCGCCGGGATACCCGGTGTAGCGGCGATAGACCTTCTGCTGCGCCTTGAGGCCGGTCAGGACGATCTTTTCGGCGTTGATGACCACAACGTGGTCGCCGGTGTCGATATAAGGGGTGTACTGCGTGCTGTTCTTGCCCGAGAGCACACGTGCCGCACCGCTGGCCAGCCGGCCTAGCGTCTGCCCGGCAGCATCCACCACAAACCACTTACGCGTCAGCGTATTCGAGCTTGGTACAAACGTTCCAATACTGCTTCCTTCCAACTGCCTCATCTCAAACCGAAACACTTACGCGCCGAGCAACAGCGGTCCGCTGCAACTAAAAGCTGAAGGAGTTCCGCTTCGCGCACCCACCAAACCACGCGACTGAAGTCACCAGCCGTCTGGAAGTAGTTGACCCACAGTGCAACGTGGAGTCCTACCCCGCGCACCAGGCACACGCGTGCGGGCGCATCGCACGAGTCTCAAGAGTAACCGAGTGTTGCACCTTCGTCAAACACGGGCAGCCACTGCGCGCGCTGTGTTAGGTCGTGGATTGCCCGTGTGGCTCCCCTTGCCGGCGACGCCTTGGCACGGTGCCCTCGCGAGGATCCAGGCGGTACAGAATCATGAGGTTGCGGTCTGGGTCGTCCAGCGCTGGCATGGAAACCATGCGGGTAAGGCGGTAGAACTGACTCAGCGCCTCCATTTTGTCGTCTTCCACATAGTTCCAGGTCACAAACCAGCCCGGCCGGTACGCCGCGATGCGGTCCTCCAGGCGCATGGTGCCGAAGTCGTCGCAGATGGAAGGCAGCCCTGTCATGAGGGAGAGATTGCTGCCGGAAATGGACAGCACCGTTTGGCTGTGCAGGGGTTGTGCCCGCACCACACTCTCGACCTTTGTAGCGGCTTGGCGAAAGGTGTATTCGGGATACGCGACATAGTGTGCCGTCCTATAGGTGTCGCTCACCAGCACACCAGCAAGCAGCACGGCCGCTGCCAGCCCGGCGTACCGGTTCCACGCCGCCAGGTGCACAGCTCCGCGCAGTAACAGCAGTGTCAACGGTACCGCCACCACCAGGTAGTACCGCGGCTGCAGGTTGGCATGGTAGGCGATGTACGCCAGGTATCCCACGGCCCATAAGACAAGCGAGACAAACACCGCGTCAGACCACACGGCCCGCCGGAAGCACAGCAGCAGCATGGCAGCGGCCATCAGGTAGAGCTCGGTGCCGATCCAAGTGCCACTCTGCAGTGTTTCCCCCAGGACCGGCCAAAACGTAGCCCGGCTGATGGCGGTGTACGCGTTGGCCGCAAACAGGTACTGCACGTCTGGCAGCAGACCGTGCCGCTTGAGCAGCAGGAGGTATGCCAATGCGGGCAGGGCCGCAGCAGCAGCCGCAACCGCAGTGTTGCGCAGGACCGCGCGCACCTGCCAGCCAGAGGCGCTCCACAGCATAACGGCCACGGCAGGCAACAGGAAGATGGCCGTTGTTTTGGTGCCGATCATGCTGGCGACCAGCAGGCCCAGCATTACAAGCCGAAGCGTTCGCGAGCCGCCGCTGGCTGCATGGCGCACAGAGGAGGCAACCAGCAGTGAGCACAGTGTCAAGAGGACCAACAGCGGTTCAAGGATGGCCATGCGGCCAAATGCATAGACGAAAGGGCTACTAAACAGCAGCGCTACGGCAGCGATGCCGGAAATGCGGCCTAACGGCATGGCGCGGTCGCGCGTGCTGCGATGGCTAAGCAGAAGATAGCTGCAGACGCCGATACCGCCCAGCACGGTGACGGCCAGGGCGCGCGCCGCGATGACGCCCACACCCGTGAAGTGGAAAACCAGGGCCTCTAGCAGCGGCCACACGGGCAGTGCTGCCCCCGGGTTGAAGTCGCCCGGCACCCGCCATCCGCCGCGCAGGTAGTAGCGAATCGCCGCATCGCCGTACCAGCCTTCATCGGTGTACTTTGCCCAGTCCATCCACGGCGAATGGTTGGGAAAATCCGCTCCCAGGTGCAGGTAGTGGAGCACGAACAGGGTGGCCGCAAACAGCAGCAGCGCAGTGCTCCCTATCCGAATCGCCTGCCGCTGCCACTCCATGGTGCTCTGTTAGATGCACCGATGGGCGGCGACCGCTATTCGTAGGCGAGTGCCTCAATAGGATCACGCCCTGCAGCTTTGAGCGCTGGGTAGAGTGCGCCGAACGTGGCCCCTGTGATGGCGATGAGCACCGCGGCCAGAACCCAGCCGGGTGTGACCGAAAACTCAAGCTGTGGAAACCGAATGTGCAGGAACAGGCGCAGCCCGTAGGTAATGAGCACGCCTGCCACAATGCCGGTGACCGCCAGAAAACCGGATTCCCGCAGCACCAGGCCTACGATGTAAAGCTTCGACGCTCCCAGCGACTTGAGGATGCCGATCTCCCGCGTGCGCTCCAGCACTGCTGTGTACATGGACTGAAAGATGACGATGAAGCCGATGACCACGGCGATGCCGATGACGACGCGCAGACCGATGTTGAAGCCGGGGTAGCGCTCCGGCGTGAGCATGGAGAGGAACTCTTCCAAGGTCTGCACATCCCATTGCTGCAGGCCATCGGTCTCCTTGATTTCGGCTTTCACCGCCGTCTGCCAACGCGGCGGGTCCTCGGTTTTGATGTAGAAGACACTGCAGCGGTTCTCGGTGCCGTTGATGGCGTTCATCGTTTCCAGCGGCAGGAACTTGCGGCCGCCTTTGCCATGCTTCACGATGCCGGAGATGCGAAAGTCGCGGCCCAGCACCTGCATCACGTCGCCCACATGGAACCCTTTGCCGCTGGCCGCCGCAACATCGTCAATGATGATTTCGTTGGGGCTGGTGAAAGGCCCGCCTTCGACGAATGTGAAGGGTAGCAAAGCATTGAAACTGTCGTAGTTGATGCCCCAAATGTTCTCCACAGAACCGCTGGCCACCAGTTGCACATAAACCGGAGCGGCTACCTGCACGTGGGGCAGCCCTTCAAGCACCTGCTGCACCTTGGTGGAAGCGGGCGCGCCACTGACCCCCAACAGGTTTGAGGTAGTGCCCGGCCTCGCAATCATATCGTTGCCAATGCCTGTAGCACGCGTCTTCTGCCCGTTCAGCATGCCCAGCATGATGGCGGCAATGGATAGGATCATGACGACTTCAATGGCCACCGCAAGCGCCGAAATCACCGAGCGCAGCGGCCGGTGCACCAGATTGCCCACAACTAAGCTGTTCATGTGCTGTATGGATTGTACGGCTGAAGACCCCCGGGTGCGGCGGCCGCCCGCTCCACGAACAGGAAGTTGCCGATAACGGGTGCGATGTACCGCGAGATCAGGGCCGCTCCAATCAGCGCCACCGTCAGGTTCGAAATGCTATACGTCGTCTGCACCAGCATGCCCTCTGGCGCGGCATGGGCAAAGTACAGCAGGTATAGTAGGCCCCAAGGGCTGCGCGTGATGCTGCCACCCACGGAGTCACAGACCAAGAACATGACGCAGACCATGATGCCGAGGTACAGCGTCACACCGACCCACTGTGCTGTGTGGTAGCCGTCCGCATAGGGTGTGAAGGAAATGCCGGTGGACTCATCCTCGTCGGACAGCACGCCAATGTCATGCGCATAGAGGTTGCCCCACCGGAAGAGCGGCTTGTCCGGGTAAAGAAATCGCGGAACGATATTTAGGACGTAGGTCCAAAGAGCGTACGGCGTTCCCGGCCGCAACGAGTCGGTACTTGCAATCAGGGCATCGTCGATGGGCACCATGGTGAGCCGGTCGAGCAAACCTTGCGGCTCATCAAACCAGTGGTAGTCGACCCCGAGCTCATAGTTGAGCTTGCTTTGCTCCTGGTACAGGGCTCGCGTTTCCAGCGGATGGGTCAGCAGTTCCCAGGCTTGCTGCCGCTCGTCGTCACGCCCGGCGTAGTTACGGGCCGTTTGCGAGTACGGCGTTAGCAGTGAGACAGCCACGGTAACGATGGCTCCGAGCACCAGGAGGCGGCTGAGAGAGGTACGGTAGCCCCCGGCGATGGCCGCAACAGCCCACGCGACACTGGGTGCAAACAAGCCCTGCTTAGAGAAGTGCATGATGCCGTAGTCGATGGTAATGTAGGCCCAACTAGCCAGCGCAACGGGATGAAACGAGCGTTTGCCGCCCGATGCCCTGGTCACCTGGAACACCATCAGCAGGATCGCGACGCTAACAAAGGCACCGTTGAACTGCGAAAACGTGCCCTCGAGCCCTTCGGGCAGCAGCAGCGGTGTGACCGTTGCAATCAGCAGGCAGCCCAGGCCAGTGCTGACCACCTGCCGGCTCAGATCGATGCTTTCCAGCAGACCCCGCCTGCGACGGAGCCGAGTGGAGATGAAAGCAGCTACCAGAACGCTGCACATGCCAGCCAGGTACACCAGCAGTGTTTTTTGCGGTGCGATGAGGTTCGATTGCAGCGGCTCGCCGAGAACTGCTTTCAATACGACGCCCAGTTCAAGCGAGAGTACTGCGCTGAAAAACACGAAGGCTCCGCTGGCGTATGCCAGGCCGCCACACAGATTAAATGCAACCCCAGCAACGAGCAGGAACGCCTGTGCTGTCACACCTAGGAGAAGCGGTGTGCCTTCCAGGAATTCAACCAGCAGCAGCATGGCTGAAAACGACGCCAGGTAGGACAGCGGCAGTCGAGTTGGCAGAAACAGCGTCACGTCAGGCAGAGTGTAGCAAACCGGCAGCACTTCCACCGCCGCCGCGAGCGCGCAGGGCCATCCAACCGGTCCATCCTGACCTCATGCAACAAGCGCGTTGACCGGCCTGACACCTGACGTGACTGTGTCATGTCCCGGACGCGGCACCAACGGCACCGCCTGGCCAGCGGCATCGACCTCGTTCGACTCCACGTGAAAGTGGGTCAGCAAGGCCGAACCGAAAGAGGTGGTGATTGCGACATCTGCAGCATCGCGCCCGGTGGCCATGAGCAACCGGCCATACCGTGGCTCGTTATGGCGTGCGTCCATGTCCCACCAGCGATGATCGAGCCACACCTGATACCAGGCGGAGAAGTCACCTGGCCCGGAGTAGTGGTAGCGAATGTCGCCCAGGTAGCCTGTCACATACCGCGCCGGGATGTTCATGGCCCGGCTCAGCGTGACGGCCAGGTGCTGAAAGTCACGGCACACGCCCTCGCGTTCCGTGTAGACGTCCATGGCCGTTTTTGTGGGACGAGCCTTGGCATAGTCAAACCGTACTTTGTTATGCACCCAGTCGCGAATCACCACGGCGCGTTCGCCGCCAGGCGGCAGATGCCCGAACAGGTCGTACGCTACCGCGCTGAAACGATCCACCTCGCAATAGCGGCTGGCGAGCAGAAACTGCAGCACGTCTGACGGCAGGTCCTCCACGGGATGCTGTACCGCACCCACCGGCTGCGGGTCCGCGATCTCCGGTACCTCCACCACGTTTTCACCGCTGAGGATCAACGCACCCGTGGGCGCGTGTAAGCGTGCGCAGGAGTTGCCAAAACTGTCGGTGTAGTGCTCCACACCCAGCAGCGTGCCTCTACCGGCCTCCAGGTGCTCGACGCGCAGGGTGTCGGGGGTACGCAGCGCACGGTTCAGCGAGGGGTGCAGATGTAAAAGTGCCACCATCGATGTTTTGCAGGGCAGCTGAAACTGAATGTTGAAGTCACTCTTGATCAGCATGCAGACTTTCTCATTTCTGACGGAGGCGGCTTGGACCGTTTTCACCTGGCTGCGTTCCCATACGCGGGCGAGACGGAGTGGTGCGATAAAACATGGAAGCGCAGCACCGTTGCTGCGCTTCCACACTGCCGTACCTCGGGGTTAGTAGCGATACGTCTCTGACTTATACGGCCCGTCCACAGGCACGCCGATGTAGGAGGCCTGCCGTGGCGACAGCGTCGTCAGCTTGACGCCGATCTTCTCCAGGTGCAGCCGTGCCACTTCCTCGTCCAGCTTCTTGGGCAGCACGTAAACGCCTACAGCGTATTCGTCGCGGTTCTTCCATAGGTCCAGCTGCGCCAGCGTCTGGTTGCTAAAGCTGTTCGACATCACAAAGCTGGGGTGTCCGGTCGCGCAGCCCAGATTGACAAGGCGACCCTCGGCCAACACGAAGATCTGATTGCCGGTGGGGAACGTGTACTTGTGCACCTGCGGCTTGATCTCCAGCTTCTGCACGTCCTTCGCAGTATTCAGCAGATCGATCTGGATCTCGTTGTCGAAGTGGCCGATGTTGCAGACGATCGCCTGGTCCTTCATCCGCTGCATGTGCTCGTAGGTGATGATGTCCACGTTACCGGTCGCAGTCACGTAGATGTCGCCACGGCCCAGCGTTTCTTCAAGGGTGGTGACCTCGAAGCCTTCCATCGCGGCCTGCAGCGCGTTGATGGGGTCGATCTCCGTCACGATGACGCGCGCGCCCATGCCGCGCAGGCTGTGCGCGGAGCCTTTGCCCACATCGCCGTAGCCGCAAATGACCGCGACCTTGCCGCCCATCATCACGTCTGTCGCGCGCTTGATGCCGTCGGCCAGCGACTCCTTGCAGCCGTAGAGATTGTCGAATTTGCTCTTGGTGACCGAGTCGTTCACGTTGATGGCAGGCACCAGCAGCTTGCCCTTCTTCATCATGTCGTACAGCCGGTGCACGCCGGTGGTGGTCTCCTCGGAGACACCACGCCACTCCTTCGCGACGGTGTGCCAGTGCTGCGGATCTTCCTCCAGCACCTTCAATAGCAGCTTCTGGATGACTGCTTCTTCCTCGCTGCCTGGCTTTGCGTCCACAAAGCTGCGGTCGCCGTCTTCCAGTTCCACGCCCTTATGAATCAGCAGGGTCACGTCACCGCCATCGTCCACCACCATCTGCGGACCAAGCCCCTCCGGGAAGCTGAGCGCCTGGTACGTGCACCACCAGTACTCCTCCAGCGTCTCGCCCTTCCAGGCGAACACGGGCGTGCCGGACGCTGCAATCGCTGCGGCGGCGTGATCCTGCGTGGAGAAGATGTTGCAGCTGGCCCAGCGCACGTCCGCGCCTAGGTCCTTCAGCGTCTCGATGAGCACGGCAGTCTGGATCGTCATGTGCAGCGAGCCCGTGATGCGTACACCCTCGAGCGGCTTGCCTGCGGCGTACTTTGCGCGGATGCTCATGAGGCCAGGCATTTCCTGCTCGGCGACGTCGATCTCTTTGCGACCCCAGTCGGCCAGCGACATATTAGCGACTTTGAAGGGTAAAACGGCTTCCGGTGCGAGTACGGCTGTGGCCATGCGGCTGATCACCTCTGAAATTCTTACTGTAAGCGTAGCACCGTAGCCGTTGGCAGCAGAGAGGCTCTTTGCACCGCATTTCGCTCCAGCAAGAGTAAGTGCCGTTTTCGTTCCATGCCCCAGCGGTAGCCCCGCAGGTCACCCTTTGCGCCCAATACCCGGTGACATGGGATGGCCACCGCCACAGGGTTGGCGGCGCACGCCTGTGCCACAGCTCGCGCCGCGGTGGTTGGCAAGCCCAGTGCCTGCGCCACCTGTGTGTAGGTCTGGGTTGTGCCACGCGGGATGGCCTGCAGTGCCGCCCACACCTGCTGCTGGAACGCTGTCCCCTGGACGTCGAGGGGTACGCTGAGCGCAGCGCCGCTGGACAGGCTTGTCAGCAGAACGCTGGCAAACGACGAAACGGCTCCACTGTCCTCGCGCGGGTCGCACCCCGGCAGTCGACCCCGCAGTTCCTCAAGCAGATCTTCCGCACAGTCTGCAAAGGCCACGGAGCAGACACCCATGGACGTTGCCGCTACCATGACTTTGCCGAGGGGCGATTCGAAGACGCCGTAGGTCACGGGTCTGCCTTGCAATGCCTGGCTGCTACGCAGTACACCCACTGAGACGCTCCTGAGTTACCCTAACCGCACCGGTTGCTGCTCTGGCTTTGAAGCTTGCACGCCCGGGATTAGCATTCGCGAGAGTCACAGTTTCCCACCCAGGCAGACCACGGGCAAGCAGACGCATGCATTTCGGCGAGAGTTTGAGAGAACAGCGCGAACGTCTTGGCATTTCGCTGGACGAGGTTGCCGTTTCAACCCGCATTTCTACGCGCCACCTGACCGCGCTGGAGGAGGACCGCTTTGCGGAACTGCCTGGTGGCGTTTTCAACCGCGGCATTGTGCGCTCGTATGCCCAGCACTGCGGCCTGGACGTGGACGGCACGGTGCGCCGCTTTGTGATGGCCATGCGCGACCGTGGCATGGAAGTGGATGGCAGAGCAGACGACTGGGTGGAACTGGCGGAAGCCGTGCACCGCAGCCGGCCCGCCAGCGCGGCCTCAAACCGGATGCGCTGGCTGGGTGTGGCCGCGATGCTACTCGGAGTGCTGCTACTTGCAGCGGGTGCGCTGTGGCTGCTTGTGCGGCGCGGCACTGTTGTCCTGCCGCACACGCTGCCGAGCGCCCTTCAGCAGGTGCTCAAAAGGACCGGAGTCCAGCCTTAGCAGCTGCTTTACACGGGCGTCCGATACAGTACGGCGGCCGCCTACTTGCTGACTTCAACACCGCGCCAGAAGGCGATGTGATGGCGCACCTGGCGTGCAGCGGGCTTCGGATCGGGGTAGTACCAGGCCGCATCGGGGTTCTCCTGGCCATCGACCATGAGCGTGAAGTACCGTGCCTGGCCCTTCCACGGGCAGTTAGAGGAAGTGGAACTTGGCCGCAGGAACTCCCGTTTGACCGTCTCCTCCGGAAAGTAGATGTTGCCTTCCACAGTCTCAAAACTGTCGCTCTCGGCCACTGTCTGGCCGTTCCACACTGCCTTTGCCATACCCCTACTCACCCTCTTCAAAGAAGCGCAACTGCGGTCAACCGCACCCGCGCGGCGCTGAGCGCCTGCCATCCTGGCTGCTACCTTTGTACCAGTCTGAGGATAAGACCCGCCAGGACTACGTCTCGATTCCAACTCTTTTTATCGTATCAACGACCGTTTCTGCCGTATCAAGCTACGGCAGCAATGACGGGACGCGTCTTCTCCGGGTCTGGGCGCTGCAGCGCAGGCACGGAGACAGGCTCGCGCGCCGGGTTTGGCCTGCCGGTGGATACGTCGTAGTCGCACGTGATTGCATCTGAGGCCTCCTGCACGGGTGCAGCACCCTTCCTGGGGCGGCGCTTCGGCAGGGCGTCGTGGTTGTGCGGGCACACCTCGTGGACCGTACCGTCTTCTTTGTTCGGCACCTCCAATAGGTAGGTGCTGTTGCCGCGCGGGCAGGGTTTGGCGATCAGCTTGAGGTTGCTGCTGTAATCGCACTTGGGATAGTTCGTGCAGCCGTAAAATACATTGCCCGTTTTGGCTTTGCGCTCGGCCAGCTTGCCCGTGTGGCACTTGGGGCAGGGGACGTCGAGCAGCACCTGCTTGACATACTTGCACTTTGGGTAGCCGGAGCAGCTGGTGAACTCGCCGTAGGTGCCGGTGCGCTTGACCAGTTCCATGCCGCACTCCGGGCAGGGCTCACCGGTGGGCTCGGGCGGCTTGGACTGCACCTTTTGGTTCAAGCGGCGGACCGTCTTGCAAGGCGGGTCGGCGTTGTAGTCGGGGCAGCTCATGTAGGGGCCGAAAGGGCCATTTTTGAGCACCATCTGCTTGCCGCAGTTCTCGCAGAACTCCTCTTCCTCGGTGTCGCCTGCTTCCATGGCAGCCAAATCCGGCTTGTCGGCGACGTTTTCCTTGGTGAAGTCGCAGCTCTGCGGCTCAATGCGGATGCTCTTGCCCTTGCTGGCGGCCAGGTCTAGCGCCTTTTTGAGCTCCTTGTCGTCGTGTACCTCGACGTCCGACTCGATGACACCCGCGTCCAGGCCCTGCACCTTGTAGGGGAAGTTCAGATCTTTCTTGACGCGCTTCAGTGCCGCTTTGGGGTCCTTCTTCCACGCGGAAACGGCGATCGTCCGCGGCTTGGCCTTGGTGTAGTTCGAACAGGAGTAAAACGACCCGAACTTGCCCCAGCGCAGGATCAGCGGCGAACCGCACTTTTCACACGGCTCGCCGGACGGCTTTTCCCAGCGCTTGATCTCCTCCATGGACTTTTCGGCGACCTTGATTTCGTCGGAAAGGTGGTCGTAAAAGCCGCCCAGCAGGCTGGTCCACACCGTCTTGCCGCCCTCGACCTCGTCGAGCTCCTCTTCCAGCTTGCGGGTGTAGGCCATGTCGAAGATGTAGGGGAAGTTCTTGACCAGCAGCGTGGTCACGACCATGCCGATCTCGGTGGGCACGAACTTGCGCGCCAGCTTCTTGACGTAGTCGCGATCCTGGATGGTGTTCAGGATGGAGGCGTAGGTCGAGGGCCGCCCGATGCCACGCTCTTCCAGTTCCTTGACCAGCGATGCCTCGTTGAAGCGCGGCGGCGGCTCGGTGAATTTCTGCTCCGTTAGCACATCGAGCAGGTTCAGCGCCTCGCCCTGCTGCAGGGCGGGCAATGCGGTGTCGTTCGCGTCTTCGCCGTCAGCACCCTCTGCCTTGGGTTTGCTCTCACCCTTTGCAGCACGCGGGTCGGCGATGCGCAGGAAGCCGTCAAACTTGAGCACCGATCCGGAGACTCGCACCTGGTAGCTCCTCTTCGAACGACCTTCGATTTCCACCGAGGTTTGGTCGTACACGGCGGGCGTCATCTGGCTTGCGACGAAGCGCCGCCAGATCAGGTCGTAGAGGCGGAACTGCTCGTCCGAGAGGTAGCGGCGAATGCTCTCCGGCGTAAAGCTGACGGACGTAGGCCGGATGGCCTCGTGCGCGTCCTGCGCATCCTTTTTGCTGGAGAAGCTGTTGGGCTTGCCGGGCAGGTACTGCGCACCCAGCGTCCCGATGTATTCGCGCGCGTCGCTGATCGCCTGGGGCGACACACGGGTGGAATCGGTACGCATGTAGGTGATGAGGCCGACCGTGCCCTTGTCGCCCACCTCCACGCCCTCATACAGCCGCTGCGCCACGCCCATGGTGCGCTTCACGTTGAAGCCCAGGCGGTTGCTGGCGTCCTGCTGCAGGCGGCTGGTAGTGAACGGTGCAGGTGCGTTGCGCCTGCGCTCCTTGGCCTCGACTGAGACGACCTTCCACGTGGCGGACTGCATGCCCGCCTCCACCTCGGCGGCGGTCCCACCGTCCGGCAGTGCTGGCGCGGCAACTGTGTCTACGCTGATGCGTTCGCCGTCTACAGAATGCAGCCGGGCGACAAAGTCTGCCTTGCCCTTCGGCTGCAGTTTCGCCTCGACGGGCCAATACTCCACCGGCTTGAACGCCTTGATTTCGTTCTCGCGGTCGACGATCAGCCGCAATGCGACGGTCTGCACACGCCCGGCGGACAGGCCACGGCGCACCTTGTCCCACAGCAGGGGCGAGATTTCGTAGCCCACCAGCCGGTCCAGCACGCGGCGCGTCTGCTGCGCCAGCATCAGGTTTTCGTTTACATCCCTGGCACGCGTAAAGGCGTCCACCACGGCCGGCTTGGTGATCTCGTTGAAGGTGACGCGCTGGATGGTCGTCTTGCCCTTGATGGAGGGCTGCAACTGCATCTGCAGGTGCGCCGCAATGGCCTCGCCTTCGCGGTCCGGGTCGGGTGCCAGGTACACGGCGTCGGCTTTGCTGGCCAGCTTTTTGAGCCGGTCCACCAGCTTTTCCTTACCGGGCGACACGATCAGCTTGGGCTGAAACGTGCGCCGCTTCAACTCCACGCCAATGTCGTTCTTGGGCAGGTCCATAATGTGGCCGATGCTGGCCTCCACCATGTAGTCGCTACCCAGATATTTGCCGATCGTCTTGGCCTTTGCGGGCGACTCCACGATCACGAGATTCTTGCTCATACGCTGACCTGTCTTCTGCTGGTCCGTCCAACTTGCGCCCGGCGTTCTACCGCGCTGCTTCTACCGGGTCTCTCACCGGGTTCGGCATCCCGGTAGGACCCTAACACGCTTTCAGCCAAACGTCATACCTGTGGGAGTCTTTGGCAGCCGTTCTCGTTCGACTAGTCCCCTAGCCAAAACGTCTACAACCCGCCAGCAACTCTAAAATGTGCGGACATAATTCTTACCCGGCATTTGCCTCACCCGCCCCAGCAATTCCAGTTCAAAGAGTGCCGTAAAGATCTCCGGCGATTGCAGTTGCCCGTCCAGCCGCTCGATCAAGTCGTCCAACTGCACGGCCTCATCGTGCCGCAGTTGCTCAAACACCAGTCGCTCTGCCGGGGGCAGATTGCTTTCGGCAAATAGGGATGCGGAAACCGCGGTGTTGGATTCACGCCCCTGCTCCAGCCGCTCCTCCAACTCCTGCCGCACCTGGCTGGGCAGGTCCTCCCACACGTCTTCCCATGTGGCGGTCAGCTTGGCTCCTTGCTTGATCAGCGTGTTGGGTGTCCAGGAGCCCTTGTTGGTCACGTTGCCGGGCACGGCGTACACGTCGCGGTTCTGCTCCATGGCGCAGCGCGCGGTGATGCGGGTGCCGCTGTGCTCCGCCGCCTCCACCACCAGCACGCCCACACTCATGCCGCTGAGCACGCGGTTGCGAATGGGAAAGTTCTGCGGCGCGGGAAAGGTGCCCAGGGGAAACTCGCTCAGAATGCAGCCGCCGCCCATCAGAATGCCCTCGGCCAGCCGCTTGTTTTCCTTGGGATAGATCACATCCACACCCGTGCCCCAGACGGCCACAGTCTTGCCCTTGGCCTCCAGCGCGCCCTCATGCGCCTTGGTGTCCACGCCGCGCGCCATGCCGCTCTGAATCACGACGCCGCGCGACGCCAACTCTCGCGACAGCATCTGCGCCATGCCCGCACCATACGGCGTTGGATGGCGCGTACCCACCACA
>CALMRM010000299.1:5509-28476 GCA_937871605.1 uncultured Terriglobus sp. | reverse complement strand
AACGGTAATGCCCATCAGGTCGACACTGGACTTCATGATGCGTGGCGTAAGGAAGGCGTTCTCAATTTGCACGTACACGAAGTACGCAGCCAACACCAAACCGGCCTTGGTCCAGGTATCCGCCGCGGCAATCAGCGTCACCAGCAGGATCGTGATAAGGTTTCCCGCAATCGGAATGATGTTAGTCAGACCCATCAGCACACCCAACAGCAGAAAGTACCGGACGTTGAGTACGCGAAAGACAACCAGGCTGTAGGCCGCCACGCAGGCCATGAGCGCCAGCTGTCCGATGAGCCAGCGGGAGACCCTCTCCTCAGCGATCAGCAGGGTAGTTGCAAGCCGGGCGCGCGACGCGGGTATGACCAGGGACAGGAAGAATTCGTAGACTTCCTGGCCTTCCAGGATGAAGTACACCGTCAGGATCACCGCAGTCAACAGGTCGAGGACGTGCTCGGCCAAGGTAGGCAGCGCTGTAAACAGGTAGCCCGCGACTTCGCCGGCACCGGCCTGGAGACGCGTGCTCAGATCGCTCAGGCCCATCTTGTCGGCCCCTGGAATCTTGTGCAACTTGGCGGTAATCGCCGGCAGGCGGCTGGGTGCATCTCCCAGAAAGTTACGGAAGTCGCGCAGCACTGGCGGCAGACCAATCCAGAAAAAGAGCCCGAGCCCAAAGATGAGGCCTAGCAGCAGAACCGCAACGGCGAGAGGTTTCGATAAGTGCTTGCCACGAAAGCGCAACGCGCTGATGCGCATGACCACAGGGTTGAGCACCACGGCAAACAGGCCGGAGAGGTACACAAGGCCGAGGACATGGCGAATGGTCCAAAGCAGGCCAAGCAGGCACAGCAGGGCTATGACAAAGACAATGTGCTTTCGTACGTCACGGAACTGTTTGGTCGGAAACGACGGGGCTTCGGCTGCGCTCTCCAGTGTGGGCCTCTTCTCAGGTTTCCTGCGTAGGATGCACCCGCGTGGGGAGCCGTTGTTGCGGCTACAGGAGACTGCCGGGCACGAGGACGTGCAACACCTCTGCCGCAGTTGCTGCAGGGTCGAGCAGCTCCGTACGAACCTGGTGCTGCGCGCACCGGCGGTAGAGCGGCATGCGGGCGTGGAAGCGCCGCTCTGCAGCTTCTGCATCCCGCAGCACCGGTCGTGTCGCAGCCCCTTCCTGCAGCACGCAGCGGTCAAACAGCACTGGAAAGGGTGCGTCTAGGAACACGATGGTGGTGCCGGGCGTCTGTTCCAGCAGCAGCCGGTTGGTGAGGATTTCTGGTGCGCCTCCGCCCACGGCAATCACGGCATGGTGCTGTCCCAGCGCACGCGCCAGCTGCACGGACTCGCACTGCCGGAAGCGGTCCTCGCCCTCCCTGCTGAACAACTCCGCGATGCTGCACCCGTGCTTCTGCTCGACGAGGAGGTCCGTATCCACAAACTGCCAGCGGAGCCGAGCCGCCAGGAGGCGGCCCACGGTGCTCTTGCCTGCGCCCATAAAACCGATGAGCACAATGCGGCTGGCAGTGGGTAGAGAAGTGGCCGGGGCGGCAGGGCTGGGAGCTTCCAGAGCGGGCATGGTGCCAGGATCCTTCGTGGTTGTGATGAAAACTGAAAAGGCCGCAACCCATGTTGGAGTTGCGGCCTGCTGAGCTCATGTGCGCTTGCTCTGAACGTCAGAGCAGAAAGTGTGCAGAGCCTGCCGCAGCCGCTACTGTGCGCCAGTAGCGGTACGTAAAGCCGGCAAAAAATACGGTCTGCTGCATATTGAACCCGATACTACGCTGTGTATGCCATCCCGGCAAGCGGGCTTACAGGAACGCTACTGCACAGGGCTGCCGGGTGCGTCGCCGAGTTCCCGCTCGATCTTCTGCCACAGGTCGGAACTTGGCGCATCGACCTCTGGCTCCAGCAGGAGGCGCGCAGTCTCTGCAATGTACTCCAGATCGCGTACCAGTTCGGCTGCCTGCGGGCAGTCGCGCAGAATGTCGGCGAACTGCGGGTCTGCGCTGAGCTTGCCGCCCTGTGCGTTCTCAAAAAGGTCGGGCAGGGCTTTTTCAAACTCCTCACAGGTCCAGCGCTTTGGTTCGTTTGCCATTTACTTGGCCTCCTGCAGGGTGGCGGCTTGGTCGTTCTGCCGCAAAATTTCGCGTAGCTTGAGCCGGGCTTTGTGCAGCTGCGACTTACTGTTACCCGTGGAACACTCCAGCATGCCCGCAATCTCGTTGTGCTCGTACCCTTCCACATCGTGCAGCACGAACACCAACCGGTAGCCGGGGGGCAGTGTCGAGACGGCCCGCTCCAGCGCAACGCGCTCTACCGAACCCGACAGCCGCGGATCGCGCGAGCCGAAGTCCCGCTTGGGCGCGTCCTCCTCAGACGGATTGATCGTCTCTTCAAGCGACACCAGCTGCAGACCCTTCTTCCGCAGGTGCATCAGCACCAGGTTGACCGTGAGCCTGTGCAGCCAGGTGGAAAACGCGCTTTCGCCGCGAAACGAACCAAGCTTGCGGTAGAGGTGGAGAAAGGCCTCTTGCGTCATGTCCTCCGCTTCAGAAACATTGCCCAGCATGCGCAAACACAGGGTGTACACGCGGCGCTTGTGCAGCGCATACAGCTTAGAAAAAGCATCCGGGTCGCCGTTTTTCGCGCGCTCCAGGGCGTCCGCTTCACCGGCTATCGGAGGATTCCGCTTGAAATGGCCGGCGGCCGGCGTCGACTTCGTTTGTGTCATTCCGTAACCCTGAACTTCCATGCCGCGGCCTGGCACGCCTCCATGACGCACCGCCGTTCCAGTAAAGGCCGCAGGCTCCAGTCAGGATACAGGAGCAACAGTGAACTTCCCCTGAGCCGGGGGTACGTTTACATGGGAAGGGTTCGGACCCTAGGAGAGTTGCCAGGGACAACGATTCTTTCGGGAAGCGTGCTTCACCTTGCAACACGAACAGTGAGCGAGCGTACAAATATGCATCGGGAACGTGCAAAAAGGGTGTGTTTCGCATACAACGTGATGCACGAAGCGAACAAAACACATCGAAAGTGCACGCATCTCACATGCTAAGAGCCCACAAAACGCGCATAAAGTGCACGCGCGCGCGCCACTTCTGCGGTACCTTGCACCACGGTCCGGCCGTCCGGGAACACGGACAGGGTGTACTCGCCGTAGCTGAAGCGAAGCAGAAGGTCATTGTGGCGAACGGTGCCAAGCGGGCGCAGTCGTTCGGCCAGAGCGGCAAAGTTCACCGGGCGGCCGTGCTCGTGAATCTGAACCGAGTTGCGGCCACACAGTGTAATGTGGGGGCGGCCCTCGCCACGCAGGTGCCGGAACTGCCGCAGCCCGCACACAGGGCAACCAGGGCGGGGCTCGCGCGCAGATACCTCGGAGCGTTCGCCCGTCCACACGTCCAGGGAGAGCAGGGTGCGCCGCATCTGCCCGGCCTGGCCAGTCAGCAGCTTGATGGCCTCTGTCACTTGGAGGCTGCTGGCGACGGTCACTGCGGTGCCCAGAATGCCTGCGGTGTCGCAGGTTTCCACGGTGCCGCCCGGCGGCTCTGAAAACAGGCATGCCAGGCAGGCTGTCTCGCCGGGCAAGATGTTCATGGTCGCCGCGTAGGACCCGATGGCCGCTGCGTAGATCCACGGCGTGCCGCTCTCGATTGCGAAGTCGTTCAGAAGGTAGCGCGTCTCGAAGTTATCCGTCGCATCCAGCAACACATCGGCTCCGGAGAGCAGGGCGGCAGCGTTCGCGGGGGTCAGGTCGTCAATGTGAGCTGTTACCGTCACGCGGGAGTTGATTTCCTGGAGCCTGCGACGCGCGGCCTCCGCCTTCGGCAGGGCTTCCCGGGCGTCCTCCTCGGTAAACAGGAGTTGCCGTTGCAGGTTGGACGTCTCCACGAAATCCCGATCGATCACCGTGAGCGAGCCGACCCGCACCGGTGGCGCCGCAACCCACGATCGTGACGCGTGCCGCTCCCAACCTTTGCTGGCCCCTGTCGCCGATCCGCGGAAACAGCCGCTGCCGTGAGTACCGGTCGTCCTGTGTGCTCGTGGGCACGTGCGGAGCTAGCGCCTCTGCCATTGCCTCAGTGTAGAAGTTGTTGGCGTCTGAGGTTCAATCGCTGGCTCCATCACGCCATCGTGCATCAGAACGGCCCAGATCCAGAAACTACAAGAACATGGCCTGTTCGCCCGTGTACCGTGGCACAGGGTAAACTCCCAGCAGGCGCATGGGCGTCGGCGAATCGCAGAAGCAGGGGCACACGACGTTGGGGTTCAAGAGGCATTCGGCAGTACGAGCGCGGCAAAGGCGTGCGGCCAGGCCCGTGCTGGCCGTGCTGCTCGCGACCGCTGCGGGCTGTGCGCCCATAGCCGCACAGGAAACCTCAAGCCAGCCTGGCAGCAGTGCTTCCACCCCAGGCCAGGTGCAGCAGGGGCACCTGCCCGTGCCCCAATCCAGCACGCAGCCGAACACACCCTCGACCAGTGCCCCACGCACCAGCGGCGACCCTGCCGCCCAGCAGCAGTCGTTGGCCGCGAACGCCGCAAAGACCGCCGACACGGCTGCCTCTGGCCTGTTTGGCCTGCGCGGCAAAACGATCGGTGCCATCGAGTTCCGCGGTGTGGAACTCGGCGCGGACGATCCGCTGCTGCACGAGCTTGGCATTGCCGCTGGCGACACGCTGAGCCCGGACAAGGTCCGCGCGGCAACCCGCCGCCTGTTTCTGACAGGCCTGTACCGTGACATTGTGCTGCGCAGCATACCCGCGCAGGACGGCAGCCTGACCCTCATCTTTGACGGCACACCGCGCTACTTCATCGGTCGCGTTCGCATCCAGGGCGTCAACGTCGACCGGCTGGCATCGCTGGTGGAGTATGCCACGGAGCTGCAGCCCGGCCTGCCGTTTACCAACTCACAGGTGCTCGCAGGTGCGGAGGGCATCAAGCAGACACTGGCACAAAACGGGTACTACCAGCCCCTCATCCATCCCTCGACGGAACACCTGCCTGACGGCAAGCAGGTCGATGTCATTTACTCGATTGACATAGGTCCGCAGGCGGTGGTGGGCGACGTTGCGCTGTCGGGCGATCCGGGTGTTTCCCTGGAACAGTTCCGCAAGATGGGCAAACTGGAGCGTATCAATCGCACGCTCAAATTCTTCAAAAGCAAGAACCGGGTGACACACGACACTGCCGGAAATGCCCTCACCAACCTGCGAAAGGATTACCAGCAGCACAATCGGTTGGAAGCTGCGGTAGCGCTGGAGAAGAGCGAGTACGACGCGCCGAACAAGGAACTGGATTACAGCTTTCGCGCGAACCAGGGCCCGCTGGTCACGATCGACATCACCGGCGCGAAGGTGTCGAAGGCACGGGAAAAGCAGCTGCTGCCGATCTATGAGGAAAGCGCGGTTGACAACGACCTGTTGAATGAAGGCGCGCATAACATTCGTGAGTTCCTGGCGCGCCAGGGCTACTTCGACGCCGAGGTGGAGCCGGCAGTGCAGGGCGTGCCTGACACCCCCACCTATGCCGTCGATGGCACGCCGCTGCCGCCGCCCAGCAACCTGAAGGAGACCGTCACCTTTAAGGCGACGGAGGGCCGCCGCTACAAGGTGGCCGCGGTCAACGTCTTCGGCAACAAGTATTTCCAGGTGGACAACATTAAGGAGCGCATGCAGGTAGTGAAGGCCGATGCCTTCGTGCGCAACGGCCGGTTCTCGCCGGTGCTGTTGTCGAACGATGTGGACTCCATCACCTCGCTGTACCGCGCCAACGGTTTTACCAAGGTCAAGATCACGAGCGACCAGGTCAAGGGTGATCTCGACAAGAAGATTGCGACGATCACCGTGAATGTCCACATCGATGAGGGCCCGCAGCAGAAGTTCGGCAACGTGACGGTCACCGGCGAGAGTGCCGCGCAAAAGGCTGCTGTTGAGGGCCTGGTCACTGCGGAGAAGGAACAGCCATTCGCGCTGGCCAACGTCTCCAGCGACCGCGACAACATCCTCTCGTCATACCTGGCCAGGGGCTATGACCAAGCCAAGGTAGAGGTAAAGCAAACGGTACGCAAGGATGACCCGAACATCACGGACATCAGCTACCTGGTGACCGAGGGCGAGCAGGTTGAGGTTGACCGTGTCCTGATTTCCGGCGTTTACCATACGCGGCCCAAGCTGGTGAGCGACCAGCTGCTGCTAAAGCCGCACGATCCGCTGGACCAGTCGGCCATTGTGGAGATGCAGCGGCGCTACTACGACCTGGCCGTCTTTAGTGAGGCCAACGTGGCCGTGCAGAACCCGGAAGGGCAGGCCGACCGTAAGGATGTGCTGGTGCAGCTGACGGAGGCCAAGCGCTGGGACGTAACCTACGGGGCGGGCTTTGAAGCGCAGCTGTCTACGCCGCAGGCCAACTGCCGCGCGCAGCAGTCGCTGGGCGGCACTTTCAACGGCTGCTCCACGGAAGGCAATGCGGGCGCGTCGTTCCGCGTGTCGGCGGATGTAACGCGCATCAACCTGTTCGGCACCGACCAGTCCCTTACACTGCACACGACGTACGGCCTGCTGGAGCGTGTGGCGACCGCTACGCTGAACACGCCCAAGTTCCTGGGCCGCAACAACTTTACCGGGCAAATCAGCGGTGGTTACAGCAACGTTCAGAACATTTCCACCTTCAAGGCCAGCACGTTGCAGGGGCTGTTACGCGTGACGCAAAAGGTTCCAAAGGCCGACACGCTGATCTATAACTTCACCTATCGCCGCGTGTCGGTGGACCAGAACAGCCTGCAGGTAACGGCCAACCTGATTCCACTATTGTCGCAGCCGGTGCGGGTGGGCGGCCCCGGCATCACGTGGTTCCACGACACGCGCAACCCGTCTCCGCTCAACGCGCAAAAGGGCATGTACCTGTCGGTAGACGAGTTCTTTGCCAACGGCAAGTTCGGATCGCAGACCGACTTCAACAAGATCGATACGACCTACTCGACGTATTACACCTGGGGTAAGCGGCGTAAGTACACCTTTGCGCGCAACACGCGCTTTGGCGTGGAGAATGCGCGCGGGGCCAACCCAAACGCAGGCATTGAGGGGTGCCAGTGTGTGTTGCTGACGACCAATGCCTCCTGCGACCCGGTGCCGCTGCCGGAGCGGTTGTACGCGGGTGGGGCCACTTCGCACCGCGGCTTTGGTATCAACTCCGCGGGGCCGCGCGACCTTACCACGGGATATCCCGTGGGCGGCACGGCAGTGTTTGTGAACACGTTTGAAATCCGGCTGCCGCCGCCGACGCTGTCGGTGGTAGGCGACAGCGTCTCGTTTGTGGTGTTCCACGACATGGGCAACGTGTTCCTGCACGTGCAGGATGTATTCCCTTCGATCACGCGGTTTCACCAGCCCGATGAGCAGACGTGCCGGCAGGTGACGGGGTTTGTGACGGTGGGCACCTGCAACTTCAACTACTTCTCGCACGCGGTTGGCCTGGGCGCGCGCTACAACACGCCGGTAGGCCCCGTCCGGCTGGACCTGAGCTACAACCTGAACCCACCGGTTTACCCCATCATCGACGACTACACCGCGCCCGTGCCCACGCACCACGTGGGCCAGGCAAGCCACTTTCAATTCTTCTTTTCCATCGGGCAGAGCTTCTGATGCGGCTGCGAGTGCACCTCTTCGCCGTGGCCCTGGCGCTCCTATGTGCGGGGGCGCTGCATGGGCAGGCCGCTGCGCCCACGCCCAAGCAGCCGGCCAAGCCTGCCACGCAGGAACAGGCCAAGGCGGACGCGCATAAGCTGCCCGCCGAGCGCGGCGACGTGGTCGACCGCATCGTGGCCACGGTGAACGGCGACCTGGTGCTGGAAAGCGATCTGGAGCAGGAGGAGCGCTTCACGAAGTTTTACCCATACGGATCCAATCAGGACGCACCGCTGCGTGAGCAGGCGCTGACGCGGTTAATTGACCGCACGCTGATCGAGCAGCAGATGGCGGGCTATCCGCAGCAGCCCGTCACCGATGACCAGGTCAACAAGGACGTGTCCGAGTTGCGCAAAGACCTTCCCGCCTGCGCGCATGCCGACTGCAGCTCTGACGCGGGCTGGAAGCAGTTCCTGACGAACGCGGGGTTCACCGACGAGGAGTTGCGCAGCCGCGTGAAGCAGCGCATCCAGGTGCTGCACTTTATCGAGCAGCGCTTCCGGTCGGGCGTGCGCATCACTGACGAGCAGACTGCGAAGTTTTACACGAACAACATGCTGCCGGAATATGCAAAACAGCATGCCACGGCACCGCCGCTGGACAGCGTGCGCGACCGCATTAACGAGTTGTTGCTGCAGCAGCAGGTGAGTTCCTTGCTGGATGATTGGCTAAAGACGCTGCGCGACAGCGGCCGTGTGCGCATTCTGAAGCAGGGGGAAGAGGCCCCGTAATGGCGCTGCTGGACACCAACTCGCCCCCGCCCGACGACGCGCACGCTGCCCCCTCGGCACGCAAGCACACGGCTGTGCGCGCCCTGCTGTGGGTGGCGGGTTTGCTGCTGGTCGTGGCTGTCGCTGGACTGGGCCTGTATACGCGCACCGCGGATTTTCAGAACCGTGTCCGCAGCACTCTGGTGCATACGTTGGAGGAAGCCACGGGCGGCAGGGTCGACCTGGCTGCGGTGCACTTCAACCTGCTGCACCTGGCCGTGGAGGTGGATGGCCTGGTGATCCACGGGCTGGAGGGGCCGGGCGAGGCGCCGTACCTGTCCGCCGACCGCATCCTGGTGCACATCACGCTCAAGAGCCTGTTTTCGCACGCGACGAACAGCAAGGGCGCGATGAAGTTCATCACGCTGGCATTGCTGCATGTGGACCGGCCACACATTCACCTGCTAATCAACAAGGATGGCACCACCAACCAACCCGTGCCCAAGACCAAGAGCACCAGCAACGAGCCCGTGCTGGACACGCTGCTGGACCTGCAGGCGAACCACGTAGAGCTGGCGAATGGCTTGGCGCTGCTCAACGACCGTGCCATTCCGTTTGACCTTCAGGCCAGCAACCTGGGCCTGGACGTACGCTACCTGCCCTCAGTGGATCACTACGGTATCGAGCTTGGCATCAGTGACGTGCGGACAAAGATGCAGCAGATGCCGCAGGCAGAGTCGCGCCTGCAGTTGAAAGCGGAGGTGGGCCGCAAGCTGATCGCGGTGCAGAGCCTGACGTTTGACACGGGTAAATCGTCGCACTTGGACGCGAATGCGCACATTGAGAACTTCGACGACCCGGTGTGGAACGTCGCGTTGAAGGGCAACGTTGAGGTGCCACAGATCTCTGTCCTGAGCGGCTTTCCAGGGCTGACGGCAGGGACCGTGGATCTCGACCTGGGCGGGCACAGTTGCGCGGTGACGCCGCAGGTGGCACAGAAAAAGCCGGGCTTTTTCCAGCGGCACAATCCCGGGCACAAGGTGGACAACACCAAGGCGCTGCCGCCCAGCCCACTCTGCGAAAAGGGCTACCTGCTGGCTGGGAACGCGAATCTGCATCAGGTGGGCTACCGCGATGAGTACGTCAACATCACCGACGTGAACGGCGGAGCAGCCCTGCGTGTGACGCCTACAGAACTGCTGTTCAACGCCATCGCGCTGAACCTGCCCGCGGGCGGCAGCGTGGCCGGGGACATGCGCATCCACAACTGGCTGGGCGTGGTGCCGCCACAGGCTCCGGCGCAATCGCCCACCATCGCTGCTGGGCAGAAGACCGCGAATGCGACCGCAAAGATTGCGAATGCCAAGCCACCCGCCGCCGGCTCACCCGCGATCACGCCGGTGGAGCGTGCGCACGCCTATGTCGACGTGCGGCTGGGTAACATCTCGCTGCGCACCATCAACGAGATCACCGAGCCGCGCCACTACAGCGATCTTGGCTTCGACACTGCTGTCAATGGCCCGGTGCACGTGGAATGGGGCGGCACCACGAATGACCTGCCCAGTTCCGTGGTGGTCACCGCAGATCTGAAGCTGGCATCGCAGGGCGTCAAGCGGCGCGGCAGCCTGCGCGACGTGCCCGTGAGAGGTGCCGTAAAGGCAACCTATCGTGGCTCCAACGCCACCGTGCAGATTGAGCAGCTGGAGGCGCACACGCCTGCCAGCAACGTGGTGGCGACGGGCGTGCTGGGCGTTGGAACTGGCGATCCACTCACGCGGCTGAACCTTTCCGCCGACCTGAGCGATCTGAGCGAGTTCGACTCGGTGCTGAACGCCGTAGGCTTTAGCAACAATGGCAAGCAGGGCAGTGGCGCGCTGCCCGTGGTGCTACACGGTGCCGCGCACTTCCAGGGCACCGCCAGCGGCCGGCTTGCAGCGCTGGACATCAAGGGGCACTTGCAGGCGAACCAGCTTACGGCGCACCTGGGCAGCACGGGTGACATCGCCATCGACTCCGTGGTCGCGGATGCGGAATACGCGCCTGCAGGCGTGACCGTCGCAAGTTCCACCATTCGACGCGGCAGCGCCGTGCTAAACGTCTCAGGCGGCGTCAAGCCACACCGCGTGGTGAAGCGCTGCGTGGTGTCGTATGAGTTCGACAACTTCGCGCAGGTGAACGCGAAGGTGCAGTTGGCCGACGCACAGATCCACGACGTGCTCGACATTGCGGGCCAGGGTGCGTTGCCAGTCACCGGCATCGTCAACGTAAACGCCAGCGCGGCCGGTACCCTGGGTAATCTGACGGGTAGCGGACATGTCACGCTGCGCAACGGCGTTGCGTATGACCAGCCCTACGATTCCGTGGTCGCTGACGTGGCTGTGAAGGGCCAGGACATCACCGCAAGTACGCTGGACGTAAAGGCGCAGGGCGTGGAAGTTTCCGGCAACGGCGGCTACAACCTGACCAGCAAGCATTTGCACGCCCACCTTGCCGGCAACGATATCCGGCTCTCGAACCTGCAGGCGGTGCGCAAGGCTGGCTCGCCGGTCGATGGTGTGCTGACGTTTACCGCCGACGCGAACGGTACGGCCGAGCAGCCCGGCCTTACGGCGCACCTGCAACTGGGCAGCGTGACGTACAACAAGCAGCCGGTCGGTCAACTGAACGCGGATGTGCGCAGTGACCGCGACGTCGTCTACCTGAACGTGCACAGCGACCTGCTGACGGCCAAGCTGGATGTCAACGGGCAGGTGCAGCTTGCCGGCAACTACCCAATGCAGGCGCATGCCACTTTTAACAACCTGGACGTTGCGCCGGTGCTGAAGCTGGTGGGGTCGAGCGCGGATGTTGCATCGGTCCTGACGGGCGAACTGAACGTAAGCGGCCCGGCAAAGCAGCCCGCCGCGCTGACCGGATCCGTCGTTCTGCAGCCGCTGCACGTGAAAGCGCAGGGGCTGGAGTTTGCCTCGTCGGGACCGCTGCGGGCCACGTTGAATGGCGGCACCGTACGACTTGACGAGGTGCACATCACGGGACCGGACACGGATCTGACGGCGTCGGGTTCGGTTGAGGTGTTCTCGCCTGACGGCAAACCGCTGCCCGCACAGGGTGGCCGTCTCGATGCCAAGGCCAGCGGCAGCCTCGATGTGGGCATTGCACACCGGCTGAATCCGGAGATCATCGCCTCAGGAAAGATCTCGTTCAACGTGGCCGCCGCTGGCACCACGGGTAAGCCGGACCTGAGCGGCAAGGTGAACTTCAGCAACACCAACCTGGCGTACGCGGAAGTGCCGAACGGCTTGTCGAACATTACCGGCAGCGCGTCGTTTACCGAGGATCGGCTGGTGGTGGACAGCGTCACGGCGACCTCAGGCGGTGGACGCATTAAGCTGACCGGCTTTGTGCAGTACCGGGGTGGGCTGTTTGCCGACATGACGGCCACCGCCACCGCGGTGCGCGTGCGGTACTACGGCGTGTCTGCCACGGCCAACGCCAGCGTTCGGCTACAGGGCTCAGGCGACGGTGCTACCCTGTCTGGCAACGTCTTGATCACCCGCTTCGGCCTGGCTGAAACATTCGATTTCGCATCCATTGCAGGTGGCGCGGGCGACGTCTCTGCGCCGCCTGACCCGGATTCGTTGCTGAACAAGATTCTGCTGAATGTCCGCGTGCAGTCCTCTCCGGCGCTGGACTTCCAGAACAGCTACGGTGCGCACGTGGCAGGTACGGTCGATATCACAGCGCGCGGCACCTTGGCGGTGCCGTCCATCCTGGGCAAAGTAACAGTGAATGACGGTTCGGCCACGTTTGCCGGAACCAACTACCAACTGCAGCGCGGTCAGATTTACTTCAACAACCCCATCCGCATCGATCCGGTGATCGACCTGGACGCGACCGCGCGAGTGGAAAACTACGACGTTACGATCGGCGTGCACGGCACAGCGAAAAACTTCAAGCTGACCTACCGGTCTGAGCCGCCGCTGTCACAGGCCGACATCTTCAACCTGCTGGCGTTGGGCCGCACGCAGGAAGAGGCGCAGATCAGTTCGCAGCAGTTGCAGCAGGCCGGGCAGGACCCCACCACCACCGCGCTGCTGGGCGGTGCGCTGAATGCCACGGTGTCAAACCGCGTAAACAAGCTGTTTGGCGGCGCGGGCAAGGTCAAAATCGATCCTGCGTTCGTGGGCACGTTGGGCACCTCATCGGCGCGCATCACGGTCGAGCAACAGCTAACGCGGCAGATCACCGTGACCTTCGCCACCAACGTTAATTCGTCGACGCAGCAGTTAATCCAGTTGCAATACCAGCTGAGCGACAACAAGTCTGTTGTTGCCACGCGTGATGAGAACGGGGTGTTCTCGCTCGTGTACAAAATTCGCAAACGCTATCGGTAACGGCAGACGTAGCGGACACAACGGCGAGGCACGCGAAGGGCGCGACGGTCGATTGCTAAAGATCTTTACGTCTCGGAAGTTCGTACGTTGAAGAGCTCCGTGCCTTGGTGTACTTAGCGTTGCTCCCGGTTTCTGACGCGGGCGGAGGCCATCCAAGTGCAAGGGACCGCTCAGGAGGGTAACGATGACGGCGCGTACAGGGTGCAGTGGAGCAGTACTCATGGGTGCAGCACTCATGCTTGGTGCTAGTGCCCAGGCGAAGAGCAGCAAAGCCGCCGATGCGGAGGTCACGGTGGAGGTGCAGAAGTCACTCGACAGCAAGCGTTTCAGCGACGTGCATGTGGCGGTGAAGGGCGGCATCGTGAACCTGACCGGCACCGTCGATCTGTATGCCACCAAAGAAGATGCCGAGCACAAGATTCACCACAAAAGCGGCGTGATTGCCGTGCACAACATGCTTGAAGTGCACAGTGGGGGCGGTGCAGGGGAAGTTTCTGATGTCGAGTTGCGCAGCAAGCTGGCAGAGAAGTTGACCTATGTCCGCGTGGGCTATGGCACGACCGCATTTAACAGCTTCACCATTGGCGTGCAGAACGGTGTGGTAACGCTGGGCGGCGTGGCGTATGGCCCCACCGACAAGGATGCAGCTGTTTCGCTGGTGGCCCACTACCCCGGCGTGAAGGACGTGGTGGACGACATGGAGGTAGCACCCGAGTCGCCGAACGACGACCGCATCCGCGTGGCGGCGGCGCGCGCCATCTATGGCTTTCCCCCACTGCAGCGCTATGCCATCGATCCAGCCAAACCCATCCGCATCACCGTGGTGAGTGGCAACATCACGTTGACGGGCGTGGTGGACCGCGAGGGCGACAAGGACACTGCGGGCATTCGCGCCAATGGTGTGCCGGGCGCCTTCAAGGTCACCAACGATCTGCAGGTGGCCAGTGACATCGGGGCGAGCCGCTGAGGAGGGTGTTCTCCTGTGTGACACGCGGCCGTACACTTGACCCATGGCTTTTCCGCAGTCCGGTTTCTTCCACAACACCCGCACCACGCTGGAAATGATCAAGTGGGAGCACTCGGTGTTTGCGCTGCCGTTTGCGCTGACAGGCGCGGTGCTGGCGGCGGGTGGCTGGCCGCGCTGGCAGACGCTGCTGCTCATCGTGGTGTGCATGGTGTCGCTGCGCACGGCCGCCATGGCCTTCAACCGTCTGGTGGACGCCGAGATTGACAGCCGGAATCCGCGCACAGCCATGCGGGCGATTCCGGCGGGGCTGCTGTCAAAGGGCTTTGTTGCGCTGTTCACGCTGGTCAGCCTGGGCGCGTTCCTCACGGCTGCGGCCCTGCTCAACCGGCTTACGCTGCTGCTCAGTCCGGTGGCCATCCTGGTGACGCTGGGCTATAGCTACATGAAGCGGGTGACGCAGTGGTCGCACCTGGTGTTGGGCCTGGCGCTCGGCATTGCGCCATCTGCCGCGTGGATTGCGGTGCGCGGCGGCCTGGACCCGCGCATCCTGGTGCTGACGCTTGCGGTGCTGTTATGGGTGGCGGGTTTTGACATCCTTTATGCGTGCCAGGATTTCGAGCACGACCGCACGCACGATCTTCACAGTGTGCCGCAGGCGTTTGGCCTCGCTGGGTCGTTCGCGCTTGCCCGTACGATGCACCTGCTGACTGCTGGCTGCCTGGTGTGGCTGCTCCGGGTGTTCCACCTGGGCTCTGCGGCAACCGCTGGCGTGTTGGTAGTGGCACTGCTGCTGCTGTACGAACACAGCCTCATCAGGCCAGACGACCTGCGCCGCATGAACGCAGCCTTCTTTACGCTGAACGGTGTGATTTCCGTGGTGTTCTTCTGTGCGGTCGCGTTGGACGTCCACGTACGCCATCCATCCGCCTAATGCGACAAAGCCCGCCGGAGCGGGCTCTGTGCGTGCGTATACAGTTGTGGTCCTACAGCGTATCGCGCCGAGTCGCTTCGTGGTCCTCTGTGCTGCCCAGCTTGGCACGGATGGAGTCGCGCAGGCGTTCCGCGCCACTTGCCAGGTTGTCCCGGGTCGAGTCGGCATGGACGGTCGCATCCGTCTTTGACGTCTCACCCACATTGTGAACCGCGTCCTTGGTGTTGCCCCAGGTCTCTGTGGCCGCACCCTTTACGCGATCCTCTGCGCCTGCATTGGCCAGGTCCTTGCTTCCCACAGCCTCGCCGACGAACTCTTCTGTCTTTCCAAAGGCGTTCTGAAGCTTGCCCTTGATCTGATCCATGTCCATAGCTTCCTCCGTTGTCGCCTGAAACGCCTTCAGCGGCGCAGGTACCTACGCGCGCCGCCCTGCGATGAGATTGAAGATCAACGAGATGATGGCAAGCACGATCAGGATGTGAATCCACCCACCCAGCGTGGTGCCGCTCACCAGTCCCACTAACCACAACACCAACAGGATGACCGTAATTGTCCAAAGCATCGACGTTCTCCAGATGCCCGGCGCTGCGGCCTGGGCGTATTGGTGATCCACCAGGAATCACACCCAAATCTGTTGCGGCCTACACTGTTGTGGTTGTACTTCATACGGGAAACATTCCTATGCGTCACGTCGCAGACGCGCGGTAAACGGGAGGTGTAGGTTGCGCGTAGCCATTCAGGGCGAACTGGGGTCGAACAGCCATCTTGCGGTGAAAGCTCTGCTGGGCGACGCGGAACTGGTGCCGTGCGCGCTGTCTGTCGAGGTCTTCGAGCGGCTTACCGCTGCTGGTGGTGCGGATGCCGCCGTCCTGCCCATTGAAAACAGCCTGCACGGTGCAGTGGCCGACCACTCCGACCTTTTGCTGCAGCACGATGTCCGCATCGTGGGTGAGCTTTCGTTGCGCATCCGGCACGCGTTGATAGCGCCGCGCGGAAGTGCTCTAGTCGATGTCCGACGCGTTCTCTCTCACCCTGTCGCCCTGTCGCAGTGCCGTCGCTTCTTCTCTCATCACCGGCAGATGGAGGCAGTACCGTTTTATGACACGGCGGGCGCGGTCAAGCACACCTTGCAGGAGCGCGAGCAAGATGCTGCCGCCATCGCCGCGCCCTTTGCTGCCGAGGTGTACGGGGCACACATCCTGCTGCGTGACCTGGAGGACGACCCGCAGAACTTCACCCGCTTTTTGCTGCTGACACGCGCCGGAGACGAGGCACAGGTGCGACCGGTGGATGGTCCCGTCAACAAGGTGAGCCTCGCCTTCGATTTGCCGCACCGGCCTGGTTCGCTGCAGCACGCCTTGGCACGGCTGGCAGGGCAGGGCGCGGACCTGACCCGCATCGAGTCGCGCCCGGTACCAGGCCGGCCCTGGGAGTACATGTTCTTTGTTGACCTTCGCGTGGCCTCCGCTGAGGGCGCGGATGCGGTACTGCACACGTTGACGGAGGTGAGCCACTCAGTGAAGGAACTTGGCCGATATGCAGTAGAGGAGCCGCCTGCAGCCGTACCGGCGGAGAACTGATCCACCATCTGGCATGCCGGTGATGGAGCGCCGCGGCTCGGTGCCGATAACCACACCAGATTACGCCAGCGGAGAGCCGGGACTGCATCCCGTCCCGGATTGATGCATCAGATGTGTGAAGATCTGATGGAAGGACACTCAGACATGCCGAACGATTTTGTAAGCGTTATCCAGCCCACGGCCTCTGATCCGGACCGCCGCAAGGGTACACGTGCCTTGCCGGTGCTGCCGGTTCGGGATACCGTGCTATTTCCCCATGCAGTGCTGCCGTTGACGGTGGGCCGTGACAGCTCCATCCAACTGATTCAGTCGCTAGGTGACGAGAAGACCATTCTGGTTGTGGCACAGCGCGACGCCCGGCAGGACAGCCCGGAGGCAAGCGAACTGCACGCGGTAGGTACTCTCGCGACCATCCACAAAGTGGTGAAGATGCCGAACCAGTCGCTGTTTGTTTTCACCGAAGGCACGGAGCGCCTCCGCCTGGGCGAGTTCGAACAGAAGACGCCGTTCCTTACGGCGCAATACGAACTGATGGGCGGTGCCGAGCCCGAGAAGTCGCCAGAGTTGGAGGCGCTGCAGCGTAATGTCGTTTCGCAGTTCCAGTCCATTGTCACGGCTTCGCCAACGCTTTCGGACGACCTGCAGACGATTGCGCTCAACATTGAAGAGCCGGGTCGCCTGGCGGATTTCGTCGGTTCGTCCTTGCCGTTCCTGACAACTGCCGACAAACAGGAGTTGTTGGAAATAACCGATGTGGCCGCGCGACTGGAGCGGCTGAACCAGCACCTGGTCAAGGAGACCGAGGTGCAGCAATTGCGCTCGAAGATCCAAAGCGATGTGCAGGACGCGGTGCAACAGTCGCAGCGCGAGTACTACCTGCGCGAGCAGCAGAAGGCCATCAGCAAGGAACTTGGCGAGAGCGACGACAGCAACAAGCACATCACCGAACTGCGCGACAAGATCGAAGCCGCCGGCATGCCGGAGGAGACAAAGAAGGAGGCGCTCAAGGAGCTCGGTCGTCTGCAGCGCATGAACCCCGCGCAGCCTGACTACAGTATGGCGCGCAACTACATTGAGTGGCTGGCCGTGCTGCCGTGGGCCAAGAGCACCGGCGGCAACGTCGACATCAAGTTCGCGGCAGAGTGCCTGGACGAAGATCACTACGGCCTGCAGAAGGTCAAGGATCGCATCCTGGATTACCTGTCGGTTCGTCGCCTGAAGCCGGACATGAAGGGGCCAATCCTGTGCTTTGTCGGACCTCCGGGCGTTGGCAAAACGTCGCTGGGCAAGAGCATTGCACGTGCGTTGGGCCGCAAGTTCGCACGCATTTCGCTGGGCGGCATGCACGATGAGGCCGAGATTCGTGGCCATCGGCGCACGTACATCGGTGCCATGCCTGGGCAGATCGTGCAGAATCTGAAGCGGGTGGAGACAAACGATCCGGTCTTTATGCTGGACGAGATTGACAAGCTGGGCCGTGACTTCCGCGGTGACCCGGCCAGCGCCCTGCTGGAGACGCTGGACCCGGCACAAAACGGTACGTTCCGCGACAACTACCTGGACCAGCCCTTCGACCTAAGCAAGGTCCTGTTTATCTGCACGGCGAACCAGCTGGATCCAATTCCAGCGCCGCTGCTAGACCGCATGGAGATCATCGAACTGACTGGGTACACCGAGGAAGAGAAGATCAACATTGCGGCCACCTATCTTGCGCCACGGCAGATCAAGGAGAACGGCATCGAACCTGTTGCCGCTCCTTCGGTTGAGAGCAGCGAACCTGCTGCCCATGCCGAGGTCAAGACGGAAAGCGCTGCGGCAGCTGACGCCGCAGTGCCCGAGAGCCAGTTGCCCGAACCCGCAAAGGGCGAGCCGCGGATCGTGTTCCCGAAGGAGTCGCTGGGCATCATCGCCCGGCACTACACGCGGGAGGCGGGTGTGCGCAAGCTGGAGCAGCTGATCGGCACGGTCTGCCGCAAGCAGGCGCGCCGCATCGCCGAGGGCAATGACGACCAGCTCGTGGTGGACGATGCCGTCATCCACAAGTTTCTGGGCGGCTACAAAGTGCGCGTGGATACGGAGATTGCCGAGCGTACCAGCCGCAGCGGTGTGGCGGTTGGCTTGGCCTGGACGCCGGTGGGTGGCGACGTGCTCTTTATCGAAGCCAACCGGATGAAGGGCAAGGGCAACTTCCAGATCACGGGTCAGATTGGCGACGTGATGAAGGAGAGCATGCAGGCGGCGCTGACCTGGGTGCGCTCAAACGCGACGAGCATCGGCCTGGACGAGGACGTGCTGAAGGATATTGACCTCCATCTGCACGTACCGGCTGGTGCGATTCCGAAGGATGGCCCCAGCGCGGGTGTCACGATGGCGACCGCGATCGTCAGCCTGCTGACGGACCGTCCGGTACGTCCGCTGCTGGCCATGACGGGCGAGATCACGCTGAGCGGCAATGTGCTGCCGGTGGGCGGCATCAAGGAGAAGTTCCTTGCGGCCAAGCGCGCGGGCGTCCGCGACGTGATCCTGCCGGTGGATGTGAAGCCCAACGTGGAGGAAGACCTGACCGCCGATCAGACGGAGGGTGTCACCATCCACTACGCAACGCGCATCGAGGATGTGCTGGCAGTGGCCCTGCCGCACACCCTGCGGGAGGCGGTGCGCGATGAGGCTGTTCGGGAAGAGCTAATTCACCAGGCCGCTTGACGGCAGAACACGAAGTACGCGAAGGAAGTGCACGCAAAGGCCGCGAGGAGAACATCTTCGCGGCCTTCGCGTTGACCTTTGCGCTCTTCGCGTTCTGCATTTACTTACGCCGGCGACTACATCCAGCCGCCATCGATGATGTGGCTCTGCCCGGTGATGGCCGCGCTGTCGTCCGAGGCAAGGAAGAGCGCAAGCCGAGCCACCTCGTCGGGCAGTATATGCCGCTTGATGGATTGCGCGCCGAGTACCTCGACCTCGTACTGCGGCGTCATCCAAAGGCGCTTTTGCCGCTCCGTCAGGATGGCGCCGGGCAGGATCGTGTTGACGCGGATGCCGTCTTTGCCAAACTGATGTGCCAATGACCGCGTCATGCCCACGATGGCAGCCTTGGCGGTCACGTACATGGGCATGCCCGTGTTCGGGATCATCCAGCTGATGGAACTCATGTTCAGGATGACGCCCCGCCCGGCGCGCTGCATCGCGGGCACCACGGCCTGCGCCATGAAGAACTGGTGCCGCAGGTTGACGGCAATGGAGGCGTCCCACGACTCTGGCGTGACCTCTGCCAGCGTGTGGCGGACGTCGTTCGCGGCGTTATTGATGAGCACGTCTACGGTGCCGAACTGCTTCAGCACTTGCTGCACGCAAGCTTGCAGCGAGGCGACATCGGTCAGGTCGCACTGCAAGTACAGCGGCTCATTGCCTGCCGCTTTCAGCGAGGCGCCCAGGGCTGCCGCTGCCTCGTCCTGTACGTCGAAGAAGACCACCTTCGCGCCCTGCTGCGCAAAGGCACGTACCATCCACTCACCAATGCCGGAGGCACCGCCTGTTACAAGAACGACTCTGTTGTGAAGACTCGGATACGTGGCGTACTGCGTTGCTGAATCCATGCTTACCTATGCAGGCAGCGCGTCCAGCGCCGCCTGGGCCTTGCTGTGCAGTAGATGCGTCTCCGCCTGCTGTTTCTTCAAGCCTTCGACAACAGAAGCGGGCGCTTTTGCGAGGAATCCATCATTTCCCAGCTGCCGATTGGCCGCATCAAGTCCCTTGGTCAGTCTGGCAAGCTCTTTGGTCAGGCGCTCGCGCTCAGCTGGGACGTCGATCTGCCGCTCGTACTGCACCAGGACATCAAAGCCTGTACCGGTGCGCGCGGCAGGGCCTGTCAACGGTTCCTGCGCGAACTCCACATCGCTCACGCGGGCCAGCCTTGCAAGCATGTCGCGGTTTGCGTCCGCCAGTGCCAGGGTGCGGTTGTCACCGTGCAGCAGGATGGGTGCTGCTTCTTTCTCGGGTACGCCGAGGTCCTTGCGCAGCGCGCGCACGGTGACGATCAGGTCCTGCAGCGTGGCGATGGCGCTGACCGCGGCATCGTCGTTGGGGAAGTCGCCCGGCTGCGGATAGCGGGTGAGCGCGATGCTTTTCGCGGGCGCTTCGCCCTCGTACAGAGCATGCCAGAGCTCTTCCGTCAGGAAGGGCATGAACGGGGACAGCAGCCGCAGCGAGGCCTCGAACACGCCGACCAAACCCGCGAGCGAGATGGCCGTTTCTGGGTTTTGGATCGGCGCTTCACCCTCGCGCATATCGGGGAAGTCGAGCCGCACTTTGACCAGTTCCAGGTACCAGTCGCAGAACTCGCCCCAGAAGAATTGGTAGATGGCGTTGCTGGCTTCGTCGAAGCGGTAGTCCTTCAGCGCGCGGTCCACCTCGGCGCACACGGCACGCAGACGCGCAAAGATCCAGCGCGTTTCCATGGGCGTAATTTCCGGCAGCGCAGTGACCTGTGCGCCAGTGCCCATGCGCATCTTGTACCCGGCAGCGCGGGCGCGCTCCACCTGCAGGAACAAGAAGCGGGCTGCGTTCCAGATCTTGTTGGCAAACGCGCGGTAGCCCTCCGTGCGCTGCTCGCTGAAGGCGATGTCAGTGCCGGGTGAGGCCTGCGACGCTAGCGTGAAGCGCACCGCGTCGGTGCCGAAGCGTTCGATGATCTCGATGGGGTCGATGACGTTGCCCTTGGTTTTCGACATTTTCTGACGGTCTTCCGCGCGGACCAAGGCGTGGATGTAGACCTCACGAAAGGGCACAGCATCGGCCAGCGTGCGCGGGCTGCCGTCGGGCATGGGCACGTCGAGCATGAAGTGCGTGCCGAACATGATCATGCGCGCCACCCAGAAAAACAGGATGTCGAAGCCGGTGACGAGCAGGTCGGTCGGGTAGTAGCGGGCGCTGTCCGGCGTCGCGGTTGTACCTTGTTCTCCGGGCCAGCCGAAGACGGTGAAGGGCAGCAGGCCGCTCGAGAACCACGTGTCGAGCACGTCGGTTTCCTGCTGCATTTCCGCGTGGTCGCAGCTGCCGCATCGCTCGGGCCGCGTGCGGCTGACGCAGGTGGTGCCGCACTCCGGGCAGTGATACGCCGGGATGCGGTGGCCCCACCACAGCTGGCGGCTGATGCACCAGTCGTGGATGTTGCGCATCCACTCGAAGTACGTCTTCGCGTAGTTGGCTGGAGTGAACTTGATGTGGCCTTCTTCGACCGCGGCGATGGCCTTGTCGGCCAGCGGCTGAATCTTCAGGAACCACTGCATGGACAGGCGCGGCTCGATGACGGCGCCGCTACGCTGCGAGGTGGCTACGGCGAGGGTGTGGTCCTTGACCTCGACCAGCAGGCCCAGCGCGTGGAGGTCGGCCAGGATGCGCTCACGCGCGGCGTAGCGCTCCAAGCCGTCGTAGGGCGAACCGGGCAGGGCGATATGCGCGGTCTCGTCCATGATGGTTAACTCGGCTAACTGGTGGCGCTTGCCGGTTTCGTAGTCGTTGGGATCGTGCGCGGGCGTGACCTTGACCGCGCCAGTGCCGAACTCCGGCTTGGCCCACTCGTCGGCCAGCAGCGGAATGTCTCTGTCTACCAGAGGCAGCTTGATCGTTTTGCCGACTAGCGCGGTGTAGCGCTCGTCCGCCGGGTTTACCACCACGGCCACGTCACCCAGCATCGTCTCGGGCCGCGTGGTCGCGATGACGATGGAGCCGGAGCCGTCCGCGAAGGGGTAGCGGATGCTGTACAGCTTGCCCGCAGTTTCCTTGTGCTCGACTTCCAGGTCGCTGACGGCGGTCTGCTGCACCGGGTCCCAGTTGACGATGTAGCTGCCGCGGTAGATGAGCCCCTGCTCGTACAGCCGGACGAACGCCTCCGTCACTGCGGCGGACAGGTTGTCGTCCATGGTGAAGTACTCGCGGCTCCAATCCACGCTGGCACCCAGCCGGCGCATCTGCCCGGTGATGGCGCCGCCGTACTGCGCCTTCCACTGCCACACACGGTCAAGGAAGGCGTCGCGGCCCACGACCTTGCGGTTGGTGCCTTCGCTGGCCAGTTGACGCTCCACCATCATCTGCGTGGCGATACCGGCGTGGTCGGTGCCCGGTACCCACACGCTGTCCTCGCCGCGCATGCGATGCCAGCGCGCCAGGATGTCCATCTCCGTTTGGTTCAGCATGTGGCCCATGTGCAGGCGGCCCGTGACGTTGGGCGGCGGCAGCAGCATGGTAAACGGCTTGGCGCTGGTGTCATCAGCAGCCTGCGCGAAGGAGTCGAAGATGTGTTCGCGAACCCAGAACTCCGCCCATTTCTGTTCGATGGCGGCGGGGTCGTAGGCTTTGGGCAGTTCGTTGGGCATAAGAAAGGAGCGCCTGTTGTGGCGCTCCTTTCAGAATAGCAATCGAGCGAAGAGCGTCCGCAAAGTGCGCGAAGTCTCCGCCAAGTTCGCCAAGGCTTTGCGCACCTGGCGGGAACTTCGCGTACTTTGTGTTCGCTCTTACCGGAACAGCAGCGGCGTAAACGCGATCAGGTCGTCGCGCCACACCATCCAGGTGTGCATGCCGGGTGTTTCGCGCACCTGCACGTTGCCCTTAAGGTTGGCCTTGGCCCAGGTGCCGAAGGCTCGGTTCGAGGCCATTAGGCCGTCCTCTGTGCCGCAGCTTTGCCAGTAGAGCTTCACCGGTGGCTGCGTGCTGG
>CALMRM010000299.1:0-5447 GCA_937871605.1 uncultured Terriglobus sp. | reverse complement strand
CGTTGGTTTGCCAGCCAGTGTTCTGCAGAAGCGGGCTGACGACGGCGGAGGAGAATGCGCCCACGTAGGCGAAGGTGTCCGTGTGGTTCAGACCGGTGTAGATGCTGTGGCCGCCGCCCATGCTGAGGCCCGCGATGGCGCGGTGGTCGCGGTCGCGTGCGATGTGGAAGCGTGCCTCGGCCATGGGGATGACCTCCTGCAAAAGCTGCTTCGAGAAGAGCTGCTGATTCTCGAAGATGAGGCCGCCCACGCGGTTCCAGCCAGCGGTGACGATCTTCATTTCGCCGTAGCCCAGCGGCATGACGACGACCATGGGCGCGATCTTGCCGTCGTGCAGCAGGGAGTCGAGGATGAGGGTGGCCTGGCCCGCCTGCACCCAACCCTCGGCACCGTCGGAGTAGCCGTGATTCAGGTACAGCACCGGGTAGGGCTGCTTGCGCGCGGGATCGTAGCCCGGAGGGGTGTACACCCACATGTCGCGGTCGCCGGTGTCCGTGGCGTCTGGCGTCACCAGCTTGGAGCGGTACAGGACGTGTTCCACGTTACCGTGCGGGATGTCAGTGCGGTCCCACGGCTGCGGCGTGGGCGCGGGGACTTCCACCACGGTGGTGGGCGAGATGAGGTTGGGCCGGATCGCTGCGTTGCGCGGATCCAGGGCGCGCTGACCGTCCACGGCGAACGTGTAGCCGTAAATCTGCGGCTCCATGGGCGGAGTGGTCACCTCCCATACACCGTCGGCATTCTTCTGCAGGTCGAGCGGCTTGCCTTGCCCCTCGATGGTGACGGCGACCTTTTGCGCGTTCGGTGCTGCCAGCCGGAAGGTGACTGCGCCGGAGGAGGTTACGTCAGGCGAGATGACGGTTGCGGCTGCGGCTGCCACCATGCCCTGCTGCGCCGCGAGTGAGGCGGTGTTCTGCTGCGCAAGTGCTGGGATAGCTATTATGACGGCGGTCAAACTGAGGGAACTCAGGAGTGATGCAGGTGTTCTGTTCACAGCAAATCGTCCTCGATGGTTGTGTCTCGGGTAAACGCAAGAGCGAACGCAGAGTGCGCGGAGGTCACGCAGAGTACGCAGAGGGTTTTCGCGCACGTTGCGGCACCTTTGCGCACCTTGCGGACGTTCTTACTGGAACAGCAGCGGGCTGAAGGCGAGCAGATCGTCGCGCCACACCATCCAGGTGTGCATGCCGGGGGTGTCGCGCACCTGCACGTTGCCCTTGATGTTGGTCTTGGCCCAGGTTTCGAAGCCGTGGTTCACGGTGATGAGCGCGTCTTCGGTACCGCAGCTGATCCACAGGAGCCTGACCGGCGGCTGCGTCGCGGCGTTGGGCAGCATGGCTTTGAAGGCTGCGTCGTAGGTGGCGGCGGGAACGTCCTTGCCGCGGATGTCCATGGTCGACGTGATGCCCGCGGAGAACATGCCCACGTAGCCGAAGACCTCCGGATGGTTCAGGCCGGTGTACTGGCTGTGGCCGCCGCCCATGCTGAGGCCCGCCATGGCGCGGTGCGCGGGGTCACGTGCGATGTTGTAGCGCGCCTCTACCATGGGCAGGATCTCGTGCAGCATCTGGTCCGAGAAGGTCTGCTGGTTCTTGACGCCGAGCGCGGGCGGGCGCGGGTTGCGCTCGATCATCTCCATGGTGCCGTAGCCGCGCGGCATCACCACAACGAAGGGCTTGATCTTGCCGTCACGCAAAAGCGAGTCGAAGATCAGGTTGGCCTGCCCCGCCTCGACCCAGCCGTTGGCCGCGTCGGAAAAGCCATGGATCAGGTACAGCACGGGGTAGGGCTGCTTGCGCTTCGCATCGTAGCCCGGCGGCGTGTACACGTACAGGTCGCGGTCGGCGCTGTAGCCGTCCTTCGGTGCGAGCTTGGAGTAGTAGACGTGGTGCGTCACCTCGCCGTGCGGTATGTCGGTGAGGTCCCACGGCTGCGGTGCGTCCGCGGGCACATGCAGAACCGTGGTCGGGCTGAGCAGATTAGGCCGCACAACCGGGTTGCGCGGGTCCAATTCCCGCTTGCCATCGACGGAAAAGCTGTAGCCGTAGAACTCAGGTACCTTGGGGCCGGTGGTCGTCTCCCACACGCCCTGCGCGTTCTTTGCCATGGCCAGTGGCTTGGCATCGCCCTCGATGCTGACTGTCACCTTCTCGGCATTGGGTGCCTCGTAGCGCAGCGTCACGGTGCGATCCGGGTGCACCTCTGGCGAGACCACGGCGAGCGTGCTGGTGGGCGCGACGCCAGTCGCAGTGGGTGCAGTGGCGGCCGGAGCTGCGGTAGGGGATGCCTGCTGCGCGTGGGACAGCAGTGCGCCAGCAAGCAAAGAGACAGACAAATGGGTGCGCAGGAGTCGCATGGGTGCCAAGTGTAGCAAGCCGGAAGCAGAAAAGGGCAGCCCGCAGGCCGCCCCTTCCGCACTGCCGCCCGGGCTTAGAGAGGGTCGAGCTTCTTTAAACCCTTTTTGCGCTTGTGCGTGCTGCTGGACTCATCGCTCTTGTCGTAGTCAGGCTTGGTCTTCTTCGCGTTGCCCTTCTTGTCGAGTACCGGTGCCTGACCCTGCGGTGTCTTCGTACCTGCCACGTCATTGACGGCATCCGGTGCTTCTGCAGCGTGCTCGATCGGTGGCAGCGCGGTGGTGTTGGCCGGGCCCACTGCGTTCAGGCCGTTGCCGGTTGGCGTGGCGGTGGTCACGCCCGGCGTCAGGATGGTGACGCCGGTGCTGGTGCTGCCGCCGCCTGTGCTGAGCGGTGCAACCCCGGGCGGCGTTGTGGTGAAGCCTGTGCCCACACCGGTTCCCGACGTCGTTGCCGCGTCAGAGGCGGGGATGTCCTGCAGGCTCGGGCTGGCGGCAGCGCCCAGAGCGCTACCCTTGGCACTGTCTGCTGCTGCGGCTTCATCTGAGCGCAGGGTGGTGGGCGTCAGCGGCGTACCGGTCGGGGCTGCTGGCTGCAGGGCCGTCTTGTAGGCCAGCTCTGCGCGTTTGCTCACTTCAGGAGCTGTGGTGGCCTTGGGATCTGCCATGGCTGGGTCGCCGATGCGCGCTGCCTGTACGGTGTCCGGTCCACGGAAGATGAGGCCTTTGGCGCGGTTCGCCAGCGAGTAGGTCTGGCGGCTGTCTTCCAAGGCCTGGCTGGCCGCGATCTGCTCTGCGCTCGGCTCTGGGATGGGCACGCTCATCGCTTCCAGGCGGTCACGCGCGTCTTCCATGTGTGGGGATGCGGCGTACTGCAGCACCACGCGGCCGTACGCAGCGGCAGCCTGGTCATCATAAACCTTCAGCAGGCGGGCCCTAGCGTCCTCGGACAGGTTCGGAATGGTACGCACATACCGCGCCTGCGCGGCGTATGCGTCGCCCAGACTGATGAGTGTCTGGTCAATGTGGCTGTATAGCGGGTACGTATCGATCACGGTCTGATAGCGCGCGATGGCAGCGACCCAGTTCTCATGCCGCGCATAGTGGTCACCGATGCCGGTTTCCCGCTGCGCCATGACCTCCTGTACCTCGCGCAACTTCTGCTTCGCCTCTGGAATTAGCGTGCTGTCCGGGTACTGGTTCAGCATGTTGCGGTACTCGTCCTGCGCGTGCACCACCTTGGTGTAGTCACGGTCCGGCCGGTCCATCTGCTTGAAGTAGATGTCACCAATGCGCATCTGCGCCTCGGCTGCTTCCGGTGCATTCGGGAAGAAGATGATGAAGTCGTGGTACTCCGTTTCAGCCTGGGCCAGCGCGCCGCTGCCGCCCTCGCGATACCAACTGTCGGCAAAGGCCAGCTTCGCGCGCATCTGGAACTCGGAGTCGGGGTAGGTGGAAAGCATAGTTTGCAGGTCGAGCCGCGCGACCTCGTAGTGACCCTTGTTGATGGCGACCATGGCCTTGTCGTACAGCTGCTTGTCCGGCTGGCCGCTCTTCACGTTGCCCAGCGGGTTCAGCTTCATCTGCTGTTTGCGCGTCTTCTCCGTCTGCTTGGCATCCTTGACGCTGTCCTTCGACTGCTTCACGGTGTCGTCGGCACTCTTGCGGGTACGGCCACGCTTGGGCGTGTCGCTGCTGTTGCTGAGCACGGCGGTGGGCGTCTGGTCGGCGGTGCTGGTGCCGGCTGGCAGATCTCCGGGTGCTGCAGACGCGGGTGCGGACGTCGTTGCGGGAGTGCTCTGCTGCGTTTGAGCTGCGCCTGCAGCCGCCAGGCCAACCGCCAACAGCGTGACCGCTACGCCTCGCCGTGGGAAGAAGCAACGCGGGGACGCAGACCGGAAGAAACGAACCACCATGCTGAAAACCTCTGCCGCGGCCGCAAGAGCGCCACGGATGAACTTGTCACTATTCTATGCCGCCACAGGACAGCAGGGCGTGGGCAGTATTTCCAGATTGGACGGAAAAGCTTTCCTGCGGTTACCACCTCTCATCTTTCTGCGCGAGCTGGACGTGGCAGGGACGGGTGAGCGAGCTCACACCGCTAAGGACTACGCGGCGGACGATGCGACCTGCAAAAAGTCACGTGCGTTCGCCTCGGACTTTGCGGCCTGGCCAGGCCCAGCGAAAATGGCGGACCCGGCTACCAAGAGATCCGCACCCGCGCGCACCGCGTCGGCGACGGTGTCGTGACCGATGCCGCCATCCACCTCAATGCGAAAGTTCAGCCCGAGCTCCTCGCGCAGGCTGCGAAGGTGCTTCACCTTTTCCAGGCAGCGCGGGATGAAACTCTGGCCACCGAAGCCAGGGTTCACGGTCATTACCAGCACGTGGTGCACCAGCGGCAGCACCTCAGTCAGTGTGTCCACCGGCGTGGCAGGGTTGATGACGACTGCGGGTTCCATCCCATGCTCGCGAATGCTCGTGAGTGTGCGGTAGAGGTGACGGCAGACTTCCTGGTGCACCAGGAGCCAGGTGGCGCCAGCCTTAGCAAAGTCGGCGATGTAGCGGTCCGGGTCCTCAATCATCAGGTGGACGTCGAGCGGCAACGCCGTTACCCGCCGCACTGCCGCCACCACGGGCGGACCAAAGGTGATGTTGGGTACAAAGTGGCCGTCCATCACGTCCACGTGGCATACTGTGCCGCCACCGCGCTCCGCGGCCGCAATCTCCTCGGCCAGGTGGGTGAAATCGGCGGCAAGGATGGAAAAGGCGAGGTCAAGCATCAACGGCAGTGTAGCAAGTAGGTAGCAGGGGCTTGCCCCCTGTGCGCCGCGCACGCAGAAACTGCGTACTGCCCTTGCGGCACCGCCACGATCGCCGCTCTGGCACGATGCGTGCGACGAGAATGCATTGCCGCTTGAGTTGAAGCTTGAGATGCCTCCATGTTTTCTGATTTGGACAACCTGCCAAAGCTCGATGGTGCCCGGTGAAAGCAGGTCCCGTGGGGTCAGAGCGGCGCTCCGCGAAAGGTGCCGAACTTGATGCGATGAAATCTACAGCGAGTGCTTAACCACTCTGTGGCAGTGCGCCAGGT
>CALMRM010000298.1:3568-4686 GCA_937871605.1 uncultured Terriglobus sp. | reverse complement strand
GTTCGCTTGCGTACTTCGGATCGTGGGACAGCTTCTGCCAGTCCGGGTCGGCCCGAAGGCCTTCCAGTGAGCATCCATGGCGGCCAAGTCTTTGTGGGCCAGCATGTAGGTCAGGCTGGGGCCGCGATTGCCAATCAGGTCGTCCGCAAAAAAAACGTTTGTGGACCCGGTTTTCGCGAAAATGGCGAACTCGCCGCTGTGGAACATTTCCACCTTGCGGATGTGCGCCGCATAGGTCGGGCTCTCATAGGTCCGCAGTTGCAGGATGCGTGGCTCTTTGACCGGCGGCGTCAGCTTTGGATAGCCCTCGAATGCAACGGAGATGGAGCTGCTCACCCGCTCAAAGGGCGGCGCAGTGGCGGCTGGGCTCCAGAAGGGCGCGGCAGCCTGCGTAAAGGCGGCATCCTTCGCCAGCAACAAGTCCAGTTGCACCAGCCTGGTCAGGTCGGTGGAGGGCACCAGTAGCACGGTCGTCGGCGTGCCAGCACCGTAGCTCAGATTCATCACGCCGATCGGCCCCAGGCCCATGCGGCCCAGCGCGGGCAGCAGCGCGTCCTGAAAATACTTGCCTGCCGTGGCGGTCTGCGGGCCACTATTCATCTTGTAACGCCGCAGCAGATAGTACTCACGCGCATCTGTTGCAGGGCTCTGCGCATCACTTTTCGGTGCCAACACCGCCGCCGCTGCCGCCGCTCCGCCGCTGATCAGGTCCCGCCGATTCATTGCTATTTGCCTCCCGCGCAGTATAGGTGGTCGCACACTGCGCTGCATAGCCGTTGCTGCCGACCTCCCTTCTCTCACGTCATTCAACATTCATCACCGTCCGCTATCCTGCTGCTATGCGCACTCGTTTCCTGCTCCGCGTCATCACCGCTGCCCTGCCCCTGCTCGCCTGTTTGCTGCCAAGCCCGGCGCACGCATGGGGCCGCGAGGGCCATCGGCTGGTGGCGGAGGTAGCGCAGGACCACCTCTCGTCGGTCGCCCGTAAAAACGTAAAGGCCCTGCTCGGAGCGGAGACGCTGGCCGACGTGGCCGCTTGGGCTGACGAGTACCGCCCACTGGAGTCGCAGACCGGCCCGTGGCACTATACAGACCTGCCCGCAGGGTCTGACGTGTAC
>CALMRM010000298.1:655-3558 GCA_937871605.1 uncultured Terriglobus sp. | reverse complement strand
GACGTGTACGATCGCGACCGCGACTGCCCCGCACAACCAGGCGTCAAGCTGGGCAGCCGCAATGACAAGTGGCGCGACTGCGCCACAGACCGCATCCTCTTTTTCGAGGCGCGTCTTAAAGATCAGTCGCTCGATCCCGCGGACCGCGCTACCGCGCTCAAGTACCTGGTGCACTTTGTGGGCGATATCCACCAGCCCATGCATGCCACCGGCGTGGAAAAGGGCGCCAACGGCATTCCTGTGGTCGTCTTCGGCTCGGCCACCTGCGGGCAGTACAACTGCAACCTGCACGCCGTGTGGGACAGCGGCTTACTGCTGCACACCGGTCTTTCCGAACCGGACTACCTGCACCGCCTGGAAAAAGGCATCAAGGCACAGCACCTCTCCGCGGGCGTTGACGACCCGGCGGTGTGGACCAATGAATCGAAAAAAGCCTCAGACGAGGCCATGCTGCCGAAGGGCGCCGCAGTGGACGAGGCGTACTACACCCGCGAAATCCCCGTGGTGGACCAGCGGCTGGAGCTTGCCGGGCTGCGCCTGGCGGAGGTGCTCAACGGTATCTTCACCGCACCCCCGCAGAAATTCATGCCGAAGCACACAGCAAACCCGGATTGAGACGCGCTGCCAGCATGCCAACAGAGCTCGACAACGCACTCTTTCCCTTAACCTCCAATCGCCGCCTGAAGGTGTTCATGCCAAAGCCTAGCGGTCTCAACCATCACTCCGCTAAACCGCCTGATACTTTCCTCCGGTAACTTCGAGAATCTAAGACTGGAGTAATGCCGCGCAAGAGTTCTTTCTTTTGGGATACCTGGGATTGCTGACAGCTTGTTCCTAAGATCCACAATTAGCGCTTCTGGCAGTCCTGCATCGCTCATGCCACCGAAGTTAGGCTGCAATCCCCACTCCTCATTTGGACTAGCCCAAAACATGCTGAAGAACCGCTTTGAGCCCTGTGTTTTGAAGCAGAAGGTTTTTTCTGTAAGGTCCACCTGATTGCCGGAGGCCCGCCAAGCTTCCACCAAAATTTCCAATTTGGCGCGCATACTACTATCTACGCTTTTGTTCAGTAATTGCTCGAGACTTACTGATGTTGGCGCTCCGGCAGTTGAAGACTGAGACAGCGGGGCTATAGCGTGTCTTTGCGGCACGAGTATGTCGGTTTCACCTGACTGGAATACGTGTACCTCAAGTGCTTCAAGCCTTACGGACTCTCCTCTCGATGAAATGTAGCTGAGTATTTTTGCTAAATCCTCGCTCATTTCATCGACCGCTATCAGCAGCTGAAATCTGCCTTGACGCAGATTGTTATCTACTCGATTCCGGAAGGTCTCTTCTTCAAAGTCTTCCTGATTCGCTCCAAATCTACTGCTTAGGCTCTGACCGTCTGCTTCGTCGAAGTAGCTCCTAAAGGTCAGATAGTCCGTCTTCCAAAGACGTGCTGCATACTCAAAGATCTGTCCAATGACCTTTCGCCGAATGTCATAGTTCTTGGCTAATTTTGCTTCAACAATCAATATGTCGCCATCCGAGGTGACTCCTAGTAAATCAGCCGATGTACCTCCGCTCAGACCCGCTTCTTTGGTGAGGATCAACTTCTTGCCATCCAACACTTCGATTAGTGCTGGTGTTTTCAAGAGCAGATCGCGAAGCTCATGTTCTTGGGCAAACGGCTTACGATGGGCTTGAAGCCAGACCTGGTCGTTCTTTCGTACCAAAATAGCCATTTCGACACTCCCATCTTCAATTACTTGAACTGTCTGTCTTCAAATCCTGTTTCGCGACTGACCTATTCAGTTTAGGTTAGTGCACGTTACCGTACTGGCTTTGGCCATTTGCCGAGATCGACGGAGTACTGTCTCCTATTGCCCACGGAAAACGCCGTCGCAAGAGCAGCTCTCGTGATAGGCCTAGCACCGCGCCAGGGGCTGCTGCATTGCCGAAAGTTGTTACGTGTGCGTAAAATCGGCGCGCCTGCATACGTGCAGACAGGAGAGCCAGTGAAACTATCGGGCCAGTGCGTCATCAACACCCACACGCAGGGTAGCCAGCACCGCGAACGCGCGGGCGGCACTGCCAAATCGAAATTCTTAGGCGCAGCCCTTGCCTCTGCCATGGTGTTGGGCGGCAGCGCGCTGGCACAGTCCACCACCACGGCCGACATACTCGGGAACATCACCGATGCCAGCGGTGCGTCTGTCCCCAATGTGACGGTGACGCTGACCAACCTGGATACGCAGGATGTGCGCACCTTTAAGACGGGCGAAAGCGGCGCGTACACCTTTACCAACTTGAACCCGGGCCGGTACAAGCTGCTGGTGCAGGGCTCGGGCTTTCAGTCGCTCGACGTACCAGAGACGCTGGTAAGTGCCGGTGACCGGCGGCGTTTGGATGAGAAGCTTACGGTGGGCGGCTCCTCCGAGACCGTGGAGGTAACGTCCGGCGCGCCTGCGCTGCAGACCGACAGCTCCGTCATTGCCAGCACGGTGACCGAGCGCGCCGTGCAGGACCTGCCGTTGAACGGGCGCAACTACATCAACCTGGTGCAGATTACGCCGGGTGCCAATGAGGGCACCAACAACGGCCTGGCCAGCGGCAACCGGCCCGACGACCGCCGCCAGAGCTCCTCCATTTCCGTGAACGGCCAGTCCGACATTATCAACAACCAGGAAATCGACGGCCTGGACAACAACGAGCGCATCATCGGCTCCATCGGCGTGCGGCCCTCGATTGACTCGATTGCAGAAGTGCGCGTGCTGACGAACAACTACACCGCCGACGTTGGCCGCAGCGCGGGCGCGGTGGTGAACATCATCACCAAGAGCGGCACCAACGCGTACCACGGTTCACTGTACGAGTACCTGCGCAACGACAAGCTGAACGCCTACTCGTTTCAGTTCGGC
>CALMRM010000298.1:0-645 GCA_937871605.1 uncultured Terriglobus sp. | reverse complement strand
AACCACTTTGCCAAACCGGAGCTGCGACAGAACCAGTTTGGCGGCAGCCTGGGCGGCTACATTTTCAAGGACAAGACGTTCTTCTTCGGTGATGCGGAGTTCTTCCGGCTGGTGGCAGGTACCACGCCCAGCATCGCGACGATCTCCACCGCGTACGAGCACAACAACCCGGGTGACTTCTCCGACACGCGTGCAAACTTCGCGGGTGCCACGTCCAGTGGCGTGGCGTACGCTGCAGGAACGGCTGGGTTCGATGCGTACTGCTCCAGCGTGAATGCGTCCCTGGCAAACTACACCGTCGGCTCAGGCCTGGTGAACCCGAACATTACGCCGAGCACGCAGAAGAACGGGTGCGTGTACGACAAGTTCAGCGGTCAATACATCCAGGGCAACGTGGTTCCGGTGGCGCAGCGCGACCGCGCGGGCCTCTTGTACTTCTCGCTGTACCCACTGCCGAACTCGCCGACCAACCCGAGCCAGTACATCGGCAATCGCAATCGCAACCAGTACTCCACGGTGTATGACATCCGTCTGGACCACAGGTTCAGTGAGAGCGACTCGGTCTTTCTGCGGTATACGAACAATGACGTGAACAGCCTGGCCGCGACCTCACCCCTGCCGGTGACCACCGCCGCAGGCCAGACC
>CALMRM010000297.1:8251-9308 GCA_937871605.1 uncultured Terriglobus sp. | reverse complement strand
GGGCTTAGCCGTTCGATAGCGGGCTTCCCCTGCCAGGCTTCGACCAGGGCCTCGCAGGCGGCATCCTCTGCAACGATGTCGGATTCCACGGCTGGCAGCAGTTCCGGCAGCTGCAGGCCATCGCACTGCTCGACATTGAACACGGTATAGGAGGTCAGCATGTACGCGCTGCGCTTGGTGCCTGTTTCCTCGGGTTCCTCGACCTGTTCCGTTTCGTCCTTCTTGCCGGTGAACTGCTTGTAAAACACGATCTGCGTGCCCTTCTCACCCTTGTGAACAGAGCCGCCCAGCTCCTGTGCTTGTTTGTAGGTGAGCCAGAAGGGTGCACGGAAGGGTGCGGACCAGAGCAGCATGACGTTCACGCCGCGATAGGGCTTGCCGGTGCGGAAGTTGCGGGGAACACTGCCGCCTGCGTAGGTGGGTGCCTGCCAGGGCTTCTCCCAGGGGATGGTGCCTGCTTCCAAGCTCTTGACGATGCGGTCGGTGACGGTCTGGTAGATGCTGGGCTTGGCTGTGGCTTGCTTGCTCATGGTGTCTCTCGCTTTGCAGTGGTTTGGCTATGTTTTGTTCAGAAACATGCCTTGGCCCTGGCCCACGCCAGCAGGGGCGGCAAGTGACAAGCGGTGGGTTCCTTCCCCGTAGTGATAACGAGGGCGAGCGAAGCGAAGGTCTGCACAAGCGTCAGCGCGGAAGATGAGGGTGCCGCTTGCACGCGCCAGGGACGGAGTTCCTCAGGAAGGCTTGGCTACCGATTTGCACGCGCCAGCGCGTGCCTCACTTAAGGGTCGCGTTGTGGCAGGAACAGGCCGCTGGGATGGGGAGACTCCAAGACGGCGCTGTACCTGCGCTGGCTGGGAGCTGGGGCAAGGGCAGCGCCCTTCCCCGGGGACGCTTCGTTACACTAAGCAACGATGAACAGCGCCGCATTCCTGTCCGCCGTGAAACAAGAAATCGCCCGTCTTCAGCAAATCCAGACCCTGCTGGAAAACGAGTCCGTTAATCTCACTTCCGACAATGCAGTCAAGCCGACGTCCGGCAAACGGGGAGGGATGACGGA
>CALMRM010000297.1:0-8241 GCA_937871605.1 uncultured Terriglobus sp. | reverse complement strand
CCGGCCTCCTGGCGGCGCGCGCCCTTTTACGCGCAGAGGAAGCGCTGGGCGGCGAAGAAGGCAGCCGCAGAGGCGGAGTCCGCGCCAGCTAACAAGCAAGCTGCAGCACCCGTGAAGAAGTCCGCAAAGACAACGGCAGCAGTGCCGCCAGCGAAGAAGCAGGCAGCCACGGTCACGAAACCAGCTGCAAAGAAGGCTGCCACACCGGCCAAGAAGACACCAGCCAAGAAGTCAGCTCCTGCAACCACGTCCGCAGCAGCCAGGAAGGTTTCTGCGGCAAAGAAGGCGGGCGGCCAGGCGATACCTAAGAAGCAAACCCGGAATGTGCCCAAGCAGCCGGAACCAAGCGCTCGCACCGAATCTACAGAAGCGAATGCACCCGCCCTTGACGCCACGCCTACCGTTACAGGAGACGCCTCGCCCAACAAGTAAGGCAGCCGAGCAAATCAGTGGCTGGCTGACGCTTTGTCGCGCATGCCAGATAGCAATGCCTGCAGGTCGGCATCCGCCACACTCGCTCGCGGTGGCTCTACGGCCTGCTGGAAGCGGTCCAGGTCATTGCCCATGACCGCGGCAAGCGTCACCAGGCTTTCGAGCAGGGCGACGGCAGTTTCGGCGCGGATCTCCAGGCGACCCGGTTCCAGGGTGATGTTGGCGGGCAGGTCCGGCAGCATGGCATTGCGCAGGTCCGCGGGCAGGGTCACGCGCAGCGGCTTCGGCCGGGGCGGCGGTTCCGCGGCTCCAAGTCGCGTCCTTAAAGCCTCCTCTACCGAGTTGGCCCTGCTCATCTCCTCCAGAAACTTAAGCAAGGCAGCGCGTTCCACGAAATGGGTTCCACCCACAACGGTTACACCACCGATGGCCTTTATCAGCGATTGTGCAGAGGGCCGACTGATTGTGAACAGGTGCTCGAGATCGGATCGTGACCATGTTTCGGTCCGGGAGCGCTCCGCCCGTTCTCGAATGGCATGGAGGTCGCGGGACCACTTTACGGGCCTGGGCATGACGAGCTCCTGAAAAACGACGAGTTTAGGATACCGGGATTGTTGGCCGGCCTGCTAACTATCGCGACGAATACGACCGCCAATTTACCCACGACAATGCCGATTGTCAGGGGTAACGCATGGTAGGCTGCAGTAGATAGGAAGCCTCATGTCTGAGCTCGCAATGTTACCAAACTCGCCCGACCTGCTGCTTCGCGACCTCCGGGACCTGATTGCGGAAGCGAGGCGCCAGGCTACGGCCGCGGTGAACGTCGGTTTGACCATCCTGTACTGGCGCTTCGGCGACCGCATCCGGCGCGAGGTCCTCCGGGCTGAGCGGGCCGGGTACGGAGAACAGATTGTCGTGACACTGTCGCACCAATTGGTCGCTGAATTTGGCCGCGGCTATTCGGAGAAGAATCTTCGCAGGATGGTGCAGTTCGCGGAGGTTTTCCCTGATGAGGAGATTGTCGTGACGCTGTCACGACAATTGAGCTGGTCCCATTTCCAAGCGTTGATGCCGCTTGCCAAGCCTTTCCAGCGGGAGTTCTATGCAGAGATGAGCCGAGTCGAAGGGTGGAGTGTAAGGACGCTGCGCGAGCGGATAGACTCCATGCTGTACGAGCGGACCGCCCTTTCAAAGCAGCCGGACGGTCTTATAAGAAGGGAACTGGCCACCCTGCGGTCACGAGGGACCGTATCGCCGTCTCTCGTTCTCAAGGATCCATACGTTCTTGACTTCTTGGAGATCACGGACCGTTTTCTCGAGCGGGATGTCGAAGACGCCATCCTCCGTGAGCTGGAGGCTTTCCTCCTGGAGCTGGGGTCGGGATTCTCGTTCGTCGCACGCCAGAAGCGTATCCAGCTTGACGGAAGCGATTTCTATATCGACCTCCTGTTTTACAACCGGAAGCTCAAGCGGCTGGTCGTCGTGGAACTCAAGCAGGGAAGTTTCAAACCGGAGTACAAGGGGCAAATGGAGCTGTACCTACGGTGGCTTGCAAAGCACGAGAAGGAAGAGGGTGAGGCTTCACCTTTGGGTATTATCCTCTGCGCCGGCAAAGAAACTGAGCAGATCGAACTGCTCGAACTGGACGCGGACGGCATTCACGTTGCGGAGTACCTCACGGTTCTGCCTCCTGCAGACCTCCTGGAACGCAAGCTTCACAATGCGATCGCGTCAGCGCGTGCACGATTCGAAGCGAAGGGTGACGAGTGACGGCCGAGCTGATTAGCCATTCTCCGGAAGCTGCGGCTGTTCCGAGCCGCTTCGATGCACTTCGCAGTATCGTCTTGGACACTATCACTTCGGAGAACTCGAAGCGAAACTATGCCTTGGCAATGGACGAGCTCTCCGCGTTTTGTCAGGAGCGGCACCAGTCGGTTTCTCGAACAGTCATCCTTGCATTTCGCGCGGCGATGCTCGACCGAGACCTGAGTCCGTCGACGATCAATGTCAAGATGTCAGCAGTCCGTAAGCTCGTCACTGAAGCAAAACGTGCAGGTGTCATTGGCGCTGAAGAGGCCGCGCAGATGGCGGATGTTCCAAACGTGCGGCAGCAAGGGACACGTCTTGGAAATTGGCTGACGAAGGAACAGGCGAAAGACCTGCTGGCGGTTCCGGACCGATCGACAATGAAAGGGAAACGCGATTACGCGATCCTCGCTCTTCTGGTCGGCTGCGCACTGCGACGAACCGAGCTGGCCTTGCTGGACGTTGAGACAATTCAATTGCGTGAGGGTCGGTGGGTTCTAGCCGACTTGTGCGGCAAAGGCCGGCGAATCCGAACAGTGGCGGTACCGATGTGGGTCAAGCAGGGAATCAACACCTGGATGACTGCCGCGGGTATCGAGGACGGCCGGTTGCTCCGCAGAGTCACGAAAGCCGGCAAGCCGAAGGGTGAAGGTCTAAGCGATTGGACGGTGTGGTCGGTTGTCGAGCAAGCCGCGAAAGAAATTGGTATCCAGCGATTCGGCGCTCACGATCTCCGGAGGACGTGTGCGAAGCTCTGTCGAAAAGCAGGTGGAGATTTAGAACAGATCAAGTTCTTGCTTGGGCATTCTTCGATTCAAACGACTGAGAGGTATCTCGGGTCCGAGCAGGAGATTGCTGTCGCGGTCAACGACAGCCTAGGTTTATAGCCTTGCGTGAGCGGGCGCGGTTAAAGATCTATCGTTTGCTTCGATCACCAAACAACAGAGAACTCACAGGGGCTTTGGTACATAGTTAAAGTGAGCACGTTGCAGTAATTTTAGGATGCCTTGTGGACCTGCTGCTGCCTGCGTCGCTGGCGTTGCCCCGAGACATAACTTTGCTGAGGTGAAGCTCCACATTCCACAGACAGACATTTGAAGTCGGTTTCGCGTTTTGCGCTACTAAGTAATCGACACCACGTTACGGTCGTGAACACAATGGCTACGTAATACAGACTTAGGAGAAGATCGGCTGCGTGCAAGCGCGGCCCATTTTTTGTCTGCATCCGGGTATCCCGGATGTGGGAGAGGTAGTGGCCACTAGTTATGCGCCTCGACGCGGCAAACTATGCCACACGCAGGTGGGTTCTCCAAGTCTGTGCTCTGAGTCCCTCTGCTCCTTCCTGCCGCAGGGTGCTTGCACCCTGCGGCATTCTTCCCCCTCATGTGCGGACGCTACTACCGGAAGGGTTCCAAGCAGCAACTCGCCGCGCAGGTGCGTGCAGGTCAGATCCTGCCCGGCATCCCCGACGTGCTCGACGACTACAACGTCGCACCCACTACCCACCAGCCTGTCGTACGCCACAGCCGCGACGGTGCCGAGCGCGAACTGCTATTCATGCGCTGGGGTCTGGTGCCGTACTTCGCCAAGTCGCTCAAGGACTTCGCTGGCTACACCACCTTCAACGCCAAGGCCGAGTCGATCAGCACCAGCCGCACCTGGCGCGATCCGTTCCTGCGCGACGCCGCTGCCACATCCGGCCAGCGGCTTCTACGAGTGGAAGGCTCCGTACACCGTACTTGCCCAGACCTCGACCTGATGGACTACACGGTCGGAATCGGTAAAGGTGACAACACAGCGGCTCTGGTTCATGTTCACCCGTATAGGCGAAACGAAAGCGAAGTCGAATGAGGAAGGCGGTGGCTGTTTGCTTCACGGCCGACCAGGTGATCTCCATGCCAGATGCTGAAAACGAGACGGCTGCAGCCCCCGTGCACGTGGCAGAGCAGTATGAAGCCGGTTATGGTGCACGCTTCCGCGAGGAAGCGTTCAGCCCCGGTGCGACCCGAAGCTGGCAAGCCAGATGGACAGACGCCAACCGGGAGCTAGGGAAGTTCGAGGAAGCATTCTCGCTGGCACAGTCGTCCTTGCCGTTCTTCGGAACCGGGACCGGAACCGGAGACGAGGCTACGGGAACTGCGCTTTGATCGGAGCTGCTCCAAGGAACGGAAGCGAAGGTGGATTGAGGCTGACACCCGCCTGGGTCTGGAAATTCTGCGATCCGGGGATTAGTTCAACTCAGAGCCAAAGCAAGGCCGTGGAGATGGCGAAGCCATGGAAAGCCCAAAACGGTGAAGCTGTCCCGCTTCCCACAGCTTTTTGGAAGAGGTCTATGGGGCTGGCCTCTCCCACATCACGCACCGCCTCGGTTCGAAGACGAATACGAGTAATTGCGGGTAAGGAGAAGATCCGGTCGATATGAGCTCTCGTATGTCTTTGGCAATCGACGAGCTGGCAGACCGTCTCCACCCGCACGTTCACGGCTTGTAACGCCGACATTTTCCCGCGCAGCTCAGCTACATTGATCTAGTCAGGTTGTAGAAGTGAGTGTTGCCATCAGGTTGGAGCATCCCGATTGATCGCGATCCAGACGTGTTGTCAGAAGTCGCGTTTACCGCTTGGACACGTCTGTGCAGAGTATAGATAGCAGAGACGACAGCTCTCGGTAGCTCGTCGAGACTTCGGAACAGTTTACCCCGGAGAGCCTCAATGTTGGCGTGGTACCAGGTTGGTGGTAACTGCTCAAGCGCGAACGTCAACGCCGACGGGAGAGCAGCTTCAAGGCGCGTGATCCAGCTGTTGATTTGCTCGGTCAGATTAGCAAGATTCAGAATAGCCCTTCGCACGATGTGGGCATCTATGCGGGGCACTGTAACACTCCAGTGTTCTCCGCCAAGTATCTCTCCGTTGTCAATGAAAGTTGCGTTTAAGCCAGAAGCGGCTATATCGAATACAGCCTGTCTGCTGTCATTGTGCATGGCCCAGACATCAAACACGAAGATACCCAGACAATCCGAGACGTTTGTAATGCAGGATGTCAGAGTGTTGGGAAGACCTTGAACCATCACCTTGTCGTTGGCTTGAGGAAGGTAACGTGATGCGAACTGCAGACCCGGCCGAGGTATGGTTGACTTGGTTCCCCTCTCAAACCATTGTTCATGCTGCTCGAGAAAGTCAATGGAAAGATGCAAGGCCTTAGCTTCAGGTGTTGGTAAGTGAAGTACATCACACAAATGAGCTCCGATGAGTTCGTTTGCAAGGCGATTTGTGCTCTGATCACGCTTTGCGAACTTTAGAACCCAGAGGTCGTCCACAGCATCACTTACCAGAAGACTGCGAGTAGATCCGCTCAACCTTTGTCTGAAGCGGATATGGGCTTCTGACTGCGATGTTGTTTGTGACAGGCTTGCAAAGTCAAATGACACGGCTTGTAGCTCCTACCCAGAACGTCGGCAATACAAATCTCAGCGGCTCTAATCAAGAGTGTTGTTGCTTGCGCCTATAATGCTTCCATGAATACTGGTAGTCAGTCTTGTAAGCTGCAGTACATCGCTTACAAGGCGATCACAAAGCTTTAAATGTCTCACAGTCGTGGCTATGTAGAGTTTCGAAAGCTGTTGCATCGAGGTGGAAAGACCGATTCGCTCAAGCTTGAGGTAATGTTGCAAGACGACCAGCAGCGTAATTTTACGGACCTCCATGGCATCCTGCCTCATCTGCTTGGCTATGGCCTTACCTTCAGGGTCAATCAAGGCAAGATACTTGGCGGTCTTTATCATTATTCCCGCGTTAAAACGTAACCGGTCAAGACCTTCGAGTCCCCCCAGGTGGTCGATTAACACCTGTGGCGTAAGATCGTTGCTGACCCGGCCAGCCACGAAGCACACTTCTGAATAGTTGATGTAGCGCATCTGGTCGACCATGGCCGCGCAGGAGATTTTAGAAAGGTGACGAGCTTGATAGATCTGCCAGCCCATGTAGGTGGTCACCAACGTAACAACAGCGATCGCGAGAAGGAAATCTAGCATACATGATCTCTCGTGTAGCTCCGCTGGGCCAGCTTATACGCATCCTTAAGTTGGCGCAGGTTTTGTTGTTCTGGTTCGGAAAGTCGTCGGGACGCTCGAGTATGTAGAACCAACCAGAAAACCAGCACAGCTTGGCTTACCACCATGCGAAAGACTTCCAAGCTCAAGAAGGTAGTTTCTGTTCTCCACCAGATGTGGAGAGTGTCCGTGATTGCGGAAGCGCACGCAAAGACAGTGAAACCGAAAAAAGACGATAGTTCTGTTCTTGGCCACACACTGCCATGCCGTTCAGAACACGTTAGAGTGATGACTGTAACAAATACAGTGAGCAGGGATGTTAACAACTTGACTCGAACGTAGAAGGCATCTAAACCTTCAGCTGCCGCTGGGTTAGAAAGAATGGTCAAGCAGCATGAGAGTATAGCGGCGCAAGTAAAGCCGACAGTAAGATACCGCTTGGCTCCATTCAGCCAAAGACCGCGATCTCGCAAAGCTTGCGAAGAAAATTCTATTGCAGTGCCCAACTGGAGGCACAACTCGAGAAAGGTGAGCAACCAATAGAAGAGTGTGTACGTTTGGTATGACCCGCACCGGCTAATGGGAATAAGCACCAGTGCAGACATGAACATCTCGGATATCCAGGCAGCAAACACCGGCGAGCGCTGATAGAGTTCCCGCCGGTACATCGTCAGCGCAAGAGCGCCGTAGCACAGGAGCCCGGTTCCCCACAACACGTATTCGATGGCAAAGATAGTCATAGACCTTCCGAGGCGTAGTTGAATGCTCGTTAGTTGGTCTCAGATTAGAACTTAATCGTGAGCGCTTTACTTCCTCCAAGGACAGGAGACCCTCCAAGGGTGCCAAAGTGGGAATGAAGCGAGGCCGGCTCCACCGCCAGCCTCGGCGAGTGTCACGTCTGCTTAGGCCACGAATACTGCTGGTTGACTAGCTATAGCCCTCTTTCGGGAAGGTAGTCAGAGATGATGCTTTCTGTGTCATCGGGCTCAACCTCATGCGTTCTGGGGCGCGGGGCGCACCCAGATGTGGTGCTGGCCGCACGAGCGCTCGGGCCTTTCACAATCAGTTCTTGGCCGTGTGCATACATCGAAAAAGGCAGGCATAAAGCAAGCGTGCAGCTTAAGCGAATGTTCATAATCTCTCCATGGATCTATCTGGTGGTGCTTGGCGAATGCTAGATGCACCAGAGCTCGGGCAATTAGACCGGCGGAGAAACCTGCAGCGAATGGAATCAAATTGAAACTACTTCTTTAAGTGGTGGATTGACAAAGAGTTAGCGGTGAAGCCGTGAAAGATATTTTCAGCAGGGTAGAACTAAACCTGATCCCTCTGGGCCTGGAAGTGTGACATAGACATTTACGTGGCTTGTCTCCACGCTTCGCCCATCCATCGTTTAAACACCAGATCCATCTCTGGATCTATGTTCACTCCAAAGGAATTCCTCTGACAGCCATGCTGGTGCAGGCAAGCAGGCGATTCACAGGCTCCTGAATTAGGTGTGCAGCGGAGTCCTGGCATGCTCACACAGCACCTCCGATCTGTGAAGCAGTGCGGAATCCGCGCGCGTTTAGCTTGAGATCAACTCAGACTCTTAGAGGACCGACCCAACCTGTTGACAGATCGCTCTCGGAGCTGATGCACATTAGAAAGTGCCGGAGCTCGACGCTTTGGTGCTCCCGGCAGCCCTCCAGATTGTGTAAAGACATCGTTTAAGTGCCCGATAAGGAGTCAGAGGTCAAGCTCTGATGGCTCGGTCGTTTAGCTGCCAAGATTCCAAACGATACATTTTGCCCTTCCTTTTCTCGTGTGCTACTTGCGCCTCTGTGGGTTGCGGTGTACAGATGAGGTCCGTCGATTTGTCGTCCCCGTCGTCCGGCAGCACGGGCACGACCACAGCATCCGGCTCTCCGTCTGGCAGCACGGGCACAACCACAGCATCCGGCTCCCCGTCTGGCAG
>CALMRM010000296.1 GCA_937871605.1 uncultured Terriglobus sp. | reverse complement strand
TTCAGTGTCGAGTTGGATGTGACCTTGCAGAAGTCTGCAGACGAAGCCATCGCGGCCATTCTGAAAGATCAGGGCCGGCTCGATGTCGTGGTGCACAATGCGGGCCACATGGTCTTTGGCCCTGCGGAGGCGTTTACGCCAGAGCAGTACGCCGAACTGTACGACATCAACGTAATCGGCACACAACGTGTGAACCGTGCGGCTCTGCCGCATCTCCGAACTCAGCGACGGGGCTATCTTGTATGGGTAGGAAGCTCGAGTACGCGCGGCGGTCCATCGCCCTACCTTGCTCCCTACTTCGCCGCCAAGGCCGCGATGGATTCTCTCGCGGTGAGCTACGCCGGCGAGGTGAGCCGATGGGGTATTGAAACGACGATCGTTGTTCCCGGCGCGTTCACCTCAGGCACAAACCACTTTGCGAATGCCGGTAAGCCGGAAGACAAGGCGAGAGTCGCTGCTTATGAGTCAGGGCCCTATAAGAACTTTGGGCAGGTTGTCTCGGACGCGCAAAAGTCTGTGATCCCGGACTGGGCGGATGTAAGCGAAGTTGCGAGGACGATTGCGGGGCTGGTCGCTCTTCCCTTTGGGAAGCGTCCGTTCCGCGCGTACATCGATCCGGCCCAGGATGGGGCAGAGGCGGTAGGAACTGTTGCGGATCGCATCCGGATTGAGTTCCTGCACCGCATGGGCCTGGCCGATCTGCTCACACCTTCGGCTCAATAACCCCGGCGCGCGGTACCGGTGAAGTGCTGCGAAAGGACAAGATGCAGGACGAAGTGAACGCATCCACGCTGAGCAAAGTGGAACTGCAATCCATCATGGGCTTTTACCAGGCCTTCTCCGATCACACGCCTGAAGTCTTCGATGAAGTGTGTGCACCGGACTGGCAAGATATTCCCCTCGGGCCAGGCCAGGGCCCCGGCCCGGCAGGACTGAAGGAGGTGCTGTCCAAAGTGTTTCTACCAGCCTTCCCGGATTTGAAGATCGTGGTGCATGAGATTGTCGGCTCACCAGGTCGCGCCGGGGTGCGCGCTGCCATAACAGGCACACACCTGGGTGAGGTGATGGGCGTTGCGCCGACCGGCAAGACCGTAACCATGGCGCTTCATGAATTTCACCACCTGGAGAACGGCAAGCTCACGCATACCTGGCACCTCGAGGACTGGTTCGGCATGCTCAACAGCATCGGTGCCTGGCCTCGCTTGACCAGCTTCTAAACCCGCAACACACCAACGAAAGGAACTGATCATGCCATTTGCAAACTACAAACTGCCACAGGGATCACTCACGCCGGAGCAAAAGCAGGATATCGTGCATAAGACCACGGAGATTCTGGCCTCGATCTACGGCGAAGCCGCGCGATCTCACACCATGGTTCTGGTAGAAGAGGTTACGGACGGAGGTTGGGGCTTTGCCGATGATGTACTTACCCTTGCCAAACTGAAAGCAGCGAGTTAGCTTGCTGCGGCACCGTTTCGAGTGCATCCGCAGCGGTGCCGCAATAAGGACGGCAGGCAGCGAACAAGGAAGAGGAGGTGGGGTGCTTTTTCCAGCGACCATCTACTTCTTACGGAGTAGCGGACGAGCAACAGACTTTCCGAGCTCGCACACCCCTCGCCGCTTCTTAAAGTCAATCAGCCCGATTGGTCTCCGTTCGGCTTCGATCGAAAGGGAGTCGCTTCTCTCTTCAGAGACACTCCGGACTAGCCATACCAAGTACGACTCCGGTGACCAGTCATACCCATCATGCAATATTCTTGTTTTCAGTATGCGTCTAACACAGCTACGTCAGGCCGACCTGAATCTCCTCATCGTCTTCACTGCGTTAGCCGAGGAGCGGAATGTCTCCCGTGCGGCGAAACGGCTTCTTCTTAGTCAGCCGGCGGTAACCAGGGCGTTGCAGAGGCTTCGCGATGCTTTCAGCGATGATCTCCTCGTGAGAGTTTCCGGCAATTACGAGCTCACTCCTAAAGGAATCCAGCTTCTGGCGGAGCTTGATTTAGCGTTACCGCGCCTGGATCGTCTGCTCGCAGGGCATCATTTCAATCCTGCCGAGGAGACCGCTCAATTCCATGTGGTTGGAACCGACTATGCAGCACAGGTTATCGGCGTGCCGCTTGCACGGCGAATGGTAGCCGCCGGTCCCCACTTGTCCGTCGATCTGACCCCATTGAACGATGAATCTTTCGAAGCAATGGAACGAGCTCGGGTCGACGTGATCCTGCATGCGGATGACGGACGCATACCGCATCACTTCGCGAGAGAAGTTCTATTTCGGGAGCAGTTCGTCTGCGTCGTGGCCAAAGGTGCATTCCCTTCATCGCGGCTGACTCTCGCGCAGTACCTTGCAGCTCCCCATGTGGGAGTGGGTGTCTTTGGCGGGTCACAAACGATCCCGGACCAGAGATTGTCCGCTGCAGGCCACAGACGTTACTGCCCGATACGTGTTTCTCACTTCAACGTGGCGATGACGGCGGTGGCCGGAACGACCCTGATTGCGACCATACCCAAGCGTCTTGCCTGTTCAGTTCCGCATGATCCGCAGCTTTCCATTCTTTCGCCACCAAAGCTACTCGGCACGTTTCACTACGTGATGATTTGGCATTCCCGGCTGGAACACGATGCGGCACATCAATGGCTTCGTCAGGAAATTCGTGCGGCTTGCGACGCTTACCAGAGCTGACGCGATTCGCCATGCCCATGTCCCGAATACCTCTTGTTCTCGTCTCAGGGATAACCGAAGAGCAAGGCGCCCAGTACGACAGGTTTCCGTCGAATCTCACGCGGGCTCTGCTGCTCATGGATCAGCGACTCGCCGGTGCTTTGCCCAACCTTGCCGCGGAATCGGTGCCGGCACTGCGAGGGCATTGGCCTCTAAGGGCTGCGCCGTCACCATGAACTATCACAAGGACCGAGATGCGGCCGAGTCCGTGGCGGAGGCCATAAGATTAGCAGGCGGACAGGCCGCTGTGGTCGCAGCCGATGTGTCTGACGTGACGAGCCTGCCATGGCTGCTCTCACAAGCATCAGGCGTTTACGATAAATTTTAGGGAATCTGGACCGGAAGTCTGTAGACCAGTTGAATTTGCTCTAGCAGGGTGTATGTCAAATGAGA
>CALMRM010000295.1:3856-4806 GCA_937871605.1 uncultured Terriglobus sp. | reverse complement strand
CCGCGAAGCAGTTCCTCGCCGCTGTGCAGCACGCGGCGGAAATCTACCGCTCCATCGCCAATGCGAAGGGCAGCGACGACTTTGTCGCGGAAATCAGCATGGATGAGACGGACAGCCCGCAGACGCCGCCGGAGCTGCTGGTCATCCTGGCTGCGGTAGCGGACGAGCAACTGCCTATCCAGACGATTGCGCCCAAGTTCACCGGTCGTTTCAACAAGGGCGTGGACTACGTGGGTGATGTGCAGCAGTTTGCGAAGGAGTTCCGCGACGACATCGCCACCATCGCCTACGCCGTGCGCCGCTACGGCTTACCCGCGAACCTGAAGCTGAGCGTGCACTCCGGCTCGGACAAGTTCTCCATCTACCCGGCCATACGGCAGGCGCTGCGCGACACCGGCGCGGGCGTGCACGTAAAAACAGCGGGCACCACGTGGCTGGAAGAGCTGATCGGCCTGGCAGAGGCAGGCGGCGCAGCGCTGGAGCTTGCGTGCGACGTGTACGCCGAGGCCTACGCGCACGCCGACGAACTGTGCGCGCCATACGCGACGGTGATCGACATTGACCGGGCGAACCTGCCCTTGCCATCCGAAGTGGAAGCATGGACCGGCCAGCAGTATGTCCGCGCGCTGCGCCACAACGACGCTGACCCGGACTACAACCCGGACCTCCGGCAGTTGCTGCACGTGGGCTTTAAAGTGGCGGCGAAAATGGGTCCACGGTACACAGACGCGTTGCGGGCGAATGAGGCAGTTATTGCGCAGAACGTGACGGCAAATCTGTTCGAGCGACACATCCAGCCTCTGTTTGTAGAGAAATAGGCTACCTTTTCCCAGGTTGTCATCCCGCAGCGCAGCGGAGGGATCTGCATGTGTCTTCGTCCACGCACGCTGCCAATGTGAGCGACGGAGGCTGGAGTGTTCGCGCGAAGTGCGAACGGGTCGGCTCTTACC
>CALMRM010000295.1:0-3846 GCA_937871605.1 uncultured Terriglobus sp. | reverse complement strand
TGGGTTATTCCCGCAAATCTGTCCGTAAAAGCGCCTCCCGCAAAACTTCAAAAGCCCCCGGTTGCGGGGGGGTATCACAACCCTGAAGAGAGTGGCCCATGAGAGTTGCCATGGAGTGCGGGTGACGACTCTGTTTTCGCGGGTCTAGAATGTTGCCGTGCCCTGGTTCAAGATTGAAGCCCCTCACGTGTCCGACGCGCAGATCAAGGAAGCCTGCGACCGACTGCTCAGCGAAGCGCGCACCCGCATCAGCCGCGACTTAAAGCGCGTGCTGCTGCTGCCGCCCGACCTGACGCGCGCCCACAGCGGCAGCGGCTGGATTACCGAGTACCTGTACAACGCCCTGCCCGACGCGCACGTGGAAGTGATCCCCACGCTGGGCCAGCACGTGCCGCACACTGAGGCGGAAAACAAGTGGATGTTCGGCTCCATCCCGGAGGAGCGAATTTTCGAGCACGACTGGCGCAACGGCTGCACCCGCGTCGGCACCATTCCGGCGGAACTGGTCAAGGAGACCACGGGCGGCGTGGCCGACTGGGAGATTCCCGTCGACCTGAACTCGAAGCTGATGGACGAGCCGTGGGACCTGATCATCAACGTGGGCCACGTGGTGCCGCACGAGGTGCTGGGCTTCGCGAACCACAACAAGAACTACTACATCGGCCTGGGCGGCAAAGACACCATCTGCGCATCGCACATTGCCGCCGCGGTCTACGGCATTGAGAACAACCTGGGCTGCCTGGTGACGCCGCTGCGCGCCTGCTACAACTGGAGCGAAGAAGAGCACCTGAAGCACCTGCCCGACGTGTACCTGCAGATCGTGATGCAGCGCGACGACCAAAACAAACTCGTCACCAGCGGCGTCTACGTGGGCGACGACCTCGACACCTATCTCAACGCCGCGCGCCGCAGCAAGGAACAGAACATCACGCTCTTCGACCAGCCGGTAAAGAAGATTGTGGCCGTGATGCAGGCAGACGAGTTTCGCGCGACGTGGGTGGCCAACAAAGCCGTCTACCGTACCCGCATGGCCATTGCCGACGGTGGCGAACTGCTGATCATCGCGCCCGGCGTGGAGCGCTTCGGCGAGCAGCCGGAGGTAGACGTGCTCATCCGCAAATACGGCTACAAGGGCACGCCGCGCACACTCGAGCTCTACAAGACCGAGGCGGACATGCAGGAGATTCCGCACGGCGTGGCGCACCTGATCCACGGCAGCAGCGAGGGCCGCTTCACCATCACCTACGCACCGGGCAAGCTGTCGCAGGCAGAGATCGAGCAGGTCGGTTACCAGTACGCCGACTGCCTCGCCGTGCAGGCTCGCTACAACCCCGCCGTGATGCGCGAGGGCTGGAACACCATGCCGGATGGCGAAGAGGTCTTCTACATCAGCACGCCGTCCGCAGGGCTCTGGTCGACGAAGGAGAAGCTGGACAACCCCTCGCGCAAGGACCTGTCGCGCGAGCAGGTCGCCGCGGGCGACGTGGTGTAACGCAATGACCGCACTCCTCATGTCAATTACGTTTGTCATCCTGAGCGAAGCGCAACGCGCGCAGCCGAAGGACCTGCTTCTTTATGCGCAAAAGGCGCATACGCGCGCTTCGCGCGCGAGAAGCAGGTTCCTCCACTTCGCTGCGCTCCGGTCGGAATGACAAACATGTTGACGTCGGGAGGCGTGGAGGAACTAGACGCCTTACGAGCGAAGCTTCGCGCAGAGCTTCGCTGCTACAACCGGCTGGCGATTGCCTACAGCGGCGGCGTAGATTCCGCATACCTCGCGTGGGAAGCGCACCAGGTGCTCGGCAGCAACATGCTGGCCGTCATCGCCGACTCGCCCAGCCTGCCGCGCACGCACCTTGCCTTCGCCATCAGTTTTGCGGAGGAGCACGGCATCCCGCTGCGCGTGGTGCAGACCGCCGAGATGGACAGCGAGGCCTACCGCCGCAACGACGGCGCACGCTGCTTCCACTGCAAGGACGAGCTCTTCCGCACCATGGCCGGTGTGCTGCGCGAGACCGGCATTACGACCATGGCATACGGCCGCAATCGCGACGACAGCGGCGACTTTCGCCCCGGCCAGCGCGCCGCTGCACAGCACCACGCCGTCGCCCCGTTGAACGATGCGGGGCTGGGCAAAGCGGAGATTCGTGCGCTCGCACAGGCTGCTGGCCTGAGTGTGTGGGACCGCCCTGCATCGGCGTGCCTATCGTCTCGCCTGGAGTATGGCCGCCCCGTGACGGCAGAGGCTCTGCGCCAGGTAGAAGATGCGGAAGAAGCCCTGCTACAACTTGGTTTTCGGCAACTGCGCGTGCGCCACCACGGCGAAGTCGCGCGCGTGGAAATCGAGCGCGGCGAGCTCGCGCGGGCGCTGTCGCTAGACATGCTCGCGCGCATCACCGCTGCCGTGAAAGCTGCGGGGTTTGCCTTTGTTGCGCTGGACACCGAGGGCTATCGCAGCGGCAGCATGAACGCTGTGCTGCCTGTGTCTTCCCTGTTCGCGGCGGCAAGTCGTTGAGCCCTCACGCGAGCAACAAGGGGGTGCCCCATATCTCGCGCCTTTCGCGAGATGTGGGTTCGTCCATTCATGGAGCCTTGAACCCACATCTGCTTCGCAGATATGGGGCACCCAGCAGATGGAAACTCTGCGTTGACCTGGGGAGTACACAGTATGCAGCGTGAGGCGATCCTTGCACTGCTGCGTGGCCTGCAAAGCGGCGGGGGCACACCGGAATCCGTTGCAGACCGGCTTGCCTCCTTGCCCTATGAAGACTTGGGATTTGCCAACATCGACCACCATCGCCCTCTGCGTTCGGGCTTGCCGGAGGTGGTGTTCGCAGCGGGCAAAACGCCGGAGCAGACGGCTGCCATCCTGAGCCGCATCCACGCCAGCGGCACGCCCGCGCTGGCCAGGCGCGCCGATGCTGCTGCCTTTGCTGCGACACTAAAGTTGGTTAAGGAAGCGAAGTTTCATGAGAGCGCCCGGTGCATCACCTGCGGCGAACCTGCAGCTTCAAACGGAGGTCGTGTGGCCGTGGTCTGTGCGGGAACCAGCGACCTGCCCGTCGCAGACGAGGCAGCGCTCACGGCGGAGTTTTTTGGCGCGGCGGTCACCCGCGTGACAGACGTAGGCGTGGCGGGTCTGCACCGGCTGCTGGCTCGGCTCGATGCGGTTCGCGCAGCCGACGCCGTCATTGTTTGCGCGGGCATGGAGGGCGCGCTGCCCAGCGTCGTCGGCGGGCTGGTCGCAGTGCCGGTCATCGCCGTGCCCACCAGCGTTGGGTATGGCGCTTCGTTCGGCGGCGTGACCGCGCTGCTCGGCATGCTCAACAGCTGCTCGCCCAATGTGACCGTGGTCAACATCGATAACGGCTTTGGCGCGGGCTACGTCGCCACACTGTACGCCTCGCGCCGCGCACGCACGTAGTCTGCGACGATCACCCTTTCTTGCGGGTCCTGCTCAATCTTGATAGTGTGTGCTGACTCGGGGCGCTCCCGAGCAGAACAAAGGCCCGGTTGCACCCGGGCCTTTGTTCAAGAAAGGAGGTTCTGCTATGAACAGACCGACCTGGAATGATCGCGTCCTAACCGTGATCACGCTCCTGTCTGCCCTGACGTTGCTGGTGAACGGGTCTCTGACATGCTCAACCACCTTCGTCGTGAGGTAGACCGGAGTAAAACTAACCGGAAACGCGGTGCTACAACACCGTGCATCCAGTTAGTACGATGCGCCCCGGCGCCGGGGCGTGTCAATCTTATTGTTGTCGGCACCATGATGATGTGCCGATGTGCCAAAGTTTGGTGCCGCTGCGCTCACCATGAACCCACCCATCCCGGCCACACCCAGCA
>CALMRM010000294.1 GCA_937871605.1 uncultured Terriglobus sp. | reverse complement strand
GCTTTGAGCAGACGACCTACTCGGGCGTTTCGGCACAGGTGGACTACGTATTTAATAACAACCCCGCCGACTCACAGCACTTAGCCGGTTGGACTAACAATACTTACGATGGTAAGAACGTCGGTTATAACTTTGTCGTTAGCGGTACCAGCACCACCAACAGCAACGGCGCGTACGCCACCGCGTATGGCAACGCAGGCACCGTCTCTTTTTGGGGCCTTGAGAATGGCAAGAGCAATGGCATCGGACCCAGCCCGGACGGCGGCAACTTCTTGGCCATGGACGGCGTGTACGAGCCATCGACCATCTCGCAGGTGCTGACAGGGCTGACCGTCGGACTGAACACTCAGGTTTCGTTCTGGTACGCGGGTGCGCAGCAGTACGGGTACGATGGCCTGACCACCGAGGGATTCACTGTGAGCCTGGGCGACGGTAAAGCGACGCAGAGCCAGTCCACCCCTATGCTGGCCAACCAGAATCACGGCTTTACCGGCTGGAACTATGAGACGCTGAACTTTACCGCCACCAGTACCAGCGAGACGCTGAGCTTCCTAGCCAATGGCACCCCCAACGGCGAACCTCCTTTCTCACTGCTGGACGGTGTCTCCGTAACGCAGATTGCGCCTACGCCTGAACCGAGCTCGTTCCTGCTGCTGGGTACTGGCGTGCTGTCCGCGGCGGGCTTCCTGCGTCGCCGCTTCGTAAAAGCGTAGTCACACTCCGCTTCATCTCACACCGGCATCGCGGCCAGCAAGGCGCGGTGCCGGTTGTCGTTTTGCTCATTCGGCACGGACAGGTGCCGATGAACTATGCAGTATCACTGCTGGCGTAGAGCCCGTCTGCATGCGTCTTCACCACGTATCATCGGTGGAGCAAACTGCCAGCTCACGCGGTACGTTCTGGCGTTTGGAGAGTGCATGGCAAAGATTCTGATCACAGGCGCTGCAGGATTCATTGGCTCCAGCCTCGCGCGGGCGGCGCTTGCTGAGGGTGCAGAGGTGATCGGCCTGGACGACCTGAGCGCAGGCAAACGCGAGAATTTGGATGGCGTCGCCCTCGACTTCCGAGAAGCCAGCATTCTGGATGGAGAGGCATTGCGCGATGCATGCCGTGGCGTGGACTACGTCTTTCACGAGGCGGCAGTGGCCAGCGTGCCCAAGTCGGTCGAAGATCCGCTGGGTACCAACGACACCAATCTGAATGGCACGCTGCAGGTGCTGGAGGCGGCGCGGCATGCCGGTGTCAAGCGACTGATGTACGCGGCGAGTTCCGCAGCGTACGGCAACGCGCCGGAGCAGCCCAAGCGAGAGACCATGCTGCCCGAACCGGTGAGTGCGTACGCCGTACAAAAGGTGGCGGGCGAGCACTACCTGGCGAGCTACGCGCGTACCTACGGCCTGGAAACGGTGTCGTTGCGCTACTTCAACATCTTTGGGCCGCGGCAGGATCCCTCGTCGCAGTACAGCGGTGTACTGGCCCGCTTCATTTCTATGATGATGCGCGGTGAAACACCCACCATCTTTGGCGATGGCCTGACCAGCCGCGACTTTACCTACATCGACAATGTGGTAAGCGCAAACCTGCTGGCAGCCAAGGCACCCTCAAGCGTAAGCGGGCGCGTGTTCAATGTGGCTACCGGCAAGCGGGTTACGCTGCTCGATGCGTACGAGGTCATCAAGAAGGTCACTGGCTACCAGGGCGGAGTAAATTTCCAGCCGGAACGCAGTGGCGACGTAAAGCACTCGCTGGCCGACATCAGCCTGAGCCGCGACAAACTTGGCTACGAGGTGGTGGCGGACCTGCAGTACGGGCTGGAGAAGACGATTGCGTGGTATCGCGAGACAATACGTAAGGCTGAGTAAGCTCGCTCTCACACGGGCTCGACCGTAGTCGCGGGAACATTCTTGCTGAGCGTGAGGACCGAGCGCAGGACCGCCAAGAGGTCGTCGCTCACGTCTTGCCAGCTACGGTGGTGGCGCGCGGCGATGACCTCCGCCGTCCACTGCCCGCCCAGCGTATCGTCCAGTGCGCGCTCCAGCGCAGCGGCCTCCCGCGCAGGCACGAGCCGTCCGCTCTGCTCGTCCATCAGTTCCGGTATGCCGCCCACATGGGTAGCAACGACGGGTCTGCCGCTGGCGAGTGCTTCCAGCACCACGTTGGGGCAGCCTTCCTTGTAGCTGGGCAGCGTGAACACGTCGCAGGCAGCCATCCATTGCGCTACCGTGCCGGTGGGTGCGGCAGGAACGAACCGAATTGTGTCCTGCGCGGTGTGCTTGGCAATGAGTTGTTCCAGCAACGTACGGTCGGGTCCATCGCCCAGCAAATAGCACTGCAACTTCGGCTGTCGCGCTCGTACCGCGGCAACTGCCTCCACGAGTTCACGCAGGCCTTTGCGCACATCAAGGCGACCCGCATACAGCAGAATGTTCGCCGCGGGGTCGAGCTGTAGCGCGTGCCGTGCAGCAGCCCTGTCACTGGGGTGGAACACAGCGGTATCGCAGCCGTTCAGGATGGCAGAGGAGCGGGCGGGGTCCGCGCCCAGCCGTTGCGCCGTGCGCAAGAGGTCGCCGCTTACCGTTGTGGTGAACGCAGCCCGGCGCAGAGCTGCAATGGTGAAGTGCCGCACCAGCCTGTCGGGAATACGATTCAAGTCCGACCCGATGGCGGTAAGCACCACCGGCACGCGCAGGGCTTCGCCGATGCGCACAGCTGCGTAGCCGTCCGGGTAGACGACGTAGTTCAAGATCACATCTGGCTGCCAGGCGCGAACCCGCGGTGATAGCGTGCGATAGATGTTCCAGCCATTCAGCGGACGCGAGATGATCGGCAACACCGGGTACCGGACGTACTCCACAGCGATGCCCGCAGGCTGCCAGGCCGGGTCCAGTGCAGTGCCACCGGTTTTCGGTCGCAGCAGCGCAGGATAGTTTGCCTCCGGGTAAAAGACCTTGACCTCGCATGCTGCAGCCAGGCGCTTGAGTGTTTGATAGGCAGAGTGACCGGCCCAGGGCTGCGCAGAGGTGGGAAAATACTGCGTGACAACCGCGACCCTCATGGCTGCCTGCTCTCCAACGCGAGCTCCTGCAGTAACTCCGCATACTGCCGTGCCAGCGGTCGCCGATGGTAGCGGGCAATGGCGGTGAAGTCCGGGTGGTAGCACGCCGCAGCGGGTGTCGTCAGCGCGTCTACCAGCATGGCGCGGATCGCCTCTGGACTGCCGATGTCGGCCCAGCGCCCGGCGCGTGTCTCCACGATGCGGCGGCGCACATCGCCCGCTGGGTGCACCGCGGCCAGCAGCGGACGGGCCGCGCGCAGGTAGTCATAGAACTTGGCAGAGACGTTGACTGGATCATGCGAGAGCAGCAGCACGTAGTCGGTCTCGTCCAGCAACTGCAGCGCCTTGGCCTGAGGCAGAAAGCCGGTCAGCTCGACCGTGGGACCCAATCGCAGCAGTGTCTCGCGGTACTCAGGCCGCTCGCAGTGGCCCACAAAGCGGACACGCAGCCTTGCCCGCAACTCCGGTCGCAAGGCAAGCACCGCCTCTACAAAAGTGCTGGGTTCGGTGGAGCCGTAGACCGAGCCAAGGTAGGTGAGTGTGACACGACCGCTTGCAGCCTGGTGCGGCTGCGGAGCGGGAGCAGTGGGTGGGCTGCCGTCGAAGCCATTGCTGATACTCAGGAACTTGGAGGGAGGTTCGGCGGGGTAGCGAGCGCGGATGACTTCTCGTGCGGCCTCTGTCACGGTGACCACGGCCGTGCTGGCTGCTACCGCGTCGCGTTCCGTCTGTTCCGCGACGAGTCGGGCCCGTGGGTTGCTGTTCAGGCTGACGAGCTGCAGCGTGGTGTCGAGCCATTCATCGCGAAAGTCGAGCAGGATGGTGAGGTCTGGGAAGGCGCGTCGCAGCCGCTTGGCAAGCAACACGCTGGAGAACGGCGGCACGGTGATGATGACCGCGTCGATTCCCCGTGTTCGGACGATGCGCTCCGCAGCGGGCCCGGCAAAGGGCAGCCAACCCACCTGCGGATCGGGCAGGAGGCGATCGGCGATCCATCGCTTCAGCAGGTTTGCCTTTTCAGGTGCGCTCGCTGCGGTAGCTGCCTGCGGAGCCACCCTGCATGCTGCCGTGCCACGGTTTCGGCTCAGGATCTTCTTGACTCCCTTCCGCAGGAAGAAGGGCAGGTCCAGTGTCCAGGTGCGGTGGACCGTCACAGACGCGGGCACCTGCCGCAGCAAACCTTCGTCGCGCACCACGGCAGGCGCGTTGCGCGCAGTCAGCACGTCTACGAGAACATCGCTCTCTGGCAGGTACTTCGCGAGACTCAACGCGCGCAGCACGCCGACGCCGCCCGCGGGTGGAAACGAGAACGTAACCAGCAGCACGTTCATGCAGAGATACCAGTCTCTGCGGCATGCAGCAGCGGTTCGCCGGGACGTGCAGCGACGCGCTCAATGGCGCAGAACAGCTCGTACGCCGTAGCCCAGTGCAGCTCTAACCCCCGCCGGTCCGCGGCGGCTTGGATGGCGCGGAACATGGGCTCAAACGCGCCGCTGCCAGGCCGATCCCCCAGCAGCGCACCGGCGTTGTCTTCTCGCGCAGTATGGCCATAGAGCTTTACAAAGATGTCCTCGCCCAGGCGCGGTGCCAGGTCGATCCAGCGCTCGACGCGGTAGGGCGTCGGCACGTCATAGGAGGCAAGCTCACCGGTTTCGAGACGCGGCAGCAGCCGGTCGCGAAAGCGCAGACCCAGCGGCCCCGGCACCATCAGGATGCCGTTGCCCTGCACACCGGTCCCAGGTTTGGCATCGATACCCCTGTCGAAGCCGCGGGGCTGTGCCGGGTCGCCATCCGTCCAGAAGATGCGATTGACGGTGCCACCCTGCGTGGCGCTGGGCAGCGAAGGCATGGTGAAGTCGGCATAGCAGCCCAGATCTCGCAACGCCTGCAACTCGCCCTGCACGCCGCACAACCTGCCGTCTGGCCGCGCGTTGTCCAGCGCCCAGTTGCCATGGATGAAGCCAAACACGAGCCGCCCCGCGTGATGCCGCAGAAATCCATGGTCATCGTGTAGCCGCCGCAGGAAGTCTGACATCTTCCCGCGGAAACCGGCGTTCGTGTCGTTGTCATGGTGAATGTGGACGTCGACGTCGGCGATGCCCGCTCGCACCATGGATTCCAGAGCGGTAAGCACCTGGCGCTGATACTCCTCCTGTGGGTAGAAGAAGGTGTATTTCGGTGAACTGCCTGCGGCATCGCGCGGCGCGCTGGCAGCGATCTCCGGCCAGCGGCGCAGCCAGTGCTCCACACGTGCCATGCCCTGTGCCAGTGAGACGTTGCCGCCCATGGGCTCGTAGTGGTCTGTGATGGCTACCCACAGCCGCCTGGGCCGTGATGTCGCTCGGAGACGTGCAAGACGGCTGGCAAGGTATCCCGGCACCCACTGCTCCGCGTGTTTGGGAAACTTCACTGCTGCACCCCATGACACAGCTCATCGGCGGAACAGTTCTCTCCGGTACCCTGTGACGAGCGATGAAGATTGTGCACGCGGTGTACAGCATGGAGATGGGTGGCGCTGAGATGCTGGTAGCGCAGCTGGGCCGCATGCAACGCGCCGCCGGGCATGATGTGACCGTGTGCGCCTACAGCACGCTGGGGCCGCTGGGCGAGGTGCTGCGCGAGGAGGGCTTGCACGTCCACGTGCTGGGCGAAGCACCCGTGTGGAAGACGGTGCTGCGGTATGCCGCGTTGTTCCGGCAGATGCGGCCGGACGTGGTGCACTGCCATAACCCGGCCCCCACCCTGCAGGCCGCGCTGGGTGCACGGCTGGCAGGAGCGCGCGTGATCAGCACGCGGCACAGCCTGGTGTCGCCGCCGTACGATCGCACGGCCGAGGTCAAGTACAGCGTGATTGCGCGTGCCTTTGTGCATCGCGTGGCCGGCATCTGCGAGATTACGTGCGCAAACCTGCGCGGTGCGCCGCTTGCCGATCCAGCGCAGATTGTGCGGGTGTACAACGGTGCCGCTCCGCTGGGGGAAGCCCCACCTGCCGACAAGGAGTCGGGCACGTTTGTCCTGCTGTTTGTGGGCCGCGTGGCCGACATTAAAGATATGCCGACGATGCTGCGCGCCTTTGCGCAAGCCGTGAAGCGTGTGCCGCAGCTGCGGCTCTGGATTGTAGGCGATGGTCCCGCACGCGCGAAGCTCGAGGCGTCTGCGGAACGGCTGGGCATTGCAGGCAAGGTGCGCTTCTTCGGACAATGGCTGGACACGGCAGGCCTGTTCCGCGCAGCGGATTGCTTTGCAATGTCGTCCGTGTCGGAGGGGCTGCCCATGTCGCTGCTGCAGAGCATGTCCATCGGCCTGCCCAGCATCGTCACAGACGTGGGTGGCATGCAGGAAGTGCTGCACTTGTCCGAAGGTGGTTTGCTGACGCCTGTTGGTGATGACGCTGCCATGGCCGCGGCGATGGTTCGCATGGCGTCGGACTTTGCTCTGCGCCAAGCCTGCGGCGAACAGGCGCGCGCCGCGTACCAGGCGAACTTTACGCTGGGTACCATGCACGAAGCGTACCTGCGGCTCTACAGCGGCACCTCGCAGGATGCGTTTGCGGCGCACAGTCAGGATCGCCCCGGGCCGCCCCACAGCGCAGCCTGATTTTCCGCGAGGGCGTTCGATGCGGGTCGCCACATCTTCCAAAGCGGACCGCTGGTGAACAGGAAGCGGTACAGCCCCGCCACGGCCGCGGCATTCAGCAGCAGCAGAGCGCTGGCCGGGCCTAGCACCCGGTGCAGCAGGGGAATCCGCACCTTCAACGCCAGCAGCGCAAAGAGCCAAAACGCGGCCTGCAGCGCGGCCAGCACTCCCCAGCCAGGATGCCCCGGTGCCAGTGCAGCCGCGGAAAGCACCATGGCCACGAGCGCATAGGGCACAACCAGCCGCAGCAGTTTGTGCGAGACGAGCTGGAAGCGCACGCGGTTTTCCCGCGACAGGAGCCAGGGTGCCTGCTGCAGCAGTTGAAAGTTGCCCGCCAGCGTACGGACTTTCCGCTGGAACTCACCCTTCTTGCTGGTGGGCCAGGTATCCACGACCACCGCGGCGCGGTCCAGCACGTTGCGATAGCCCTGCCGTATGACGGAGAGCGGCTGGAACATATCGTCCAGAATCAGCCCCGATGGAAAGGGTGTGGCCAGCGTCCGACGCACCGCATAGAAGCCGCCATAGACGCCCACAGGCGAGTCCCAGAGCGCTTCCGCTGTGCGGATGCCCTGCTCGTAGCGCCAGTAGGCCCCACCCACGGCGTTGCCCGTGGCGTCGTGCTGGGCACTGGTCTGTACCAGCAGTTCGCCCGCCACACAGCCCACGGCTGGGTCGGCAAAGTTACTGATGAGCTGCTCCAGCGCGGTCTCGTGGAGCCGCGGCCGCACATCGACGAACAGCAGCACGTCGCCAGTGGCCGTACGCATGCCGTGGTTGAGCGCTTCTGCCTTGCCCACCTGCTGCGTCAGCGCAATGGGCCGTACACGGCGGTCCGGAAAGGCGTGCAGCAGGTTTGCCGTGCCGTCCGTCGAGCCATCCGAGACGACCACGATCTCGCGCACCATGTCCGGATCGAGAGTCAGGAGGTGTTGCAGCTTCGCAGGCAGAATCTCCGCTGCATTGTGCACGGGCATCACAACGCTGACGCTCAGCACCGGACCGCCACCACGCCGCCACAGCCGCGGATTTCGGCGCGCGGCAGCTGCCGCAATCAGGGGGTAGCCGGCATACGTGTACACCACCAGCAGCAGGGAGCCGGCAAACAGCGGCTGCCAGACGGCACTCATTGCGCGCCCTTGCGCCGGATGATGATCTTGATGGTTTCGAACATGATGAGCAGATCAAGCCCAAGCGAGGCGTGCTTGACGTAGTACAGGTCGTACGCCAGCTTCTCGCGCGCCTCTTCCAGCGTTGCACCGTACCCGTAACGCACCTGCGCCCACCCGGTCAGGCCCGGCCGAATGATGTGCCGCAGATCGTAAAAGGGCAGCTGCTCCGACAGCCACGGCACAAACTCCGGCCGTTCGGGCCTGGGCCCAACAAATCCCATGTCGCCGCGCAAAACATTCCACAGCTGTGGCACTTCGTCGATGGGGGTTTTGCGCATGAACAGGCCGATCTTGGTGACGCGAGGGTCGTTCTTGCTGGCCCACTTTGCGCCTGCCGCTTCGGCGTCCTGCCGCATGGTGCGGAACTTGTACACGTCGAAGGGTTTGCCGCCCTCGCCCACGCGAACCTGCTTAAAAAAGATAGGGCCTGGCGAGGTCAGGCGCACCAGCAGCATGACGATCGGAAAAAACGGCGCAAACAGCAGCAGGCCAAGAGCCGCAGCGAACATGGAAAGCACGCGCCGCGTGAACTGCTGCGAGCTCTTGACGCGGAAGCCTTCGCCATACAGGAAGGTGCTGGGCTGCAGCCCCTCCAACTGAATTTTGCCGTTCAGCCGCTCCATCAGCTGGGTATCTTCTTCCACGGTGATGCCGCGCAGCTTCAAGGCCAGCAGATCCGTCATCGGCAGGCCGCCCCGGCGATCCTCCACGGCAATCACAATGTGATGGACAGGCTGCTTCAGCGCAGCCAGCGTGCGTACCGCACTGGCCGCGTCGCCCGTCGGCACGCCATCCACGGCATAGTCGCAGCTGACGACGTCCATGCCCAGGTCTTTACGGCGGGTAATGGTCTCGGCGATAAAGTGTGCACGCGGCCCATTGCCCAGTACGCACACGCGCTCACGAAAGATGCTGCGTGCAGCCACCCACGTGTAGAACCGCCTCCACGCGCAGAGCACCAGCCCCAGCAGCAGCAGGGCCACAGGGAACACCTCGCGCGTGATGCTGAACTCGGGGTACACGTACACCACAACCGCGACCAGCAGGCAGACGCAGCCCAGCGCCAGCACGATCCGGAAGTAGATTTCGCGCCGGTCAAACAGGAGGTCTGGCTCATACAGGTCGAAGTAGTAGGCGATCATCATGGTGCCGACCGTGAGCCCCAGAATCTTCGCCATGCCGTACTCGTAGAAGAGCGCCAGGTAGGCATCGCGGCCCATCACCATCCACACGGCCGCGCAGAGGCAGCTGCTGATGATCAGCGCCTCGCACAACAGCAGAAACACGGTTCGCGTGGGATAGTAGACGTTCAGCAGGCGGATCATGCGTCAGCACCCGCCGGGCCGTAGCCGTAGTAGGAGGGCGCGGGACGGTCTTCTACCGCGTTCAGTACCGCGCCAATCAGGTTTGAGGCCTGCAGCTCTGCCTGCGCCCGCTGTGCGTCCGGGTACTTTGTCACCCCCGAGCGCACCACCAGCAGCACGCCATCACAATGCCGTGCCAGGTTGACCGCGTCCGACACCAGGGTCACAGGCGACGAGTCCACCACGACCCAGTCGAAGAGCGGCTTGACATGCCGGATCAGATTGCCAAAGTGTGCATCTTCGGACAGGTCCGACACGTGTTCCCGCAGGCCACCACCGGGTATGAACGAGAGGTGTGCCAAGCCTGGGAATTCGTCCAGGGTCTCCCCATCAGCACGCTGTATCACCTCGTCCGGACTGTGTGTGCCAGCCAGGTAGTCGGCAAGCCCAGGCTTGAAAGTGGTACCCAGGTAGCGTTGCAGGCTATAGCGGCGCATGTCACCGTCAATCAAAAGAACACGTGTGCCACGATGCTGGTTCAGTCCGACCGCAAGGTTCGCAGCCACAAAGCTCTTGCCCTCCTGCGGCTTCGCACTGCTCATCAGCACGGTCTTCAATGGCTGCTGGGCGCGGTACTCCAACAGACGAGACCGCAACCTGCGGAACTGCTCTGCGACGGCGGTGCGCGGCTGCAGTGAAGGCAGGTCGATCAGGGAAGCTTTCCAGCGGCATGGCACGCCAGGCATCGTGCCGGTGTAGCCGGGCACCGGTTCAGTCACTGCGTCTGCTGTGAGGCGTGGGCCGGGGGTGGCGCTTGTCGGATTGCCATTGGTGCTGGCAGAGTCGTTCAGTGCAGCTCGCAGCAGTTCCTGATGTGTTCTGTTCATATGCGATCCCTGTCATTCAGCGAGAAAAAGCCTGCTCACTGTAAAAAGCCTTACGGCAGTCAAGCTCCTCTTCGTGAGCTGTGTTGCGCGCCGCGCTGCGCTGACTGCAGCCGAACGGTACTCGTTGAGAGCGTACGCCCCTCCATGCAGACCAGGTACCCGGTGCGTTGTCAGGAGTGTTCGACTCCGGCAGGCACAGGTTTGCGGAACCGTTTGCCCGGTTTGCTTTCGGTGGAGGCGTCCGGTCGGGGTGCGGGTTCAATCGGCCTGTCGCCTACCTGTTCAATTGCAATCAGCGTATTGAGCTGCAGAAACGCGTACACGTCATCTTCTGTGCGGATCGCAGTATTCCGGTACTCCAGCAAGGCCGCAGCAAGGAGACCGAGCAGCACCCCAACAAAAGCTCCTGCCACGCCAAACAGCGGCCGCTTGGGATACGAGGGCGAATCAGGCAGGTTGGCTGCGTCCATCAGGCTGAACTGCTCACCCTGCTGGCGACGCTGCAGACTGGTGGCCATCTTGCTCTGGTTCATCTTGCTGAGCAGGTCGTCGTAGTTCTTCTTGACGGTGTCCTGATCCCGGGTCAGCGCCTTGTACTGCTCCTCAACCAGCGGTGAGGACGAAATGCGCTCCTGGTACAGCCTTACGTTGCCTTGGATCTGCGCGACTTCGGCACGCTTTGCATTGATGCCGGTATCGGACGCCTGCATTGCGGCACGCAACTGCAGAACGCCTGCGGACTCCGTGGGTTTGCCGCTGGTGCCGGCCGCTGCTGTGGAGCCTGCGGGTTTGGCCTTGATCTGCCGTTGCAGGTCGGCAATCTGCCGCTTGACTGAAATCACATCCGGATAATCGGGTGTGTAGCGTGAGGCGAGGTCAGCCTCCTGCGCCTGCAATGCCACAAGCTGAGCCTGCCGTTCGTCCGGTGCCGCAGGCGTCGTGGGTGCCCCCGTAGCATCCCGCGTGTTGGCTTGCAGGCTGGACAGCAGCGACTGCTGGTAGGCGCGGTTCTGCTCCATCTGTGCCAGCTGCTGGGTGGAGGCCTGCAGCTGCGTGTTCAGGCTGGTCAGCATGTCCATGTTGGGTGCCTGCTGGCCGGGCAGCTTGCCCACGTATTTGGTTTGAAAGTCAGCCAGCTTCTGGTCCTGGGTGTCGAGCGCACTTTTGGCCTCGGCCAGTTGCGACTCCAGAAAATCCGTCGTGCCCTGGGCACTCTGCTCACGTGCGCGGAGATCCTCACCCACAAACAGGCTGGTGATTTCGCTGCACACCTGCTGCGCCGTGCGTGGGTCGCCCGCGGTAAACAGGATGAAAAAGCCTGGCAACCCGTTGGCGCGGCTGATCTCTGACCGAATCGGCTTGATGTCGATGTTTTTGCGCGTTGCGTCCACGCGCTCGTCCATCTTTGCCCCGGGATAGAGATTGAACTTCTCGATGATGGGCTGAATGCGCGAACGGCTGAGGATCTGCTCTTTCATGGATGCCAGGCGGGCATCGAGGTCCGCCGCGATCACCGGCTTGACGTAGTCTTCGGACACCTTTTGCTGCTCAATCAGCACCAGTGTCTGCGACACGTACCGCGGCGCAATGAAGAAGCTGGTGGCCAGCGCAGCCGCGGCGCACAGGATGGCGGGGATGATGAGCCACAACGCGCGGCGCTTCAGAATGGCGACGTAGTCGCTGGCTTTCAGGATACGGTGGCCTAACACAGGGGGACTACCTCCGGCCAAGATGGATGGGCCGCGGCGCGTAGGTCACACCCACGCTGACCACGTGCGCCACCCCATGGAATGCATTATCGGTTGCGGCTAGTTGGCCGACAGACTGGTACTGCAAGGCGTAACTGCCAAAGGCTGAGAAGTGTTCCCCAATCCGGCGACTGGCCTGTACACCCGTAGTGAACGAGTCAAGTGAGGTTGCAAGCGTGGGCGCGGTGGCCAGGCTGTTCACGCGTGCATACCCCGCGGAAAACCCGCCGTTCCAGCTCGGAGAAAATCGGCGCTGCCCGGAAAAGGTGAGACTGTCGACTTCCGCACCCAGCACCACGCCCGAACCTGTGCTGGTGCTGCGGTTGTAGCCCAGGGTGTAATTGTTACGGCCCGCTGTGTACAGCAGACTGACCTGTGCCGTTACGCTCAGGCGGCTGGGGAACAGGAGTGCGTTGGATCCATTTGTCCACTGCGGACCCGCAGACGCATTGAACGACAGCCGTGGACTGAAGGTGTGCTGCACGGAGCCAAGCACGGCATTGGAGGTGAAGCTGAACGAATACGGGGAAGGATACTTCGAAAGACTGTAGCTATAGATCGCGCCCACCGTGGTGGCCCCAGAGAGGCGGTGGTTGTACTGCGCGCCGGCGGTCAGCAGATCATTGTTGATGCCGCCCGTGTTACTCAGCAGGTTGCCGTTGGTGCCGGTGAACCCGCCATTGCCATCCAGGTAGTGCTGGAAGTTGTAGGCACCGTTCAGGTCGATGTCATTGCGCTGGTCAAACCGGTACGAGGCAGACCCGCTGGTGAGATTGTTGATGCGCTGGCCATAGTTGGTGAGGGCCGCACCTGTTGGCTGCTGGGTGGTTGCAACGGGCGTGCTGCCGTAGTCGCCCACGCCGGGGATGCCCGCCAGGCCGAACTCCGGTGTCGAGGGTAGAAAACTGATGATGTCACTCACCACAAACGTCCACTTACGCGTGCTAAACACCTGCGACACGCCAAAGTTCTGGAACGCGGTGGATGGCTGGCCATTGTTGCCGAACAGGTATCCACCTGAGTACACAAAGCTGGTGGGGTGGCGCTCGCTGGCGGACACATACGCTGCGCTGCCCGCCAGGTTGACACTGTCGCTGACGCCGTTCACCCCGTTGTAGCCGGTAACGACGGAGTCGGAGACGCTCAGGCTATACGTCAACTGGCCTGCCGTGGCCAGGGAGCCAGAACTGCTGGGCGTGCCGCCCACAGCCTCGCTTGGAGCGCTTTGCGCGGACAGGAGCGATGGGAGCAGCAGGACGCCCCAGACAACGTGCGGAAATGTATGCAGAGCTTTCACGGGATAACGATCGTGTCGCCGGTTTCCAGCAGGACGGCGTGATCTTCCTTGCCTTTCAGGGCCTTCTTGTAATCAAACGGAATCTTCTTTTGCTTGCCCGGCTCTCCGCGCAGGATGTACGCGTTTTTGCCGGAGCTGAACGGTGCCAGACCGCCGGCAGAGGCAATCGCCTCCAGCGGCGTCATCCCGGGCGCCAGATCCACCGGACCTACTTTGCCCACTTGGCCGACAACATAAATCTTCTGGCTGTTAACGGCTGTTACTGTAACGGTCACCAGGGGATCCTGGATGTATTTTTTTAGACCTTCCGTTATATTCTCGCCCAGCTTCATCGGGGTTAAGTTTGCCGCTGATACATCGCCTAGCAACACCAGCGAAATCATGCCATCGGGGCGCACGGGAAAGGTACCAGAGAGTTGCTGCTCTTTCCATACCGTTACCTGTAGCGTGTCGTACGCGCCAATGCGATACTCCGGTGAAAGCGCCAGGGACGCACCATTCTTACCAGCAGGTGCAGCCGGGGCCTGTGCACGGGAGGGTGCTCCCTGCGGCGCCGCAGTCAAAATGGGATGGGAACCCACCTGGGCACCAGCCAGTAGTAAGGGAAGTGCTGGAACGAAACGAAGAGCGAATTTAGGCTTCATGGTAATAACAGACCTGCTAGACGATGGACGTTGGTACAACTGAACCAGGCTGCGCTGTAGGCCATTGCCCTCTGACTGCATATCAGTGTGGCACTCGCCGGTAGAAATGGAAAGCAGTTTGATATCGCTGGATTGCTAGTATCACCATCGGCAGTGCCGATATAAGAAAGAGCGGCAGTGCCGCGGAGCGAAATGTAGCATGCCCATGGAGACTGCAACCGTGCCGGCAACAGCAACACAGGGACGGACCGCCGTACGGTCCTCGGTGACAGCACTGCCGGCCTGGGCTGTGGCCGTGCTTGCTGCTCTGCTGGTCGTGCTCTACCTGCGCGTGTGCGGCAAGCTCTTGCTGGACTGGTACGTGACGCCCGATTACGCGCATGGCTTCCTGATCCCATTCTTTTGCGCCTGGGTGGTGTGGGAGAAGCGTGAGGCAGTGCGCAACACACCGCTAGAGCCAAGCTGGGCAGGTACCCTGCTGGTGTTGCTGGGCCTCCTCACCTACATCACGGGCATTTACGGTGCGGAACTGTTTCTGGCGCGCATCTCCGGACTCATGGTGCTGGGTGGCCTGGTCTGGACGTTTGCTGGCTTGCCCATGCTGCGGGTGCTCAAGTTTCCGCTGCTGGTGTTGCTGCTCGCCATCCCGTTTCCCGCGGTTGTCTTCAACCAGATCACGTTTCCCCTCCAGCTGTTTGCGTCTCGGCTGGCCAGTGCCATGCTGCCCTGGTTCAACGTGCCTGTCTTGCGCGAGGGCAACGTAATCGAGTTGCCCATGATGAAGCTGGAGGTGGCGGAAGCCTGTAGCGGTATACGGTCGCTGATGAGCCTGTTTACCGTGGCCATCATCTACGGCTACCTCTTGGAGCCCTCCACCTGGCGCCGTACCTGGCTGGCGCTGGGCAGCATTCCCATTGCGGTTGCAGCCAACGTCTTACGCATTGTGGGTACCGGGCTGTGCGTGCAGTATTGGGACCCGGAGAAGGCAATGGGCTTTTTTCACGAGTTTTCTGGCTGGCTGATGTTTCTGTTCTCGCTTGGGTTGGTGTACCTCTTGCAGAAAGCCATGGCGCTCGGCACCCACCCCCGGGAGCGTGCCGCATGAACCTGCCCCGCTTTGTGCTGGTGGCAGGCATGATGGCGGCCACGGCAAGCATGATTTACCTGCGCCGGGCGACAGACGACGTGCCCAACAGTGTGCCGCTGGAACTGCTGCCACACCAGATCGACCGTCGCAGCGCCGTGGATATCACCATTCCAGACGTGACCCTGCAGCTGCTGGGCAAGGGCCGCTTCCTGAATCGCCTCTATTCCAGCCAGGGCAATGCGGACAGGGGTGCGGCGTTTGCCAACGCAACCGCAGCCAGCACGGCGGCGGCCCAGGATGCCGCGATTCCGGTGAGCCTCTTCATTGGCTACTTTCCTACCCAGCGCACCGGCCAGTCCATTCACTCGCCGCAGAACTGCCTGCCAGGCGCCGGCTGGACCTTTGAATCGGAGAAGACCATTCTCCTGCCCGGCGCGGACGGCCACAAATACCAGGTGGGCGAGTACGTCATCACGGATGGCACGCAGAAGCAGGAAGTGCTGTACTGGTACCGGGCACACGGCAGAAGCATTGCCAACGATTACCGGGCCAAGCTCTTCATGCTGCTGGATGCCATCCGCTACAACCGGACAGACGGCGCGCTGATCCGGGTGATTACGCCGCTGTTACCGGGCGAGCCCGAAGGTGCCGCCCACGCGCGCGCAACGACCTTTGCCGGGGAGGTGGCCGCCATGCTGCCTGCCTACATTCCGGATTAGGGATTGTTCTGTCCCCACAAGACCCAGCGAACCTGCCGCCAAACCGAACCTGCCGCGATACAAGGACGACCTACTCTATGCCGCTGAACCGACTGTCCCGCCCCGTACAGCTTGCCGCATCCGCCGTTGCCCTCTCTGCCGTGCTGCTCACCTCTGGCTGCAACCGTGACCCAAATGTGCGCAAGCAGAAATACCTGGAGAGCGGCCTGCGCTACTACAACGACGGCAAGTACAAGGAAGCCTCCCTGCAGTACTACAACGCACTCAAGGCCGACAAGAACTTTGCCCCGGCGCACTACGAACTCGGCCGCGCCTTGCTCAAGCTGGGCATGGTGGCGCAGGCGTATCCCGAACTGGCGACTGCTGTCCGTCTGCAGCCAACCAACGTGCCCGCGCGCGTGGAGCTGGGTAATCTCCTGCTGGCGGGCCGCTTGCCTGACCGCGCCGCGGAGCAGGCCGACGCCGTGCTGAAGCTCAAGGCCAACGACCCGGATGCGCTGACGATGCAGGCCAATGTGGCCGCGGAAAAGGGCAACCGTGACGAGGCGATCGCCGATATGCAAAAGGCACTCGCTGTGGCTCCTAACCGGTCAGACCTCCACGCCACCCTGGGTGCCCTGCTGGGCAGCGGCGGCAAAGACCTGCCGGGCGCGCACGCGGAACTGGAAAAAGCCGTGCAGTTGGATAACAAAAACGTCCAGGCGCATCTGCTGCTGGCAGGGCTGCTCACCGTACAGAAGGACTACGCCGGGTCTGAAGCGCAGCTGAAGACCGCCATCAGCGTTGCGCCCAAGAACCTGCAGGCCCGCGTGGCACTGGCCACGCTGTACATCTCAGAGAACAACCTGCCGGCAGCCGAAGGCGTTGTGCGCCAGACGAGTGAGGACTTTGCCGACGACCCCGAAGGCGCCACCGTGCTGGAGCGCTTTTACCTGCACAATGGCCAGGCCGACAAGGCAGAGGCGGCCTATGCCGATCTGGCGAGCAAGCATCCCAAGAGCTTTCCCGTGCAGATGGCGTATGCCCGTGTGTTGGCCATCCGCGGCAACTTTGCCAAGGCCAATGAGGTGGTTAGTAAGCAGGCGGAGGCACACGGAACCGAGCCGCAGTTTGTCCAGGTCAAGGCGGGCTTGCTGCTGCACGACGGCAAGCAGGACGAGGCCAGTACCCTGCTGCAAAAGGGCGTGCAGAACAACCCCGATAGTGTGGAGCTGAAACTGCTGTATGCGGTCGTGTCGCGCGACCGCGGCGACCTGGACACGGCAAATACCAACTTCCGTGCAGCCCTGCAGCGCGCGCCCGGCAACATGGCCGCGGCAGCAGGCGTGGCAGAGATCGCAGCGCGCCGCGGCGACCAGGCCGGTTTGCGCCAGGTGTCGGAGCAGATGCTCAAGCTCTACCCCAACGCGCCTGCGCCGCACATCTGGCTTGGCACCGCCGAAGCCAACGATAACCACCTGGATCAGGCTGCTGCCGACCTGCAAGAGGCCCTTAAATTGGACCCCAAGAATACGCAGGCACTCACCACGCTGGGTCAGATTCGCGTGAAGCAGGGCAAAGCTGCCGAAGGGAAGTCGTTGCTGGAGCAGGCTCTGGCGGCAGCCCCCAACAGTGCTGCCCTGGGCGTGCTGGTGGGCATGGACCTGCAGGGCAACCAGCCCGCGGCTGCCGTCGCCCGTATGCAATCTGTGGTGCAGCGCAACCCCAACAGCGTGCCGGCGCTGGTGCAGTTGGCACAGGTGCAGATGGCGGCGCATGATGCGAAGTCTGCGCTGGGCACTGCGCAGCGGGCCATGCAGGTGCAGCCCGACAACCTCAACGCCATGCGCATTTATACAGAAGCCGGTTTGGCCACCAACGACCTGAACGGCCCCAACGAGGTGTGGACCAAGTGGGCCGGCAGCCACCCAAACGATGCGCAAGCGCAGTCGTACCTGGGCATGCTGGCAGAGGCCTCGGGAGACCAGGGCAAGGCCATCGGCTACTACCAGAAGTCGCTGCAGCTGCAGCCAGAACAGCCCGTCGTCGAAAACAACCTGGCCTACCTGATGGCGGACAGTGGCGGCAACACCGACGTGGCGCTCACGCTGGCCCAGGCCGCGCAGCGCGCCATGCCTAACTCGCCCGATACCAGTGACACGCTGGCCTGGGTGTACTACAAAAAGGGCGTCTATAGCTCTGCCCTGGATCTCTTACAGGGGGCTGTCAAGACCTCGCCGAACAATGCGAGCATTCACTACCACATGGGCCTGGTGTACGAGAAGCTCAGCAACAAAGCCGCCGCGCAGGCCAGCCTGAAGAAGGCCGTGGAAGCAGCCAACGGCTCTGATACTGGCAAAAAGGCGCAGGCGGAACTCGACAAGCTTGGCTAGCCTGCGACACGGCGCACCCTCCCCCGGGGTGTGCCGCGCAGGGCTGCTCTCTGCAGCATTGCGCCACACCGCAGGGGAGAAGCGGCGACAGGTTCAGCGTTGAACACCAAAACGATACTTCGCAACACGCTATGGTTTGCGCTGGAAAACCTGATCAGCTTTGGCGCTTCGCTGATCTCGTCGATCCTGATTGCACGGGTGATCGGCCCCACGCAAATGGGCTACATCGTCTATGTGCTGTGGATCGTGAACATCTGCAGCTCGCTGGGCGCCCTCGGGATCCCGTCCACGACGCGAAAATTCATGGCGGAGTTTCTGGGTAGCGGCGACCGTGCGGCAGCGCTCCATGTGTACCGCATGACCATGCTGGCACAGTGTGCGACCGCCACCGTGGCCACGGGGGGCGCGCTGCTATGGGTGCTGCGCGATGTGCAGCCGGAGTATCGGCTGGCCAGCATCCTGCTGGTGCTCAGTATCTGGCCGTCCATGGTCAACAGCGTTTCAGCCTTTGCCAACATTGCAACGGAAGATCTTTCGGCCAACCTGCCGGGCTCGGTGGCGTCTACCGCCGTCTTCTTTGTCACGACGCTGCTTACCATCGTCCTGCATTGGGGCGTGGTTGGCGTGGCTGCCGCCATGCTATCCATGCGGATGACAGACTTCCTGGTGCGCTTTGTACCCACGTGGTGGCGTATGAACGCGTGGCCAAAGACCGGGCGCGATGTGCCTGCGGATCTTGTCCTGCGCATGCGGAGCTTTGCCCTGCAGAGCCTGACCGGCATGCTGTTGACCCTGGTGGTGTGGGACCGTTCCGAGGTGTTGCTGCTCAAGCACTTTTCCACGGACATCCGGCAGATCAGTTTCTATTCGGTCGCCTTCAGCCTTGCAGAGCGGCTCCTGGTGTTTCCGACCGTATTTGCTTCGGCCACAGGGGCCAGCATGTTTGCGCAGTTTGGGCGCGACCGCACCCGGCTGCCCGCACTCACCGCCGCATCCGCACGGTACCTGGGGCTCACGTCCATACCGCTGCACATCATTGCCACATCGCTGGCCGGGGCTGCACTGTTAACCATGTACGGCAACCGGTACGCGGGTGCGGTCACGGTTGCGATGGCTGCACCGATGCTCTGCATCGCAAAGGCCTTTCTGACGCCCGTACAGACCATGTTCGAGACGCTGGAGCGCCAGTCGCTGTTCATCTCAGCGACGCTGGTGGCGTCCGTCATCGACGTGGCGGTCGCCGTGGTGCTGATTCCGCACTACGGCGCGCTGGGGGCTGCCATCGGCAGCGGCGTTGCGCAGATGCTGTGTGTGGGTGCGCTGTGGGCCATGGCCATCCGCACCTACCACGTGCGGCTGCCCTGGTCGTTTTTCGGCCGCGTGGTCGCCATCAGTGTGTTTGCGTCCCTGGTGGGCTACCTGTGTGTCATGCGGACCACACCGCTGGTGGGGTTTGTTCTGGGTGGCACATTGTCTGTTCTGACCTTTGTGCTGCTAGCCGGTCTCTTGCGCGTGTTTGAGCAGGAGGATCTGATACGGTTCCGCGTGCTGGTGGAGTCATGCCCCGCCGCACTGGCAGCCCCGGTCAACCTGACCTACGGCTGGCTGAGCCGCCGCGTCGCTCCAGTGCAGACAGAAGAACTGCTGTAAACGCGAGACGCGAGCAGAAGTGGACCCCCTTGACAAGGCAAGGCACACGCAACACAGGGTGCCCGGCTGAGCCAGGCACCCTATCGCATGCTGCAACGATCTATGCGGACAGGCGACGACGAAGCAGCGGAGCCGCGCCCGCAACCGCCGTCAGCACCAGGAGCAGGGAACTTGGCTCCGGAACCGGCGAGGGGGTTGTCACCGGCACGCTGGGCGCAACGGTCGGCGGCGTGCCTGTGCCTGTACCAGGGCCCGTACCGCCGCCACCTGGCGATCCGCCACCCGGCGATCCGCCACCCGGTATGACAATGGGAGTGCTGGGACTGCCGCCAAATGTGCCCGGATTGCTTGCCTGCGGCGCAGGGGCTGTGGCGCCAGGTGCAAACGTTGCGGGCTGGCTGAAGTTCGTCACCGGCAGGTCCTCCGCGGGCAGCGCAGGCGGCACCAACAACGTTTCAAGCCCTGTGGGCACAAACGAAACCGGTACGGCGTCGTCCGGCAGGTCTTCGCCGCACAGCACGCGGAAGCGCTTCAACATTTCCTGCGGGCTGAGTTTTGCCGGCCGCAACCGATGGACCGGCATGCTGGCATGCACCACGTGCGCCCGGGCCACGCCCAGGTGCCGCGCCGCGCGCACCACGTGCCGTTTGGCACCACTTGCGTGCTTGGCCAAGCCTTGCTGGTATTCCTTAATCCAGCGAGCACAATCCGGACTGGCAGCCAGGGTTTTTACACCGCCGGCGCTTACCGCTACCAGGAGACACGACGTTGCCAGCAGTCGAAGACGCATACCACCTCAACACGATTACGAAAGATTCGGCCTTACTCACAGCCTATAGGAAAGGAAGTCTTCCTTTCTATCAATGAATACGAACGGGTTAGCTAAACCAGATTGACGTTCCTAGTCTGGGTCCTGTCACTGTTCCCAATCTGGCCCTGCTACTTGAGTCATCGGCAGCTGTGTAGGCGACATGAATTGGAGCGAGGCGAATGTGCCCTGTCTTAAATGGGGGCAAAGTGCCAAAACGGGCTTATGGCACGCCTGCGGCAGCCGAAAACAGGGGTAGACCACTTGGCCGTTTCTGGAGCCTTTCTATGCCGCGCACCCTGAACCTGTTTGCCGCCCTGCTCACCGCCGCCCTTCCCGCCATCGCTCAAACCCACTTCTGCGTGGGTGGCGACCTGGACCACCTTTCGCCGGCGGAGGTGACCAGCTGCCGCGCCAAGATGACCGAAGTCCGCGAGGCCGTGCGGCGTCGTGGCGCACCCAGCGGCTGGCACTTTCTCATCGTCTGTGACGAGAGCAGCTGGCAAGACGTGGCCGCCCTGACCAGCCAGGCAGCCACGGCGCTGCACAACGTCGACTTTCAGACCGACCGGGAACAGCAGGTCACCTTTATCCGTGGCAGCCACTTGGCAGAGCAGGACGGCACGGCGGCCCGGTTGCTGAACACCGCCCTGGTTGGCGTACCTGGCCGCTTGACGCAGCCCGGCATCGGCGTAACGCCCGCACCCATTCCGAACGTGCAGCCAAAGCGTGAGGTACCCACGCTGCAGGTTGCAGACGCACGCGAACCGGATATGCACGCAGAGGACAACGCCGTCTCTGGCCAGTAATGCCAGCGGGCTCGCAGCCACGGCCTGAAGCCACATCGGTTTCAGGCTGTTGCTGCGCCAGGCGTATCGTTGGACTACGTTGTTCGTCTACGGTCCGGAGGGGCCGCTCCTCATGGATGGATCGTTCGGTCCAGTGGCAGGCGTTCTCCTGCTCATTGTCGCCATCATTGTTATCGTCACGCTGCTTAAAACGCTGTACACCGTGCGCACCTCGCAGGCAGGTGTGGTGGAGCGCTTTGGCAAGTTCCACCGCGTCGCCCGGCCGGGTATCCACCTGCTCATCCCCTACGCGGAGCGCGTCTTCTTTGTCGACCTGCAGGTGCAGCAGGCGCAGTTTGCGGTGGAAACCAAAACGCGCGATAACGTCTTTGTGCAGATCCCTGTCAGCATTCAATACCAGGTACTCGACGACAAGATCTTCGACGCCTTCTACCGTCTGTCGCGCCCCCAAAAGCAAATCGAGAGCTTCGTCTTCAACAGCATTCTGGGCCACGTGCCCAAGCTGACGCTCGACGAGACGTTCGAGCAGATGAGTGGCATCAGCATCGCCGTCAAGGTCGAGCTGGATGCCACCATGCGCGAGTTTGGCTTCAACATCCTTACGGCGCTGGTCACGGACATCATCCCGGATGCCAAGGTGAAGTCCGCCATGAACGACATCAATGCCGCGCAGCGCAGCCAGGTGGCGGCCATGGCCAAGGGCGAGGCAGAAAAGATTTTGAAAGTGAAGCAGGCCGAAGCCGAAGCAGAGAGCAAAGCGCTGCAGGGCAAGGGCATCGCGTCTGAACGGCAGGCCATCATCGACGGCCTGCGCGCCAGCATTGAGCACTTTCGCGAGGCCGTGCCCGGCGCCACTGCCGAGGACGTGATGGCGCTGGTGCTGCTCACGCAGTACTTCGACACGCTCAAAGACATCGGCGTTCGCAGCGGCACCAATACGCTGTTCCTGCCCAACAACCCTGGCGCAGCCAACGACTTTCTGCAGCAGATCCTAGCCGGGCTGCGCGGCGGCACGCACCGTGCTACACGCGGCGAGAAATCAACACTAGCGCAGCCCTATAGTACAGACGTAGCAGCTGACACTTAAGCCTAAGGTGTACCCATTCCAGGAAAGCTACTTTGGGCTGAGATTTGTGAGGGCTCTTCAATGGAGATGAGGTGAGAAATTGAACTGTAATCTGTGTCAAAAGTTTGAATGCAATCACAGCCACGTTCTAGTGCCGAAGCCGCGTGGATAGCATCCGGAGCCTTCAGTCCATACTTCTGAGACAAAGAAACAGCTTTACGAGCTATACGTTCGTCAAGCTGTATTTTGCCAAGAAAAATCCAAGAGAACATATCTTGCAGCTGGGTGACTTCTTCTGGTTTAAGAGCCTTTGTACCTGCGGTCTTTCGAGTATGAAAGTCCCACAACTCCTGTAAACGCGGCAGTGTTTCAGGAGCTTTCTCTTGAATGGTCTTTGTCCAACGAGGCAACGGTTTGGTCTTTGAAGGCGGAAGTTTACGGCGAATGACTTCCGCAATACTAAACACGGAAGTCCACACCTCCACTGTGTTCCGCTGGGCATTCTCAAGCACATCGACACAGATTAAGGCGCGTTGTGCCTCGGACGGGTGGGCACTACTGATGTACGCAATGAAGCAGTTTGAATCCCAGTAGAGCTTGCGCCGATTAGTCATCCGCAATCTCCGACAGAAAGTCTTTCAGCCGCCTGCCGCCCGTGTAGTCCTTAATAAGACCTGCCATCTGTCGAATCGACGGTAACTGATGATCCACAGGTTTTTCATGAAGATCCTCAACTTCAACTGAGATGGGATTCCCCACAGCATTAGAGGAAATCATCCCGGATACAGTGACCGTTTTACGTAACATCCTAACGATGCGCGGCTCCAGATCGTCAGAGTATTTGCAGCGAACGACCTTCCCAGAAACTTCATCCCAAATGCGAAACTCGCTTTTCCCATGCACGGTGATTGCATCCAAGGCCCCGCTTATGGCGCCGAACGCTTGATATTGCACGCCAGTCATCTCCTGAACGATACGCATTGTCGATTCGCTGATGACTGATTCACGCTTAGGTCGTCCGTTTGCCGGAATAAAGATTGCAGATGGGCCGAGTTTTTTGCTCAACTTGGCGAGCTTACCGATGCCGACCAGTGCCGAGTCGGACATTTTGGCCGTTCGTTCCTTTTTGTGGGTGAGAGCGGAGGAGCTTTCCAACAGTTCTGTCTCGATAGCCTCGCTGTAATCGTCCATTTGAGGCTTCGTGTAGGGCGTTACGCCAATAACGACAGAACTATTCTTTGTGAGAGACGTGACCTCCCACTGCTGCGTACCAGCAGACTGCCCAGAAACAGCCGCGTCGAAGTCACGTAGTAGCTGCAGGAATCCACTCAGAGAGCTGATGAGGTCAGGCAATACTACTTTGTTGCTGTTGCCGATACGGAGGTATATCGACTTTTCCATGCATACCTCCGCTGCTCGACAGTATAAGGGAATGCAAGCGACATATCGCCCTACACCACCAGCAGCAGCACCTTACCTCCCGCGCCACCGTCCTCGGCAAAGCTCTGCGCTTCTGCTGCCTCGTCCAGCCGGAAGTTGCGTGCGATGGGCAGAACGAAGGTGCCGTCGCGGAAGTCCTCGGTAAACTCGCGGACCTTGGCCGGATCGGGGTGAGCCACCATGCGCTTCAGCTTGATCTCCGGGTGCAGTGAGCAGTCTGGCGGCGGTGTAACCACCGTGCCGCAGACGCCGCCCAGGCGAATGTGGTTCAGCAGCGGCGTAGTGACCTTGTCGCCCAGCGTGTCGGCAATGGCGTCCACGCGGCCCAGCCTCTCGAGCGCGTCTTTATCGTCCAGAGCGACTGCCTCTACGCCCAGTTCCTTCGCGCGGTCCAGGTCCTTTTTACGAACACCCGCGATGACCTTGGCACCCATCTTCCTGGCGGTGTGTACGGCCACTCGGCCCACGCCGCCCAGCGCGCCCGTCACCAGCACCGACTGCCCTGCCTGCAGCTCGCACGCCTCGCGCACCAGCTGCTCGCCCGTGCAGATGACCAGCGGCAGTGCAGCGGCATCGGTGATGCTCACGCCTTCCGGCACATGGCTCAGGTCAGCGGCCTTGACCGACACCAACTCCGCGTAGGTCTCCGTGCTCAGCGCCATCACCCGGTCGCCCACGGCCACACCCTGCACGTTGCTGCCAACTGCGCGCACAAGCCCGCTCACATCGCGGCCCAGGATGGCCGGGAACGTGACCGGAAACCGCTCCCTGGCGGCACCGGAACGCATCTTCCAGTCGATCGGATTGACGCCGGCAGCAGCCGTGGCCACCAAGACATCGTCTTCTGCCAGCTTTGGGTCGGGCACGTTGGTCTCGTACTTCAGGTTTTTGGCTGGACCGTACTCGTGCAGGCGGATGGCTTTCATGGTGTTACCTTACCCCACGTGATGATGCGCCTGCGCTCTGCTACGTTGTGGGGCAGGGCTGCGGTGGCAGGTACTGCTGCCAGTCGTTGCCCTCGGCGATGCGCCGGATGCGCTCGAAGCGGCTGCGCAGCAGCTTGCGAATGTGAGGCACCATGATCCGCCGGGCCACCATGCGTCCTACCACGCCAAAGGGCAGGGAAAAGCGCAGCTCATCCTCCAGCTGCGTCCATGTAGAGCCCTGCGCTCTGGCAGATACCTCGCGAAAGTGGTGGTCGTGCTGAAAGGTTTTGAAACGGCCATCCAGCATGGTGTCCTGAAGGAACACGGGCCAGTCGAAGCCGGAGATGTGTGACACGTGAAAGTGCTTCAAGCCCAATTGCCAGCCCTCCCATCGAATAATGTCATTGCCTGTAACCAGCCCTGTCTTCTTCTCGCCAACGGCGGTCATGCCCAGCTCCTGGTGCACCAGTTCCAGCGAGCAAGACAGCTGAAAACACCGGTCGATGGGGGCCTGCACCAGCTGCGCATCGCGCAGGGTAAAGGTGCCATCCGTTTCCTGAACCTCGTTGTGTCCGTGTGCCATCGTAGAACTCTCCTCAGCGCAGAACGTCGTCGCAGCTCGCCCTTCAGGTGAAGCAGGTGGTACACCGCATCATCCCCAGAGTTCAGCCAACGCGTCTGCCTACTATGTGACAGTTACTGCTAGGCTCGTGTGTATCCTTCTGCTTTACAGGACATGACAGGGTTCGCGAACCCGTTGACGCTATCCAAGTGAGCTAGTTTTCAAGGACTCTATGACGGCCCAGGTAAACCGGAGATCGTTTCTGCTGGGCACCGCGCCCAGTGCCGCAGCCGCCCTGGCCATGGCGCAGGCCGCTCTGCCCACGCTGTTGGCGCAACAATACCAGCCGGCACCGCCGCCTTCCGAGAAGGGTTCCAGGCCGCCTGCTGCTGCCTCGCCAGTCGCGGCCATGCCCATCACGGCCAGGACTGTCTTCCTGGCAGGCGATGCGGCACCCGTCTCGCAGGCCGACTACCTGCGCGTGCTGACCGAGGCCGTGCAGAAGCACGACCTGAAGGCGGACAACTACCTGGCCGGTGGTGCTGTCACCGAGCTGGAGCAGAAGTTCGCCGGGATGCTGGGCAAGGAAGACTGCTGCTTTCTGCCCACAGGCACCCTGGCCAACAACCTGGCCGTGCGCATCCTGTGCGGCGAGCACAGACACGTCATTGTGCAGACGGACAGCCACCTGTATGCCGACGAGAGTGACGCGCCCAGCATCATGAGCGGCCTGACCATGCAGCCCATAGCAGCCGGCAAAGCCGCACCCACCTTGGAAGAGTTCTCCGCAGCCATCGACGACGCGGAGCACCGCGCCTACCCAATCAAAGTGGGTGCCATCTCCATCGAAAGCCCGGTTCGGCGGCACGATGGCGAGTCGGTCCCATTCGCCACGCTGGAGAAGGTGTGCGCCCTAGCCAAGAGCAAGGGCATCGGCATGCACTGGGATGGCGCCCGCGCGTTCATGCTCACGGGCACGCCCGGCTTCGACCTCAAGCGCACCGCCGCGCAGTTCGACACGGTCTACTGCTCCCTGTACAAAGCGCTTCGAGCGCCCTTTGGCGCGGTGCTGGCAGGTCCCATGCCGATGGTGGCGCAGGCACGCGAGTTGCGGCACGTCTTTGGCGGCCTCATCTATCACGGCTGGGTAGCCGCGCTGCCCGCGCTGGAGGCGCTGAACGGCTTTAACGACCGCTTTACCCGGGCGCGCGCCGCTGCGAACGAGGTGCTTGCCCAGCTGCAACAAGGCGGCTACACCGTGCAGCGCATCCCCAACGAGAGCAACATCGCCTACGTGACACCCACACCGCAGCAGGCCGCTGGGTTAAAGCAACGGCTGGCCAGTGCAGATGTCCTCGCGCGCATTGGCAAGGACGGCCGGGTGCCATTCTTCCTTAACGACACGCTGCTGCACCAGAGTCCGGCTGCCATTGCTGCGGCCTTCCTGGGCTAGCCGCCCATGCGTCGCATCGATGCGCTCACCAGCCTGCGTGGCTTTGCTGCGCTGTGGGTGGTGCTGTTTCACCTGCAGGTGCTGCCGACCCCCGTCCGTGGCAGGTTGGGGCAGGTCATTGCACACGGCCACTTTGGCGTAGACCTGTTCTTTGTCCTCAGCGGATTTGTGCTCTCGCTGGTGTACGCCGACCGCATGCCGGGGCATTTCCACCCGCCTGCGTACCGCGCGTTTCTTGTGCAGCGTCTAGCCAAGATTTACCCCCTACACCTTCTGACGCTTGCCGCAACAGCAGTCATGGTGCTGGTGCTGCGCGCGCTGCACTATCGCTTTACCTCCGGCGCAGAGTACTCGGCGTGGTCGGCCCTGTGCTCGGCGTTGATGCTCCATGCATTCGGCCTGACCTCGAACCTGAGCTGGAACGTGCCCTCGTGGTCTGTCAGCGCGGAGTGGTTTGCGTATGCCGTGCTGCTGGTGCCCATGCTCGTGTGGCTGCGGCGTGTCTCCACGCCTTGGCTATGCGCCGCGTTGTGCATCTTGCTGGCAGCCATGGGTCTGGCTGAGCCCATGTTCCACGTTCGCTGGACGGAACTGGACACCCTGGGGATCGTGCGCATCCTGCCGGAGTTTCTGGCCGGCTATGTTCTGTTCCGGCTCTTGCATGGCCGCACTCTTCGACACAGCGACGCCGTTGCTGCCACGGGTGCGGCGCTCTTGCTGCTGGCGTGCTACGTGCCGTCTGCAGAGCTCTGGCTGCTGGTTCCCGGGCTGATGATACTGCTGACCGGTCTGTACACGGCCGGCCCGGTCACATCGAAGCTGTTCGACAGCAGGTTGCTGGTGCGGCTGGGCGATGCCTCCTACTCCATCTACCTGTTGCAAAGCTTTGTACTCACGGTGTCCAAGCTGCTGCTGCAACGACTGCACCTGCCGGACACTGCACCGGTTCGTGCCTTGATCACAGTCACGGTGCCAGCTGCCGCGGTGGCAGTGGGTCTCCTGTGCTTCCACTGGATTGAGGAGCCGCTGCGCGTGGCCGTGCTGCAGCGCTTTGGCCGCAAGCGCAACCCGGAGCGGCAGGTACCCTCCTCGCCTTCGGGCGGCGCACCCGACACACAGGTATCGGCAACCATCGGCTAGTCCCCTACTGCAGCCGGTACACCTTCAGATCGCCATAGTAGGGGTCATCGATCTCTCCCACCAGCGTGCTCATGGCCTCGACCTGTGCGAACTGCTGCCGCAGCAGGACGTAGTACGCGGCATCGGTCGCGGAGCCCTCCGTCATCATGCGGTCACCCGCGATGAAGTACCTGGCTCCGTAGTCGCGCGCGGCCTGCAGCGGGTCCGTGCGCTCTGACGAGACGTAGGGGTGATCGCGCAGGCCGAACCAGAACGTCACCGTCCCGTAGGCTGTCGCACCCGGCGGAATGACGCTGCTCAGCTGCGCAATGACCTGGCGGTAGTTTGCTCGCCGTGCCCCGTTCAGCAGCAAGAGGTTGGCTCCAAACTGCGCACAGCACACCAGCAACACCACCATGACTGCCCAGCGCCGCAGCCGTGCCCGCTGCCACACCGCGGCCACCGCACCTGCCAGCACCAGTGCCGTCACCGGAGCCAGGATGGCCAGGTACCGCGACGACTTGTTGACCGTGTATACCAGCCACAGCATGGACGGCAGCAGCAGAAGCAGCTCCACGTAAAACCAGTTGCGGCGGTAGCGCCACAGTAGGTACGTCGCCACAAGCAGCACCAGCGGAATGGGCAGGCGCACCGGCAGCGCCGCCAGGCCATGACCGTGCAGCATGCCGAAGCCGAAGTAGTCCCGGTAGCGCGGCAACTCCTGCAAGAGGCGCGCCGGCAGGCCGGCACCCGCCGTGCGATGGAGGAACTCAAACTGAAAGCTCCTGCGGCCCAGCCCGCCAGGCATGCGCAGCACCCACGCAGCGTAGGGCAGCAGCCCGGCGAGGTAGCCCACGGTATACAGCAGCACGCCGCGCACCGGCATGCGGCCCGCGCGGTAATCCAGCACCAGCAGCAGCACACCGTAGGCCACGATGAAGCCCAGCAGAGTGATGTGGAACATGGTACCCAGCGCCATGACCATCCCCGCCAGCAGCGCCCATCCCAACTGCGCGGTACGCCAGTAGCGCTTCAGCGGCAGCATGGCCAGCACAATGCAGAAGGCTGTCAGCGCCTCGGGCCTCGCCGTTCGCGCCGTAGTGACCAGGAAGTTATCCGTTGCCGCCAGCAGCGCGCACAGCAGCGCAGGCACGTCGCCAAACACGTCACGCACCAGCAGGAACAGGAGCACAGGCAGCGCGACGCCCGCCAGCACCGATCCCATGCGAGCCGCCACCTCTGTGGTTCCCAGCACGTGAAAGAACCCCGCCATGACCACAGCGGTGCCGGGTGGCCGCACGTCCACGGTGTGCTCCAGGTCGTTAGGACCCATACCCGGGTCAGTGAGCCCGTGCTCCTGCGATAGCGTCACACCCGGGCCCGCATACCAGCTCTCATCCGTGACCCAGCGATGCGAAAGCCAGGGCAGCACCTCCAGGAGAAACAGCAGCAGGGTAAGCAGCAGCCAGGTTCGCGTACGACGGTGCGGCAGGGCAGGGCTCAGGGATGTCACGTCAGGCAAGGTCCGCTCCAGAACTTACAGGGTACCTGTTGCTGTGAGCAGGCAAGGCACGCAGACGGCGAAGCACAGAGCTGCTCTCTGGACGTGTCGTGTAGTGCTAGCAGCCACAGTGGCCGTGCCTCGGCAGCCGCATGGCGGCGCGACTTTGAGAACACCTGCTCCACGCATTATCCCTGCCGCGCCGGTGCGGCGCTACGCCGAAGCTGTGTCCTGCCATGGGCCGGTTGCAAATGGGAAGGAGGCGTAGCATACAGACATGGCGAATGCCGTACAGGCCTGGCGTGGCATGGGGCTGCTGCTGACCGCGGCCCTGGCAGTCGCCGCGTCCGCACAGTGGACGCCCGCCGACCCTGCCATACCGGCCTTCCACAAGGCTGCTGCAACCGGTGCCCTTCCCGCGTTGCTGCCGGACAGCGAACGCACGGGCCCGTACTTCACCCATAGCTATCAGCACACGGCCTACCGCATGGCCGACGCCGTGCCGCAGGTGCTCTATCAACAGCCCTGTTACTGCTGGTGCAGCAAGGCCATGGGCCACAAAAGCCTCCATTCCTGCTTTGAGGGCAGCCATGGTGCCGTGTGCGCCACCTGCATGAAGGAAGCGGCGTACGCCTACCAGCAGACCCGCCTGGGCAAGACGCCCGCGGAGATCCGCACCGGCATCGTGAACGGCGAGTGGAACACCGTGGACCTGCGCGAAATCAAGCTAGACGAGTAACCCGGCTGCTCATGGCAGCGGCAGCGTAACAGTAGAGATCACCTGCACGGGCGCACCATGATCCAGGGTTGGCTGAAAGCGCCACTGCAGCACCGCTGCTTCTGCGGCAGGCTGGGCAGTCGGGTCATCGCTGTAAAAGTCATCCACCGACCGCACCTGCCCAGTCCGATCTACCACCACGCGCATCACGATGGCACCCGCCCTGGTGCCCGCCGGCCACTGTGGTGTCACGGTGTGGACCAGCGACTGTCGCATGGTTCCCTCCTTCACCACGACGACATGCAGTTGCTGACGCAGGGGTGTCGGCTGCTTCACGTGAAAACGTCCTATTTGCATGCCAAGGTCCTCCAGCAGTGTGACGCGCGCCGTAAGCGTCGGTCCCTGGCCTGCCTGCGCCGTCAGTCGCCGTGCAATCTGCTGCCCGTGGAAGTCGGCGAAGTCGTGCAGCGCCACATCCCAGTCCAGGTCGCCGCCATAGGTAAACAGCCCAGTCTCGCGCGAGACTGCGACCGACGCCTGAATCGCCTTGTGTACCGTACCGTTGCTGCCAGGAATCTCCCATGTGGCGACACGCTGGCCTGGTTGGCCGTCGGGTGGCAGCATGGTCTGGTGCAGCGCCGCTAGCTGGTCGTAGCGCGGCACCGGGGTCACCAGTTCCGTGGCCAGATTGCGCAGCAGCTCTGGAAACACAAGCGTGTCCGAGGCCCCAGAGTCGAGCATCGCCGGGCGCATCGCCCCACGTGAGTCATATTCCTCAACCTGACCGCCGACAACAAGCAGCGTCTGCGCAAATTCCGCGGAGTGGAACTCGCGCCTGTACACAGTGGGTGACTGCCACCACTCCTCCACAGTCGCGTTCCACTGCGGATCGTGCGCCTTTTCATCCGAGATCGTAGCCTTGAGGTGAAACGGCGCACGACCCGGCGCGGCCAGCGTGCTCTTGTCCGCAGCGGTGCGCACCACCTGCTCCAGCGGAGCCTGCTGCATGACACTTTGCGTTTGTGCAGGAAGCGGGCCGATGAAAATTGAAACTGTGCAGGCGAAGATCAGGCGCGGGAGCAGCATGTGCATGGATGCATCTATGGTAGTGCGTACCGCCTGTGACAGTTCGAAAGCGAGGTATGATGGCCGGGGAGGCTGCTGCAATGAACAACACACAGCTGTTGCTCGCCATCGGTGTGCCCAGCCTCACCGTACTGGTCGGCATTTTGCTCAACAACCGTCTGCTGTTTGAGTTCAAGGCCGACCTGAACAGGCGGCTGGACGGCTTCGAAAGGCGTTTCGAAAGCATCGACAAGCGCTTTGACAAGGTAGAAGCTCGTCTGGATCGTATGGAAGACGACATGCGTGAGTTCTTCAAGATCGTGACCCGTCTGGAGAGCAGGGTGGACGTATTGGAGCGCAAGGGATGAGCTGTCGTTAAATGCCAGGATGACTGCTGACTGATGCCCACCCACTTCTCACCCGCAGGTATCCGCTATCTCAAGCAGCTCAAGACGCACAACGACCGCGACTGGTTCAACGAGCGCAAGGCCACGTTTGAACGTGACGTGCAGGCACCGTGGCTCGCGCTGCTCGACGAGGTGAACGAAGCCTTGGCCGGCTTCGCACCGGACTACGTCAAGCCCGCGCGTAAAGCTGCTCTGCGCATCTATCGCGACATTCGCTTTTCCAAGAACAAGGCACCGTACAAAACGCACGTAGGTGCCTGGTGGTCCACCACCACGCAGGTGCGCACCAGTGGCGGCGGCTTTTACGCGCAGGTGTCGCCCGATGCGGTGATTGTGGCGGCGGGGGTCTATCAGCCGCAGCCAGACCAACTGCTGACCGTCCGCCGCCATCTGCAGCGGCACCACGCGGAACTGCGCACGCTGCTGGCCGACCAACAGCGCCGCTTGCTGCTGCCTGACTTTGACAGCCATCCGCTCACGCGTATGCCCAAGGGCTTTCAACCGGATGACCCCGCTGCCGATCTGCTGCTGTGCCGCCAGTGGGCACTCTCGGTGTCCCTGCCAGGTGACTTGGCAACCAAGCCACACCTGCCCGACGCCGTGGTGGAGCGATTTCGCAGCGCAGCCCCCGTTGTGCGGTTGCTGAATGCCCCATTGCTGGCAGCGGCAAAGCCTCGCAAGTCGCTCTTCTGAGCGAGCCTGGGCAGTAGCTGTACAGCAGCCTGGTGCCATGCTGAAGCGCGCGTCCTGCTGCAGGCTGGATCAGCTTGCCACCGTTTAGAGTGCGCCAGCAACGGGGTTTGAACCTCATTTGGCACCTCTTGCTGGGAAATACGCGATTTTCAGAGGAAAACGGGCGCTACCGCATTGACATCCGTCAGGTAAGGGTCCATCGTGATATGCGGAACGGTTGCTAAAACCCGCATAAACACTGGGTAATTCTCTGCGGAGCCCAAAGCTCCGCACGGCACGGTGGGCGGAGCTTCAGCAGCCGAAACGAACTCAAAGGAGCAACACAGCACAATGGCAAAAGGATTGACCAAGACCGCGCTGATCCGCAGCATGGCCGAGCAGATGGAGCTGCCCACCAAGCAGGTGGCGCAGTTCTTCGACACCATGGCACAAACCGCCGTAAAGGAAACCAAGAAGAACGGCGAGTTCACCATTCCCGGCATCGGCAAGCTGGTCAAGGCAGAGCGCAAGGCGCGCACCGGCCGCAATCCGCAAACGGGCGAGGCCATCAAGATCAAGGCCAAGACCGTGGTCAAGTTCCGCGTGTCCAAGTCCGCCAAGGATGCCATCGCACCGGTCAAGGCAGCCCCAGCCAAAAAGTCAGCTTAGCGAACCAGACAGAAGGGCAGCCGCGTGCACGTCGCTCGGCTGCCCTTCTGTCTCTACAGCCATTTAGTACGTCGCCTTTGGGATGAACGCGCGGGCCATCACAGACAGGCCCAGCGAAATCAGAATGCCCTGCATCACGCGCACCACAGAGCCTTCCCAGCCAAAGCCGCGCGACCAGCCCACCAGTGCCAGCGTGATGGCCGTGCCGATGACATACACCTCGCTAAGTACTCCCTGCTTCCAGTCGGGCCGATACGCACCCGCTGCGGCTCTTGGCCGCAACGACGGCATGAGGCGCGGCACCGTCTTTAGATACTCAAGATACGGCTCCCCTAGGCGCTCACCCAGGTACGGCTCCTCCCGCCCGATCAATCGCAACTGAACTGCGGTGAGCAGCGCCATGGTGAGCAGTGCCGCCTCCGGCCGCATTAGGAAGGCAAGCGCGACAGAGTTGAGCAGCGTGCCAAGGTACAGCGGGTTCCGCACAAAGCGGTAGGGGCCATCTGCCACCACGCGGTCACCCACCATACCCCCACGTTGGACCGTGGATGCACCCAGGTAGGCCGCGCCCCAGGTGCGTAGCCACGCCCCCGCAGCCGCAAACAGAATGAGCACGACCAGCAGCACGTTCCAGTACGCTGCAAAGGCGGTATACAGAGGCTTCGACAGCGAGTTCGCGATCAGGAACCAGGTGCTGTGGTTTTGCACGAACGACCACACGGGGGCGCGGTACGGTGGTGGAAGGAGCACAGTCCAGGGGGCAGCGAAGCCCAAAATATAAATGAGGCCATGGATCAGGTAGCGATGACGGTACTCAGACGCAGAAGCTTGCATGCTGATCTAGTATCACTCGCGCGGAGTCGGCCCAAGGTAAATTGTTCCACGTGGAACTTGCGAACCAGGGTCAGACCAGCGCATCCATGAGCGCATCGAAGTCGTCTAGGTTGCTGTATTCGATGATGACGCGGCCTCTGCCTTCAACGTCCTCGATCTTCACTTTGAGGCCCAGCACGCGCTGCAGCTCCTGCTGAGCCTCGCGCACATTTGGGTCGAGCTTCGGCTTGTCCTGTTCCAGCTTGCCCAGCTTGCGTTCCGGGTCCAGCAACCCTTTGACATAGCTCTCCGTCTGGCGCACGCTCATGGTCAGCACTGCCACCTTCTGTGCGGCGGCCAGCATCTGCTCGGCGGTCTCCAGCGCCAGCAGTGTCTTGGCATGCCCAAAGGACAGCTCCCCGCTTTCGACACGACCCTGTACCGCCTCTGGCAGCTTCATCAGCCGTAGAAAGTTGGCCACGGACGCACGGTCTTTGCCGGTGCGCTTGGCCATCTGCTCCTGCGTTAGCTTGAACTCACGGCCCAAACGCTCGTATGCGCGAGCCTGTTCCATGGGATTGAGGTCTGCCCGCTGCAGGTTTTCGACAATGGTCATCTCCATCGCCTGCTCGTCCGAAACCTCTCGAACGATGGCCGGCACCGTTGTTTTGCCGGCACGCTGCGAGGCGAGCCATCGACGCTCGCCAGCGATCAGCTGATATCGCTCGCCAGCAAGCCGCCGGACTACAACCGGCTGAACAACGCCCGTGGCGGCAACAGACCTGGAGAGCTCCTCCAAAGCCTCCTCATCAAAGCGGGTACGTGTCTGGTACGGATTGCGCTCGATCTGGCCGATTTCAATTTCAAGCGGACGGCCAGCAGGATTGGCATCGTCGCGCGCTGGTGTTGCAAGAGTGTGTGGCTTGGCAGGCAGGAGGGCCTCTAGGCCACGACCCAGGGCGCGACGCTTCTCAGTGGTGGGTGCAGGGGTTTGCAACGTGAGGTCTCCTGCGGCACTCAGGCCGCCGATGCAGTGGTCGTTGTTTTTGCGAGCGTTCCCGTGGGCTCACCTTTCAGAACACGATACCCAGTTGCCTGCAACAGCTCGCGCGTAAGGTCAAAGTAAGCGTCTGCGCCGCGCGATTTTGGGTCGTATAGCACAACGGGCAGTCCATGGCTCGGCGACTCTGCGACACGGACGTTCCGCGGTATGGTGGTGCGGTACAGCTTCTCACCAAAGAAGTCGTGCAGGTTCTCCGCAACCTGCTGTGACAGTGACGTACGCGGGTCAAACATGGTCAGCGCCACGCCTTCCAGGGCAAGATTTGGCTGGAAGGCTGCGGCCACGCGATCCAGAGTGCCGACCAGCTCCGATACGCCCTCCAGCGCGAAGTACTCCGCCTGCATAGGCACCAGCAGGGTATCCGCAGCCACTAGCGCATTGAGGGTCAGCAGGTCGAGTGCAGGCGGGCAGTCGAGAAAGATAAACGGGTACTGTTCGCGAACGGGTACAAGGGCCTGCTGCAGCCGGAACTCGCGCTCTGGCTGCCCCTGAAGGTCGAAGTTGGCCCCGATCAGGTCTTTGCTGGCCGGAATGAGGTCGAGCAGCGGAACCGTGGTCGAGGTGGTTGCGTCTGCTGCGCTCGATTCATTCAGCAGCACATCGTAGGTGGAGATGGAGGCAGAGTTGCGGGCAATCCCGAGGCCGCCGCTTGCGTTGGTCTGTGGGTCGCAGTCCACCAGCAGCGTGCGCAAGCCGTGCAGGGCAACCGTAGCTGCCACGTTGATGGCAGTGGTGGTTTTGCCCACGCCACCCTTCTGATTGACGACTGCGATGATCTTGCCCATGGTGCCTGGCTCAGCTTAGCAGTGTTCCACGTGGAACACGCAGGTTCCATGGCTCTGGCCACCTACGCCAAAGCCGACACTGTCACACACGGCAGGCCACTTCACTCAGCATCGTGTTCTACGTGGAACACTGCACGCTGCAGGCGTACCAGCCTACCGAGCGACTGCGGCACAGCGAACTCCGATGCCGTACTCCATCCGGTCAACGGCACAGCAGCCCCGGCGCCTGCCTCGAACCTGAGTAAAACGCCACCTTTCGCG
>CALMRM010000293.1:58978-67423 GCA_937871605.1 uncultured Terriglobus sp. | reverse complement strand
AGCGACGACGGTTCGGGCGTAGGTGAGATGGCCGTCGCGGTCAGGTGCAGGAAGTTGGCGGGATAGGCGAGGCTTGGGTCCTGGTAGTGGCTGTACACGCCCGGCGCGCAGACATTGTTGTAGAGCGCGCACAGGCTGCCGCCCTGGTAGGTGAGGATGTTCGTCGTAGGAATATACAGCAAAAGATCAAATTGCGGCGCAGGTACCGGGAAAATGTCGATCAGGAAGAAGTTGCCCTCGTTCAGGTCCTCGCCCAGATAGCTGGCGGGCAGCGTGAAGGAATACGAGCCGTTGGTGTAGGTTCCCGACACGTGGGTGAGGCCGCCGCTCTGAATCAGGAGCTGGCCATTGAAGGTGCCGCCGTTGGTCAGGTCGCCGGTCAGGGTGAAGGTGGTGTCGGCAGAGGCAAGCCGCGGGCAGGAGCAGCATGGCTCCCATAAGGGTTAGGGTGGTTCGCATCATGAAGGCACTCCCCGGGGTGTGCAACGGCATACTAGACCACGTTGCTGCCCTCTGACTGCCTTTGTCGCCTCAGATGTACATAAAAGAGCGTATTTGGTTGCTGAACGGCACATGTTTTGCGTGCTGAACTGTGCGTTCCTGCACACAAAACAGGCGTTCTTACGTGCAAACGCGGCCCATTTGTGCGCAGACAAGCCTATTTTTGTGCGTTAGAACAGCAGAAAGGCTAATTCACCGGCTCGGATTCAGCGAAGGTCCGGTTGGCGGCAAGGAGCGACTCCGCGTCAAGGGTGTCCACGTCACGCAGCGCGGGGAAGAAGACGCTCCACAGGCCGGTGACCATCAGCGAACCGATGCCGCCGTAGACCACCGCGCGCACGGTGCCGAACCAGTGGGCGGTCAGGCCGGATTCGTACTCGCCGAACTCATTGCTGGCGCCAAGGAAGAGCCAGTTGATGGCGGAAACGCGGCCGCGCATCTCGGGCGGCGTGCCTAGTTGCAGAATGGTTTGGCGAATGATGACGGACACATTGTCACTGGCGCCGATGAAAAAGAGCGCTAACAGGCTGAGAGGCAGCGATTTAGACAGGCCGAAGACGATGGTCGCCACGCTAAATACACCCACAGCCACCAGCATGATTTTGCCTGCGTGGTGCTTCAGCGGGCGGCGCGCAAGGTACAGCGAAATGGTCAGCGCACCCACGGCGGGGGCCGCCCGCAGGATGCCCAGGCCGCGCGGCCCGGCATGGAGGATGTCCTGCGCAAAGATGGGCATGAGCGACACCGCGCCGCCCAGCAGCACGGCAAACATGTCCAGCGAGATCGATCCCAGCAAGAGCTTGGCCTGCCGCACATAGCGCCCTCCGGCTAGCATGGTGGAGACACTAAATGCTTTGCTGACAGTGACTTCAGCCCTGGGGCGAAGGGTGCTGACAAGAGCGATGAAGCTCAGCATCGTAGCCAGGGTGACCACATACACCAGCGGCGCTCCAGACCAATGTTGCAGCGCGCCAAACAGCGGAATGGCAAACAGCAGGCCGCCAAGCGCGGGTCCCATGATGTTGGCGGTCTGAAAAATGGCCGAGCCCCAGGTCATGGCGTTGACGAAGGCGCCCTTGGGCACCAGTTGTGGCTGGATAGCCGAACTGGCTGGGCCGGAGAAGGCGCGTCCACTGCCGATGAGAAACAGGATGGCGTACACCCAGAGCACATGCCGGGTGCCACGCAACGCCAGATACAGCAGCAGAGCCGTGCAGAACGCCTGCACCACATAGCAGATCAGGATAATGCGCTTGCGGTCGTACCGGTCGGCAGCGTGCCCGGCAGGCAGCACAAAGAAGATGCCGGGCAGGAAGAGTGCCAGGCCGGTGTAGCCCAGGTAGAGGGCAGAGTGGGTGATCTGGTAGATCTGCCAGGCGACCGCCAGTGACTGTGCCTCGGCCCCCAAGATCACCAGCAGCCGTGCGATTTGGTAGCGACGAAAGTTGCGCGAGGAGAATGCCGCGCCCTCGGTCCCCTCAGAGTTGAGGGAGGGACGTTGTCGGCCGGGGGCCTCACTTGCCTGTGCGGTTGCCATGCCTGCTTCTATGGTGACACACGCGCCTGAAGCGTCCTGCTATTCACCCAGGTAGCTGTCGTACTGCGACTCGAGCACGCCGGTATAGCGCGCCAGCTGCAGCTTAGCCGTGTTGAACTGGTACAGCGACGAGACCAGCTGCGCCTGCGCATTGGCCAGCGTGGCTTGGGCACGCACCACCGGCAGGTTGTCGTCGATACCGGCACGGAAGCGTTGCTGCGTGTCGCCCAACGTGTCTGCAGCCAGGTTCACGTTGCTGGTGGCATCGCGGACGAGCTGGTCTGCAGTGGTGATGTCGAGCATGGCAGACCGCAGCTGCTGCTCGATGTCGGAACGCAGGCTGCCCAGTTGCGAGCGCAGGGAACTGAGCTGGGCGTCGGCTACTTCGCGATCGCCGCGGAGTTGCGCTTCCTGAAAGATGGGAAAGTCAAGGCCAGCCTGCGCGCTAAAGATGCCGTGATACCTGGATGTGTCCGTGACACCCTGTACACCGTAGTAGCCGGTGGTCTTCAACACCGGCAGCCGCTCATACGCCACGGCGCGGCGTTGCAGCTCAGCAGAGTGCACTTGAGCTTGCAGTGAAAGCAGGTCCTTGCGGCGCAGATAGGCCACGCGCTTGGCTTCGTCCAACGGCAATGCATCCAGTTCGTGGTAGGGAACCGCATCCACCAGGTGCAGCGGCTGGTCGGCAGCCAGGCCCATCAGGCGGTTCAGCATGATTTTGTCTTTTTCAAATTGGCCGGTGCTGGCGATTAATTGCTGCTCGCGATTCTGGCGCTCCACCACTGCGCGAATCAGATCGAGGTTGGTGCCGGTCCCTGCATCCTTGCGGGCCTGCGACTGGCGCTCCAGTTCACGGTCAGCCACCAGTTGCGACTCCGCGTTGGTGATGGACGCAGTATCGGCCAACACGCGCAGGTACTGGCTGGCAATGTTTAGCACGATCTGCCCGCGGTCACCCAGGGTGTTCCACTTTGTGATTTCTGATTGAACCTTGGCGGCCTTGTAAATCTCGAATGCGGGCAGATTGAAGAGCTGCTGGTTCAGGCTCATGCGAGCGCTGGTGGTGTCGACCTTGACAATGGTGGGCAGCGTGACGCCGGGTGGCAGCAGAGGTGCGATCACAGACGCATTGAAGCCCATTGCAGCCAGGTTGATCTCTTTGGTGTCGCTTTCCGCGGAGGCCGTCAAGCTAGGAATGAGCGCGTTCAGCGCTGTCAGCCGCAGGCCGCTCACCTGCCGCTGGTTCTGCTCGTCCACAGCGACGGTCAGGCTAAACTGCAGGCCTAGACGCACGGCGTCATCCAGCGAGAGCTGCAGCGGCTGGCCCGTGGAGATGGGCGTGGTCACGCCGTGATGGAGATCGCGGGGTGCCTGGGCACGGAGCGCTGCCACCACAGCGGGCGACGCGGTCTGCGGTGCGGGTGCCTCCGGCAGGGTCAGCGCCTGCGCAATGGGCGGCTGCTTTTGTACGGCAGGCGCGGTTTGAATCGCGGGCGTGGGTGGAGGGGCCACCGGCTGGGCGGGCGCAGTCTCCTGCGCATGCAGCAGCGCCGGTACCAACATGGTGGCTGCCACTGCGGATCGAAGAATGTGCCGTTTACCTTGCAAGTGTTTCGTCTGCCCCTGAACTGTTCCGTCTGCAAGTCTGATTCCCCCAGGGAGGGCGTGGTTGCGGAAAATGTGCTGGAGGCGAAGGGTGCAGCCGCCGGCGGGTCTGGAGTGTGGCCTGCGCGCTGTACCTAACCACGCCTGCGCCGCTCCGTCATACTATGCAAGCAGGCGATCCGGTCCAGCGAGACTGCAGCCGCCGGGAGACTTTCACCATGCTGAAGCGCAGCACCCTGTTTGCGGCCGTTGCCGCCCTTGCCCTCTGCGGTTCCGCCGTGGCGCGGGCGCAGTTCGCCGGCACGCCCGATCCCTCGACCTTTCGCGACACCTCCATGCTGAAGCCGCCACCCGGGCAAAAGGTGGCCATCATTGAGTTCTTCGACCTGGAGTGCCCGGCCTGCCGCAATGCGCACCCGATTCTGAAGCAGGTGTCGGCCCAGACGCACGTGCCGATCGTGCACTATGACTTTCCGTTGAACATCCACGTTTGGAGCAGGGATGCGGCCATCTTTGCCCGCTACCTGCAGGATAAAGTCAGCCCACAGCTCGCCGACCAGTACCGTACCGACGTGTTTCAGCAGCAGCCCGCCATCGCCAGCAAGGACGATCTGCAGCAGTACACCCGCAAGTGGATGGCAGCACACGGCCAGCAGATGCCATTTGTGGTCGACCCGGGCGGCAAATTTGCCGCAGAGGTACATGCGGACTACGCGCTGGGCGAAAAGCTGAACGTGACCCGCACGCCCACCATTGTGGTGGCGACCAACAACAAATGGCAGATTGTGAGCGGTAGCGAGGGTCAGGGTCCAGGCGTCAACGACGTGAACCGGATTTATTCCATCGTGGAAGGTGCAGAGAAGCAGACGGCAGGTTCAACAGCGACACCGGTGCGCACCGCAGCCCACAAGAAGTCGTAGGACCGGAGTAGCACCTGCGCATCGCGTCTCGCAAGGAGTCGTACGTCAACACAAAGGCACGGCTCCAAGCCGTGCCTTCGTGTCTGCCCTGAACTGCGCTACTGCGGGTTCGCCTTTGCGGCCGCATCGTCTGCCTTGTCCTGTGCGCGTGCCGCGTCTTTGACCTTGTTGCTCTTCAGAGCCTTGTGAGCTTCCTTGTCCGCGTGGGCCTGGGCTTTGCTGGCCTTACGGTCGGCCTTGGCCTGGGCGTCGGCGTCCTTGCGTGTCTGCTCATTGGTCTGCTGCGCGCCCATAACAAGGGTACCCAGGCCCAGTGTGAGGCTAAGTGCTGCTGCGGTGACAATGTGCTTCATGCGCTACTCCTGCGGTGCGGGTGTTGCGTTCGCCTTGCTGGCTGCCTTGGCTGCCTTGTCCTCCTGCTTCAACGCCTTGCGTTGCGCCTTGGCAGACTTGGCCTGCTGTTTGTTGGCGTCTTCCTGCTTTTTGAGTTCCTTCTGCTGATCTTTGCTGGCAGCGGTGCCTGCGGTTGCGGGAACCGGGGTTGTCTGGGCTGTTTGCGCCAGTGCTGGTCCCATGGCCATCGCTGCGAGCAGCAACCCTGTGTGCAAGTGCTTCATACGTCTCCTCCGTCGTTCTTCAGACGCTGCTTCGGGGAACGGCGTCGCATGAGGGAGCGCAAACCGTGCGCGTCACGGCAGGGCAGGTTTGGCCATCTGCTTCCGTATCATGGCTGTCATCCTGAGCGTAGCGAAGGATCCCTGCACGGATGGAAGTGGCATGGGTGGTTGGAAATTCTTGCGCGAAAAAGCTGCAGCGTCAACGGCAGCCGTAGCGTCATGGGATCCTTCGCTGCGCTCAGGATGACAGGGCAGCGCTCAGGATGACGCGGCGCCTAGCTAATCTGCACCAGATCGCCGTGCGCCTGTGGATGCTTTGGGCGGGGCGGATGGGGCACCTGTGGCGCGCGCCAGTGGTCGATGTAGCTGACCTGGTGCACGCAACTGATGGTACAGTTGGGCGCACAGCCCTTTTCCCAGTGAAACTCACGCTTGACGTCTGCGGTGGTGTACTCGGCCAGCGGCACGCCGGGGTAGCCGCGCTGCTGCGAGCACAGGTGTACCAGGCCGTCTTCGCAGATGTACAGGTAGCGCCCACCGGCACGGCAGCGCCACTCGTTGGGCATGCCGTTGGCGATGGCCTCCTGAAAGCCGTTGAAGCGCGAATACGAGCGGCGAGTCAGCTTGCGCACGCGCTCCCACACCTCGCGCACCTCGCCGCCCAGGCTCTTCAGCTGACCGCTGCCGTCGTGGATGATGCCGATGGTGCTGGAAAAGCCGAGATCCAGCGCGCGCCGGGAGACGGTGTAGGCGTCCTGCGGGTTGGCGATGCCGCCGCCCACCACGGAGTTGATATTCACGTGGAAATCTGCAAACTCCGCCAGCCACAGCAGCCGCTGGTCCAGCACCTTGAGGCTCTTTTTCGACACGTCGTCGGGCATGACGTTGTCAATGGAAATCTGCATGTGATCGAGCCCGGCGCGGTTCAGCCGCTCAATGCGCTCCTTGTTGAGCAGATAGCCATTGGTGATCATGCCCGCCAGCGCGCCTGTCTTGCGGATGCGAGCGATGACCTGGTCCAGCTCCGGGTGCAAGAGGGGTTCGCCGCCGGAGATGGTGATGACCGTGGTGCCGAGACGGCCCAGGTGGTCGATGCGGCGCAGCATCTCGTCAATGGGGGTAGCGGCGGAGTGGTCATCGTACTCGTTGCAGTAGGTGCAGGCCAGGTTGCAGCGGCGCACCGGCACAATCTGCGCCATGTACGGGTGCCCGGTGGAGAGCAGCGCACCCGCAATGCCACGCAGCTCCCGCAGACGGCGTGTGGCGGCCTTCCAGCGGCGGCGCAGCGGCAAGGGCCGGTGGCCTGGCTTCAGTTCGAGCGCTGGAGATGCTTCGACGGCTGTAGACATGCTGCGTTTCAGTGTAACGGACTCGTTACCGCTGTTCGCGCGCAGGCGCCTTGAGCGCCGTGCATAACAGCGCCGCCAGCACACACGTGCCCGCGATGGCGTACAGGCCGCCCGCGAAGCCGTGCGTCACGTCGCGCAGGCGGCCCGTGAGGTATGGCCCGGTGAAGCCACCCAGGCCGCCCACCATGGTTATGATGGCCACGCCGCCCGCCGCCGCTTGCCCGCCCAACACGCGGGTGGGCAGCGCCCAGAATGGCCCCATGATGCTCCACAGCCCCATGGCTGCCAGCGTAAACGCGCCCACGCCGAAGGGGAAGCTGCCCGTGAGTGCGGCCAGTACAAAGCCCACGGCGCTCAGCAGAAAGCACCCTGCAATGTGCCAGCGGCGCTCGCCCGTCTTGTCGCTGGTAAAGCCGATGAGCACGCCAAAAATGGCTGCTGCCAGGTAGGGCAGGGCGGCATAGCGAGCCACCAGGCTGGCATCACCGGCGTTCAGCGTCTGCGCCGCACCGGCCGCCTTGCCGGCGCCGCTGCGCAGGCTGTTCAGGATCAGCGGCATCCACAGATTCACCGTATAAATGCCAATCTGGTTCAGGAAGAAGATGCCGGCCAGCACCCACACCATAGGCAGCTTGAACGCGTCCTTGAGGTTGTGGTGCTCCTGCGCGCCACCCGCGGTGCGGTCGCGTTCCAGTTCTTCTTCCAACCACTTTTTCTCGCCATCGCTCAACCATGGCGCGTCCCTGGGATGGTCATGGAGGTAGAACAGCACAGAAATGCCCATCAGGAAGGTAGGAATGCCCTCCACCAGGAACAGCCACTGCCAGCCGTGCAGGTTCAGCACGCCTTCCAGCTTCAGCAGGGCAGCCGACAGCGGGGCGCCGATGACACCCGCAATGGAGGTCGCCGTCATAAAGCGGGCTACGGCCTCCGCGCGCTTCGTCGTGGGATACCAGTAGGTCAGGTACAGGATCATGCCCGGGAAGAAGCCCGCCTCGCTGACGCCCAGGAAAAAGCGCATTGCGTAGAAGGAGTGTGCGCCCTTCACAAACATCATGGCGGTGGCGATCAGGCCCCAGGAAATCATGATGCGCGCAATCCACTTGCGTGGACCCACGCGGCCCAGCAACAGATTGCTGGGCAGGTCGAACATGGACGAGCCTAGAAAGAAAATGCCCGCGCCTGTGCCATACACCGTGGCGCTCAGGTGCAGGTCGCGCCGCATCTCCAGCGCTGCAAACCCGACGTTGACGCGGTCCAGGTACGCCAGGATGTAGAGGACGAAGATATATGGGATCAGTCGCAGACTGATTTTGCGATACACGTCGTCGCCGTTGAGTGCGGATGCCTGTACTGTCTGCTCTGCCATGCGCTTCAGTGTCCCTCGTGCGTGTCCATGAGAACAGAAGAGGGTGGCCGCGCAGTACCGCGCAGAGCTTCCCTATTGGCCTCAACGGCGTTCATGCAGGAAGTGTTTGATGTGATACACCTCGGTTACGGCTCAGCGTGCCCCGTTCCGATGCACTTTGTTCACACAAGCCTCCGGCAGGGCCGATGCAGCTAGTGAGCCCGGACGGCCCTTTCCGTGACTCATATATCACTGACGGCGCATTGGGGTCCGGCCACGCAGGACGATTCTTGCGGGGAAAGACGGGTGCGACGCTTTGGATCTGCCATGCGTCTTTCCAACACCGTGCTGGCCGCGACTCTCGGCCTGCTTTTCTCCGCCTTTCTGCCTGTCTACAGCAAAGCCGACACGTTCTCCGCTAGCTACCTGGCCGCCGGTGTGCAGACGCCCAACGCCTCCAACAACGTCAACACCTTTCAGTCGGGTGTGTACAACTCCACTGCCGGAACCACCACGTTCAACGGCAGCGGCAAGCTGACCCTCGCCTACGGCCCCAAGGCGGCGG